>JBMYWX010000024.1:0-20684 GCA_049607825.1 Nitrospirales bacterium
TGAGTGTCAATGAGTAAAAATCGAAAACGAAAGAAAAAGGCCCCAGGGTTTTGTGGCGAACTCATGAGTAAATTGCCGGTTGTGGCCGGCATGATTTTAAGCGGTGTTTTCCTCGGATATATCTTCTTTACGGATAATGGGGTGCCCTTATATCTTCAGACGGTTGCTGACGCGAAAGAGTTAGAGTACCGTATTCAGAAAATTCAAAAAAATACTGAATTTTTAGAGCGTGAGATTCTCAGAGTTCAGTCTGATCCGCTGAAGCTTGAGGAATTAGCAAGGAACCGGTTGGGGATGGTTCGTAAAGGAGAAAGAGTGTATCAATTTCTCGAACCTCGACTAAATCAATCTCAATCAATGCCATAGTGCCGATCACCGTTTCCCTCCGGAACTGCGGTATTCCCATTCCCAAACAGCTCAATACCTCGTTATACTTATTTTCGTTCTTCTTTCATTTTTATTACCTATTATGAAACTTGGCACGTTAGTAATTGTTGGCCGACCCAATGTTGGCAAGTCTACGCTGTTGAATGCGCTGGTTAAGCAAAAAGTGGCGATTGTTTCTGATAAACCCCAGACCACTCGAACCCGTGTTCTGGGAGTGGGGCATTTCCCTTCTGCCCAGCTCGCAGTCCTTGATACGCCTGGACTCCATAAACCCAAGCATCAACTAAATCGAAAAATGGTGAGGACGGCCTTAGACTCCTTACCTGATGCTGACATTATCTATGTGGTCATGGATGCCAATAAACCGCCAGGAGCTGGAGATCGCTTTGTGATGGAGCAAGTCGAGACTGCCACACAGTCACATATGTATGCCGGCATTTTTCTTTTGCTCAATAAGGTCGATGAAGTTGGGAAAGCTCGCTTGCTCCCGCTGATTGATCAGTTCAGCCAAATTCGGGAATGGACAGGAATTGTGCCGATTTCGGCTAAGAAGGGTGACAATATTGACCGGCTTCTTGAGCTCACCCTCGCCTGTTTGCCGGACGAAGAACCACCGCAGTATGAAGAGGACTTTCTTACTGATCAGTCCATGCGTCACATGGCCGCCGAAATGGTTCGAGAAAAAGTGTTGCATCATACCCATGCAGAGCTTCCGTATTCTGTGGCGGTGTTGGTCGAAGACTTTGTTGAGGAAGGGGCTCGGGCTCATATTACCGCAACGATTTTTGTCGAAAAATCATCACAAAAGCCAATTGTCATTGGGAAAAAAGGTCAGCGTTTGAAAACGATTGGGACAGAGGCTCGATTGGATATGGAGCAGACGTTTGGCCTGAAAGTGTTTTTAGAGCTGTGGGTCAAGGTTCGCGAGAATTGGAGAGATAATGAGAGTCTGTTGGTAGACCTTGGCTATTAATGTACCCATAAGAGTTGCACGAGAGCCAGAGCAGAGAATATCCAATCCTAAGGGGGATATGTTCACGGTTTGTATCCTCGCATATGCCACTGTATAAGACCAAAGCAATTGTGATCAAAAGTCAGAGGTGGGGCGAGGCTGATCGTATTGTGACGTTCTATTCTGAGCAGGTTGGAAAAGTGCGAGGCATTGCTCGTGGTGCTCGGCGAATGAAAAGTCGATTCGGAAGTGCTCTCGAGCCTTTTCGACTCATTGACCTGACACTATTTGAAAAGAACGCAGAGGCGCTCGCTCGAATAAGCCAGGCTGATATTACAGAATCCTTTAGCCTGCTCCGTGAGAGTTTAGATCTCATGACAGCGGCAGCCTGTATGGTGAATGTGATTCAAGCCGTCACGCCTGACCGTGATCCAAACCCGAATGTGTTTCAAGCCCTCATTGATGGATTATCTTCTTTGAGGTCTGGCTGTGACTCAGAACTCTGTGCATTGTTGTTTCAAATTCATATTCTTGGACACACGGGATTTCGCCCACAAATCGATCATTGTGCAGAATGTGGGAAAGGCGCTGAAAAAACAACGGTGAAGTTTTCGCCGCAATCGGGAGGCATCATTTGTCTTTCATGTAGTGCCACGAGTTCGGATCGAGGGTTTTCTATCTCTCAAGGGAGCCTTGCATTTATTCGACAGGCCAGACGTCTGCCGTTTCACCACGTCACTCGATTACGAGCGGCCGGTCAAGTGAGACAGGAGGTTGTGCAAGCCGTTGAGGCATATGTTAGGGTTGTCGTAGGAAAATCTCTTCCCTATGTAAACCTTGCCCCCCCTCAGAGTATTTTTGTAGAAAACTAGTTCTATTTCTTGGAGGATAAATGACCACTGATTTACTCAAACCCAATGACATGAATTGGCTTGAGAACGGCGTGCTCGGTATTGATTGGAACGATGGACATCGAGGGATCTATCCTGTTCGATATCTTCGCCAGAATTGTCCCTGTGCTGGGTGTATCGATGAATGGACGGGTGAGTTACGTCTCAATCCTGACTCTATCCCCATACTCATTAGGTTAGAAGATATCGAGGCTGTTGGACATTATGCCCTTCAGTTTAAGTGGAGTGACGGCCATGATACGGGAATCTATTCCTATACGGTATTGCGTCGTCTATGCCAATGTGACATTTGTCAGCCTGATAAACCTCAGAAACCTCGCGGTAAAGTTCTCTTGTAGCCTTCCCAATAATCTACTCGTAAACCGCTGATTCAGTATATATAGCCGATTCAATTAACTTCCGTACCCTGAAGCCTGTGATATCCCGCTGAGAGTCCACATGGTTCGATCGGGTTTTATTTGGATTCGCGATATTCCTTTGATGTTTGTCAGTCCGAATTGCTTGGAGCAAATACAGATTATTGCATAACCTTAGGAGGCTTTTCTCAGGCCTTGCAGTAAGTCGAATAATGACATGTGACTGCAAGAGAAGTCTGTCGAATTTGTTTTAAGACGATTGAGAATTAAATAACTTAATAGGGGAGCGAGACGTGTCGAAGGGATGGTACCTGCGAGATGGTGGTGCGGGCTTCAGAGACATAATAGGCATAGTCTGCCTCTGGATACTCATCAATGATTGATTGGAGCAGATTATGAGCTAAGTCGTATTCACCGGTTTCCCACGCTGTTTGTCCAGCTTGTAATGCGCATGATGCAGTCATAGCCCTTGGGTCAACTGAAAGGCGCGAGCCACGATTGGACGTCAAATTCACAAGAAACTTGGGTAGTGGAATCGGAGAGTGGTGAATGGAGATGGGGCGAGGTGCCTCTGATAATTGCACGGCATATTCCTGCATTTGAAGAGGATTATGATCCATCATGCATTGGTTATATGTGTCCCAAAGTCCCATGAACTCAGAGTCTTGGAGGCTTAATTCGCCTTTTGTCGTAGGTTGTAAACTCTGGCAGCCTGAGAGTATGAATAGGGCAAATAACGTTATCAAGCCACAGGTTTTTGTTTTTTCAATGACTAACATAATGTCAAAATCTAGGTGAATTCACGATTAGATAAAAATTGACGTAGTTGATGACTGCTAACTAAGCAATGCTTATGCTTAAACGATTAAGTGAATATAACATATTGAAAATAAAAAGAAAGCACAGAAACTTTCTAAATGTTTTTGACGGAATTGTTGTTAATTTGCAACACAGGTGTGACATTTGCTCAACGTGTTAACGTCTATTTCTTCGGCCGAATGTTTCATCTTCATACTGCGATGCTAAGCGTTTTGTTTCAGGATGGAATGTAAAACCTCGTCCTTTGGTAATATCCCGAGTTCGAAAAAGAGGAGAGAACATTCCGTTGGGATGAAGATAACCTGCTCGTAACGGGACCGAACGATTTTGATGATGAATGAGATGGCACGGGACCGGCCTGATACTTGTCAGCCATGAGGAGAGGTCTTGGGGATTGCCGATTGAAGCTGATAAGAGAAGTAATCGTGCTTGGGAGGGACAAAAAATAATGGTTTCTTCCCAGACAACCCCACGTTCTGCATCGGCAAGATATTGGGATTCATCAAGGATGACGAGCCCGAGGGTATTGAGTCGCACATCCACTTCGCCACTCGCCGCATCATAGAGCAGATTTCGTAAAATTTCTGTCGTCATAATCAACAGAGGTGCATGAGCATTATCGCGACGATCACCCGTAAGAATGCCGACGTGATCTGCTCCAAACAATTGCGAAAATTCCATGTATTTCGTATTCGAAAGGGCTTTGAGTGGTGAGGTATAGATGACGGTTTGCTCCTGTTCCAGTGCTCGTTTGGTCGCCTCGATGGCCACAAACGTTTTCCCACTTCCTGTTGGGACGCTGACGATGACATCCGTGGTTGTCAGTTGTGTGACGGCCTCTAGTTGCCACGGGTCAGGATGAAAGTGTTGTTGGGATGGAACGCCTAGTCCTTCAAGAAGATCAGTGGCTGAAATAGGTGGTTCTGCTGAGGTTGAAAGGTGAGCCTTGCCTTTCATCTTCCGTGGAGGAGGTTTTTTGACTAGTTTTTTGGGTCTCCCTTGCGAGGTGGGAGGCTGGGGTCTTTGCTTAGCGGCATTGAGTATATCCAATTCGAACAGCTGTCTGGATTCAGGTGGAAGCGTCAGTATCACCTCAATCAATCGACGTTTACCGAGACGGAAATGTCGGTGTATCCGCCCTCGAGAGAGATCATGGAGACGACGAAGCGGAAGTGCTTCAAGCATCCCAGTTAGTTCATCATTCGTCATAGGCAAAAAATCTCAAGGTAGTTCTTCAAGAACTTCTCGTCTCATAGTGGTAATGGCTGAGATGGCTGTTTCAGCGAGGCTTGGATGTGAATCTTTTAAGGTTTGTATTTGAGAGAGAAACTCAATAGTTCTGGCAAATAAACGATAGACGTCACCTTCTGCCATAGCTGTTTTACGAACAAGGTTCGCCCAGAGTAACTCAGGTTGGCTGATCCACTGTTCGGTCAAAGCCGCAACATCGGTTCGTAAAAGAGGTGGATCTTCATAGGGAGACAAGGACTCAGCAACAGCGCGAACTTGATGGAGCATCGTGCTCAATCCGGGGCTCATGCGTTGAAACGATCCTGGCCGGTCATCATCATGGGCTATTCCCGCCATGACGGCGGCTAACAGCGCTGGCTCAATGGCTGCGAATGCCTCCATGCGAATTAACTCGGTGATAAGTAAAGAATGGTCGATGCGTATAAGCCGGGCCCAGTCTCCTTCTGATGTCAATTCGGAGGTAGCTGTTAAATATCCAAACTGATGTAACACAT
Source organism: Nitrospirales bacterium (assembly GCA_049607825.1). Taxonomy (GTDB): domain Bacteria; phylum Nitrospirota; class Nitrospiria; order Nitrospirales; family UBA8639; genus JAGQKC01. The sequence goes on from JBMYWX010000024.1 coordinate 5,171, forward strand.
GACTCTTTTCCTGAAAGCGATGCCAGAGCCCTGTTCGGAGGGCTTGAATGGTTTTGCTCACGCCTTTTTCTTTTTGTCGCAGACGAAGTGCAACCTGGTGGTCTTTCCGACAGGCTGCTTGCGAAGGGCAAGATGGGCATGGGAATTCATCAGTGAGAACAGCCATGAGTTGTGTATCTTCGTCTTGCTCCTCGTCCACAAGTACCGGTAATACAGGAATCCCACTCGGAAGTTGATTGAGTTCCTGGGCCAGAGTAGAAAGAGTATTGGCCGTACACCAGGGAAAGGCTCGAAGGGTCTTGAATTCAATCACGTGATCATAAATGTGATTGACCATCATCGCAGGACATTCTGTGATTGTCCCTTTGGGGCGTAATATTGAGAGCATGGGGTACCGTTGTCCACGACTTCGGTATTGTCGGAGGATGATGGCAAACCCTTTCGAAACGCCAATGATTCGCCCCGGGGTGAGAAAGGGAAGTCGTGCGGAAGTGTCGGCAGAGTCCTTATGCGTCACGGGACGGCGCTGTGATTTTCGTCGTTTGGCGGTATCATAAACTTGCCATTGCGTAATCCAATCAGTACAGACTCGAGGGCCAAAGGGGCGCATATCTTCATGGATCGTGTCAAGGTGGTTCTGATGAACTTCAGCTCTTCGATTAAGTTGGAATTGTGCAAAGCTTTTGGCCAAAATACCTTCAATGTGATCGAGTGGATGAGCTTTCAGTAAGTTGAGAACCATTGGATAGGAAATGACGAACTGGCTTTCGATGGGTTCAGGGAAACCAGTCAGCCCCTTGCTAAGAACTTGTAAGTCAATATAAGGAGAGGGTGTAATGATGACGAAACCGACCAGATCTTTTCCTCTTCTTCCACCCCTCCCAGCTAATTGTTGAATCTCTCCCACCGTGAGATCAGAAAAGTCACGGGCTTTTCTGACGCTTGACTGCGTGATCACCACGGTTCTTGCTGGAAAGTCCACTCCAGCAGCGAGGGTTGTGGTGGCAAATACCGCATCAAGCTTTCCTTTTCTCATCAATTCTTCAATCGCAATTTTCCACGAAGGGAGATGTCCCGCATGATGCGCGGCCACACCGAAGCGTGCGACGGTAGGCATGAGTGGGTGTCCTGTAATACTGGGATATTCGACGGCAAGTTGTTCGAGAACGGTGGCAATAGCCTGTGAGCGAGCGGGAGGAAGACCACCTTCGCTTCGTTGAAAGGCCGTGATGGCGTCATCACAGGCGCGACGAGAGGTCAAAAAGACAATCGCAGGTGTCAGTTGTTTTCTGCGAAGAACTTCGACTAAATCGACTGGATGAATAGCAGGTGGCATGAAAGAAGTTGGATTGTAGCAAGATTCATTGAGAAGGTGAAAGAGAGGCACTGAGATGATTGGTCTCTACCGAATTGCTTCAAATGACTTCAAAAGTCAAAAAAACTTTGACGAATAAAGAAACTAAAAAGAATCGACAACAGATGCTGAGAGATGAACAGAATGTCTCTTTAAGGCCGTGTGCCTGAGGACCGATACACACATAGAAGGGGAAATATGGTTGAGGTTATTGTACGAGGGGTTAAAGGCGCAACGGTGGTGGATCTACACGGCCGTCTGGACTTTAATGCGCGATGGCATTTTAAGGCCATTATGAATCAATGTTGCTTGAATGAATCAGAGCATCTGATCATTAACTTAACCGAGCTGACCTTCATAGACAGTGCTGGCCTTGGATTTCTTGTCACGGCCTACCTCCAATTTACCGGACTTAAACGGCGGATGACCTGGATTCAGCCAAAAGGCGTTGTCGCCACGATGTTGGATGAATTGAAACTACAAGAACTCGTTCCTATTTGTGCCTCCGAGCGAGACGTCATTTTGTAATCATCATTTCTTCTCCCTTTTCTCTCCACATAAACCCTTCGAGCGAGAATTGCTCCTTCTCTTCAATTCTTGTAAATCTCAAAACAGGCAAAGTTGCCCGCATGATCACAGGTAGGCGATATCTCATGACCTAATATAGCTGTATGATGAGATGAATTAGGGTTTGGGCCGTTTCCGAATGATCACGAGACGATCTTTGATTTTTTCTTTGATGACCTTGACTCGGACATCCCAGGCATCGACAAAAAATTGAGTCTCGCTGACTTCTTGGTTGAGGTCTGCACGGATCCCTGGAGCCTTGTGAAGCTGAAGCAGCTGGGTGGGGATGGCGCTACGATGTCCTGATAAGAGGAAGCTAATGGCGCACGTCACCATTGCATAGGTTCCTATTTCCACACCGAACAGTTCAAGTGATAAAAGGACTGCGGTAATTGGGGTATTGACGGCCCCAGCTAATAATCCCGCAATTCCAAGAGCCGCAAAGACGCCAGGGTCTAGATGAAAAAGAAAACCAAATACGGAGCCGGCTGTCGCACCCACAAAGCAAATGGGCATGATCACCCCTCCGCTTCCACCAAAATTTAATGTAATACTGGTGAGAATAATTTTGAGCAAGAAGGCATACCAAAATATCTCTTGCCCGGCGATCATCTGTTGAATGACCTCTTCCCCGAGTCCCAACAGACGTGTGGAGGTAAGCGACGCAATTCCGAGAAGTGCGAACCCGGCCAGGAATCCTAGCAGTGGGGGTGGCAGGGTCGCATGGAAGGCTACTCGTCTTCCAAGATTGATTCCCTCAATAAGGGCCATGGCACAGAGCCCAAACACCATTCCTGCGAGGACGGTCCATAAGAGGAGAGATGGGGCAAGTGTAGTCGAAACTTCAAGTGGAGTTGTCCACACGGAGATATCAAAAAAAAGTGTCACTTGATGTCCAACGATGGCTGCAATGACCGAAGGTAAGAGAACTTGGTAAGCAAGGGCTCCGACAAATAACGCTTCAACACCGAAAAAAGCTCCGGCGATAGGAGTGCCGAGGACGGACGCAAATCCCGCACTAATTCCACAGATCACCAATGTCTTTCGATCTTCATCAGAAAACTGAAGGAGTTCAGCCATCCAGGAAGCCAGTCCTCCACCAATTTGTGCACATGGTCCAACATTACCTGCGGAACCACCAGTTCCAATCGTGAGGAGCGTGGCGGCAAGTTTGGCTGGAATGACCTGTGCCTTAATACGTCCAGATCGAAGATGGACCGCTTGAATGACGCGTTCAACCCCTTGCCCTCCGGCTTCAGGGGCTAAGGAACTGGTAATCCAAGCAGACGCCGCTAAGCCGATGGGCAAAAGAAGCAGACTATAGGGGACAAGAGCCGCTCCTGCCATGACGCTGTGCAGAGCCGTTAAAAAGACCGTGGTTGAAAGGCCCCCAAGGAGTCCCACCCCTGTTGCCAGAATGAGCCATTTCGCAACATTAAGTAGCAGGATGACTTCTTCTGTGACATGCTTATTCATGTAGATTTGGGTATGTTCGAAAAGGTGGTCTGGCCGATCAATTCTTACCTTACCACAGAAGATCTTATTCGACAGCAAGAAGCCTGCTCTCGAGAATGGTGTTTGAGCAAAGAGAGAAAGAGAAAAATTGACAGAGAGAAAAATTGGGTGATAGTTTGGTGCTGCTTGACGCAACGCCCTATTTTTCTTTTACCCTCTACACGTCGTTTTCCTAGCCTATGAGTCCTCCTCGGACATTCGCGCTTCTCTGTTCAGTCGCGTTCTTTGGGTTTGTCAGCTATGACTTGGTTCGTCGGCCTGCAATGGCGCTCTTTGCCGGGTCATTAGGGGCAGAGCCCTTCACTGTGGGCGTCATTGTCGCTATCTCAACGCTGACGGGAGTGTTTCTCAAGCTGCCTGTTGGGGTCATGTCTGATTTTCTGAATCGCCGAAAGCTGATGCTCGGCGGTCTTCTGGCGTTTGCGTTACCCCCATTCTTCTACCCCTGGATTTCAGATCTCACAACATTGGGAATTCTCCGTCTAGCACATGGTTTGGCGACGGCCATGTTTACCCCACTCGCGTTAGCCATGGTGGCACAAATGTTTGCCGCGCGTCGTGGAGAGGTAATGGGGTGGTACACGGCGGCAGCTCAGGGTGGCGGACTCCTTGGGCCGATGCTTGGTGGTGCGCTTATTTATTCGGTGGGGTTTGCTCCAACATTTTATATCGCTGGAGTGTTCGGCGTGTTGAGTCTTTGTCTGTTTTTGTGTATTCCAAAGATGAAAGAATCTGTGCCACAACTGAATCACACGAATCAAGAATTGATCACGGAAGTGCGACGAGGCGTTCAAGAAATTCTGAAGCATCGTGGCATTTTGACAACCAGTTTGACTGAAGCGTCAAAAATGATGGCCAATGGAACGTTAATGGCTTTTCTTCCGCTGTATGGGTTGTCAATTGGATTGAATGCTGCACAGGTAGGATTGTTATTTGGCATTCAAGCTCTGACGTCATTGTTAGCTAAGCCGGTGATGGGAAGAGTCTCGGATCGTACAGGTCGTGAACCTCTCATTCTTGCTGGCTTGTGCCTGTGCGGAGGAATGCTCATACTCATTCCGCACATGGAAGCGCTGCTATTCTTACTTGTGGTGTCTGCAGTATTCGGACTTGGTGAGGCGGTGATTACTTCCTCTTCCACCGCGTTGATTGCTGATTTATCTCATCATCAGTCCCTGGGAGCGGGGATGGGACTGCGCGGGACAATCATGGATATAGGACATGCAAGTGGTCCTGTGATCGCAGGGCTCTTGATTGGATATATAGGCTATAGTGGAGGCTTTGCGGCAATTGGCATTCTTCAGTTTATTACTGCCCTCATTTTCGGTATCATCATGATACGAATGAAGAAGAACTCTTAAAGTGTGTTATCGAACCAAGCGCGGGTGAGCTGAGAGGAAGGGCAGATGCGAGAAGGAATGGGAACAGGCGATATCGTTGTTGGCGTGATTGCGGCAGTTGGTGTGGTGGTGATGATCGTGGTGTTTTTTGTCGTAGTCAAGACGGTACTCCTCAAAAAAGATAAAGAGTAGTCATATGTCTCATTTACACGTAGAATATATGTGGCCTATGTTTGCAAGCGACAGCGAGAGCCGAATATTAAGATATCATGTTTAGCGGAATTGTTGAAGAAATGGGCGCGGTGAAGTCAGTGCAGAAAGGACTGGCAGGAGCGCGTTTGTCCATTCTTGCTTCGACTATTCTTGAAGACATGAAGGTTGGTGAAAGCGTGAGTGTCTCAGGGGCCTGTTTGACGGTCACAGAGTTTGGAGAACATGATTTTGCTGTGGATGTCTCCACGGAGACCTTGAATAAAACCACCCTGAGTTCAGTGATAGCTGGCATTCCAGTGAATTTAGAACGTGCGATGAAACTGAATGAACGTATTGGCGGACATCTGGTCACCGGGCATGTTGACGGTGTTGGCGTGATTCGACAGCGTGAGCAAGACGGTAATGCCATTCAGTTTACCATTGAGATGCCAGAGGAGATCGCCCGGTACTGTGTGCAAAAAGGATCCATTACCATAGAAGGAATCAGTTTGACGATCAATGAGGTCTCTGATAGTTCATGTGCGGTGGCCATTATTCCTCATACCGCAAAAGTCACGACAATGGGGTTGAAGCAAGTCGGTGATTCAGTCAACCTTGAGAGCGATCTCATTGGTAAGTATGTCGAACGTATGCTCCAAGCGAGTGGGAAAATCTCCGCGAAACCCAATCCTATCATTGACCGCGACTACCTTCACAAACGCGGACTTATTTAATTTACACGTCTTCATTATGCTTCACGACCGTCCACTCGTTCGCCTCTTTCTGCTGATCACAACATTCATTGTGATTGTGCCCATTGTCTTATGGGGAGTCGTGCAATGTTATGAGATTCTCTGTGCCTGGTGCGACTGCTGTGAAGGGTTGCCTCGTCCTGAACGACAGCGTAGTTAAAGAGGGGTGACCGCTGCGAAGGGTTGCTTTGGCCTGAATGGTGAGACAGCTTAACTTGGGGGTGACTGCTGTGAAGGGTTGCCTCTTTCTGAACGACAGCGTAGTTAAAGAAGTGTGGAGCGAGAAGAGTGGTGGGAATAGAAGTATGTCAAAATGAGTCTTGCGTCACTGATAGGATCCGTGGATATCGCTGACTTCGTGTGTGATGTCACTTTGATTAAGAGCCGTTGTGCCGCAGCTGTTACCTCTAAAGGAAATGATTCTTGATCCTGCACCATTCGGAGTGACGTCAATACGTCGGTAGCCTGGGAGGTCGATCCTCTTCGTTCAATCCAGTTCTGAACACCCAACGTGATCGCACGCCTTGCACAAACTCGTGCCAACCCATCATTTTCCTCTTGTAGCCCTTTCTGAGCCTTCGCGAGTTCTAGCTCAATCTGCTCACGCCAACTCATGAGGGTGCTGTTGGCCGGTGGCGTGGATAAAATTCACGGCGTATGCCAATCCGATGAATATTGACGACGTGTTCTTCGCGATCAATGGAATACAGGATGCGCCAATCTCCAACTGCATATTGTGACAGGCCCGGTAAGTCTGAGGTCAACCGTTCATGTCGGAGATTTTCGACATTCGAGGCGAGCCACTTTGTTTTATCAAAGAGGCGTTGGGCGGTGACCTTTTCGATGGAGCCGAGATCGTCTAGGATTGTTGGGAGGTACTCAACACGATACCAGGCCATGTGCGATCACCAACGAAGCCCAAGTTGTTCTGCAATGTCGTCACCAGTCATTCGCTCTGAAGAGGACAATGACTCCTTTAATCGTGCACGAACGGTTTCGTCTAAGGGAAGCCCCAGGTCGGGGTCTCCGAGCAATTCACACAATCGATCGTCCACCAAGCCTTTGACGAGGTCTTTAAATTCTCGTGAAGAAAGATCGGAAAGGTTCATGGGGCAAGTCCTTACGTATCAGGATGAAAGAGTCGAAGTTTAGATAGCGAGCCCATCGTTTGCTGGTTGCGCATATTACGAATGAGCAAGGGGGAAAAGCAATCTGATGAGTATCCGCTCTTGCTCAGCATACGATAAGAGGTACGGGCGTATTGAGTGCTGTGCATTAAGAGGTCGCTTAGGGATGATTTCTACAAAGTTGGAACATTCGTCTCAACTGTCTCAATGCTCCCCATAGTGTAATGGTTTTGTTAGACTGAAATTGACAGATGAATGAGAAGTGTTTTTCTTTCTGATCATCAATGGGAACAACTATGAAGTACAGTAAATGGAAGAAGCCATCAACAGGCCCTGGCATTGCGGCCAGTATCACGCCAGATACCTCGATGCATATGCTTTCGCAGCACGAGGTGGAGAAACTCTGCGATACCAGTCAGGGTGGTCTCCATCGTCTATTCAGGAATAGCGCGTTGGCTGTTCTTACCTGTGGGAATGAAACGGATGACACCAAAGCCTTTTTCTCTCGCTATGAAAAATTTGATATTCGGTTGGAGCAACGAGATCGGGGGGTCAAGCTAGAGCTCATCAACGCACCTTCCAGTGCGTTTGTGGATGGCCAGATTATTCAAGGTATCAAAGAGCATCTCTTTGCCGTCTTACGGGACATTATTTATGTGCACAACGAAATTCAGCACAATAGTAAATTTGATTTGTTGACCTCCAATGGGATTACCAACGCCATTTTTCATATTTTACGCAATGCAGAAATCATGCATGCAGTCGTTGAACCAAATCTGGTGGTGTGTTGGGGAGGGCATTCGATTGGTGATGTTGAATATCGCTACTCAAAAGAAGTGGGTTATCAGTTGGGGTTACGTTCCATCGATATCTGTACCGGTTGTGGTCCAGGGGCGATGAAGGGACCGATGAAGGGGGCTAATCTTGCGCATGCCAAGCAACGGATCAAGCATGGAAGATATTTAGGCTTAACAGAGCCGGGCATCATTGCTGCGGAAGCACCAAACCCTATTGTGAGTGAACTCGTGATCATGCCGGACATCGAAAAGCGTCTTGAAGCATTTGTGCGAGTCGGACATGGGTTTATCGTCTTTCCTGGCGGTGTAGGAACGTTAGAGGAAATTCTCTATTTACTCGGTATATTGCTGCATCCTGACAATGCGGACATACCCTTTCCACTTATTTTTACTGGTCCGAGGGGCAGCACGAAGTACTTTAAGGCGATTGATATCTTTATCAAGAAAACCCTTGGGTCAAAAGCGGCAAGACGGTATCGCATTATTACCGATGATCCGCAACGTGGGGCTTCTGAAATGAAAAAAGGGATACAGGACGTACGTGATTTTCGAAAGCAAACCCGTGATGCCTTCTACTTTAACTGGCATTTGACCATCGATCATGAATTTCAACAGCCATTTGAGCCAACACATGAGTCAATGGAAAAACTCGATCTTCATTCTGACCAACCGATCCATATGTTGGCGGCGAATTTACGTCGAGCCTTTTCAGGGATTGTGGCGGGAAATGTGAAGTCTCAAGCACTCAATGCCATTGAAAAGAAGGGGCCCTTCAAAATTCACGGTGACCCCACATTCATGAAATTGATGGATGAATTGTTGCAGTCGTTCATTGCTCAGAATCGCATGAAAATCGATCAAGAAAACTACAAACCCTGTTATGAAATTATCTCTTAGTTCCGGTTCATCAAGATTTGTGGTTCGAGCAAATAGTGACTCAAGCAATGCTTAATGAACGTGGTGACTATCCGTACTGCTGATGAAGCGTAATCTGTCTACCCAATTGTGCCCGATCCAGCACGACCTAGAAACACCTCATTCCAAGGATTAAAACATTGTGTAAGTGTTGGTTACTCACCCTGGATGCTTCTATTCAGGAAAACGCATGGTAGTTCCCAGTGCAACGTTTCTGGTTATGCCTTCTGGATTTACTTTTGATCTCTACTCAGTCACGTAGAAAAAATGGGACTTGATTTAACCGCGATATCAGATCACAAATGACCTAAACAGACCCAGGCTGTGTGAAAACTCCGTATCAAATTTTGGTCTAAAAATTTAGCCTCTGAGGATCGTCTGCATACCATGATCTCTGTATGAGCAAGGGGTGAGGTACCCCCTGAATCCAGAGAATTCCGAGTTTTCACACAGCCTGGACGATAGCGATCCCAGGTGGACATTGGAGTGGAACCCAGTGTTTCGGATTGGCACTCTAGGCGGTATGAACTGAATTGGGGAGAGACTGAATGCGTCTAGCAGAAGCAATAGCGTCCATGGTGACTGCAATAGCGATAGCTGGCTGCTCTTTTAGCCCAACGACTGTGACACAGTTTTGCGATGAAAATGCTAATCGATATGCGAGTGCGCAGGAGGCACGGGCCGCTGGATTGAACGATGCCGAATTCGGTGCGACCCTCTGCCCAGAATACAAGATGCATCCGAGTTGGGACAAGAACAACGATGGGATCAATGAATGCGTGGATGATGGAAGTTGCAACGCAAACTCCGACTATATGTCGGAGCGTCCATAGCAAGTACATACCGACCTTCGGTCGCTGTTGGCCAGCTACCGACCCAAAGCGAATTTTCTAGTTTCTCCGTATATACCGTGCCCCCCATGCTAAAATGCACAGTATGAATAGTTATGAGTAACGGAGTAACAACATGAATGTAGAAGAGTACATCGACAGCTTGGACTCACCAATGAAAGAAATATCAAGTGAGTTGCGCAGGATCGTCACAGTATTTTCTCCTGAGCTAAAAGAAGAAGTAAAATGGAGTGTTCCAACCTATTCGATCAATAAAAACATCTGCTCAATAATAGCTCATAAGAAACACGTGAATTTTCAAATAATGCAAGGCGCACATATAAAAGATGCAGAGGAGCTAGAAGGAACGGGAAAGGATATGCGGCATCTGAAATTTTCCACCCTCGGCGAAGTAGAAAAAACCAACGTTCAAAAGTATTTAAAACAAGCAATTTCGGTAGATAAATGATTAAATATGGCACTCGTACAATATGACCGCGTACACCCGAAGCGGACGGTCGGGTTCGCCTCGCGAATCCAGACAAAATAGTCAATTAAGATGTTGAATTTGGGGAGATCAATAATTGTTAGTCCCAATTTCCGGCAAGCAAAGATGAATAGGATAAAGTCAGGCTATATATATGTGTTGGTTCACCCGTCTGCTCCTGACCTATATAAGATCGGTATTACAACCCGTAAACTCGAACAACGATTGGCCCAGCACAACAGCGATTACACTCAACTAACAGGTCGTAAGGTTAAAGAAACTGGTCAGAGGTGGGAATTGAAGGAATATCATGCCGTCCCTGATCCGTATTGGGCCGAAGCAGTTTTTTGGGGAGCAACACCTTTTGCAGATATCCCGTATCGACAAGGAATTGAAGTTGAGAAAATGGAATGGGAAAGTGTACAAGCGGGTTTGGAGGCAGCAAAGAAAGCGGGTATGCGGCCGGGACCGAAGCCTTTGCCAGATTACGTTTACGCGAATAACGCTTGGATGAATAAAAGACTTGCAGGACGCGGTATAACCCTTAGCGGGAATGTCCGAAGCAAGCAGGGAAAGTCTAACTTTCAATGCAGCAAAGGCCATGAGTGGCGGACAGTACCCAATGATGTGGCAGAAGGTAAGGGTTGTCCGCATTGCGGGCTTGGCGAAAAGGATGCAGAAGAAATTAGGCAAGCCGTTGAAACGGGTTGTCTTTATCTATTGATACATCCGGATCAGCCAGGTTTCATTAGAATTGAACTGACGTACGGAACACCGGATCATTGTGATGAAGATAATGTCTGGGATAACTGGAAAATACATCGCTATAAAAATGTTGAAGAGCCCGCTCTAGCTGAATCACTAATTTGGGAATTACTAGACTACCCTAGGCCCGGTGATCGCGAACCAGTAAATGTAGACTTGAGCATAGCAGAGCAGGCATTCCGCAACTTAATTAACGCGATGCAAAGCGAGATTGCTTTGGTGGAAAAGAAAAAAGAAGACGTCCCAAAAACTGATTGAACTGAATCGCCACTTCTCCTATTTCCGCTTTTGGCCGAGGGCAGACTATGTAAGAATGATAGATTGGGATAGTTGAATGTCTGCTTCGGAGTAGGGCAAGATCTAATCTGTCAATTTCCATCAGATCAGATCAGATCTCATGTCATAATGGCTAGTACGACACTTCTCTTTGGTGCGACCTCGATCCTTGGGTTTAATCTCGCCACGCTATTTCCTGACAGACTTCACCCGTTTATTTCTCCGGGTAATCGCTCGCCATCCGTTCGTCACTGGCCATCTTTGAAACTTGACGATCCCAACTGGATTGAAGAACTCTTTCAGCGAACCCAGCCTGATCTGCTTTTATACTGTCACGCAGTCTGTGATGTCTCGAAATGTGAGTTGAATCCAGACTGGGCCTTTGAAGTTAATGTCCAGCATGTAGATCGTGTGATGGCTTCCTTGCCAGGTAAGACTCGGTTAGTCTATGTGTCTTCGGATCATGTCTTTGGTGGTGATGGTAGTTACTCCGAAGAATCCAACCCATGTCCTATTAGCACGTACGGTCGAACGCGGGTAGAAGCTGAGCAGCGGGTGTTACAGAGAGCAGGGTCGTTAGTGATTCGACCTGGCCTTGGAATTGGTGATTCGCCGGATGGTCGAACTGGGCATCGGGATTGGCTTCGATACCGCACCCAACAGAATCTGCCAATCACGATCATTGAAGATGAGTATCGATCCGTCGTATGGATTCGTGACTTAGCTCAACGTGTGATGGATGTCGCGAAGAGTACAGAAACTGGGATTCGACATCTTCCCGCGACGCGAGTGGTCTCACGAGTGGACGTCGCCAGCTACTTGATGAAACAGATGGGTTTCCCATCGAAATTTAAAGTTGAGAGTCGGCTGCAACAGCGTGCGCCTCATATTGGGCACGTTGAATTGACGAGTATGTATACCGGACCATTATTCTGGCCTTTAGCGAGCATCTTGGATCGTGAATCGGTTACCTAACTTGGTTGTTTCACGAGTTTGATAGTCTTGTTTTTTACCCATTTTGTGTATGGCTTCTATTCTCTTCTGCAGTTCCGGGTGACTGTCAAAGTAGTGCAGCATTCCAAAACCCCAAGAACCTTGCTGAGTTTTCAAGACTTCAAACAATTCAGTGGCTCCACCCACATGACCATAGTGACAATTGAGAATCTGTAAGGCTGTTTCGTCGGCTTTGCTCTCTCGTCCCTGAGAATATTTTGCCACGCCCAATGTCATGGTTGATGCGAGCATTTGAGAAATGCTTGAATTGGCCCCTGTCAACAGAGTGGAGAGTGCTGCTAGGACGAGACCACGTCCCATTGATCGTAAATGATCTCGGTTTTTGAAATGTCCTAATTCGTGAGCCAAAACAAAGGTCAATCCATTTTCTGATTGGAGGCTATTCAGCAGTCCAGAAAATACAATGATGCTCCCTCCTGGAAGGGCCATGGCGTTGATGCCGTCTGATTTTATCACGGTCACTTTTGGCGTGAATGGGAGATCATGACACGAACGTAAATTGTCGATGATCGTTTGGACAGAAGCGTGTTGTTCTGGCGAAGCCATTTCCTCGAATTCCCATTCGAGATCTAGCTTTGCGAATAGCCGGGCTTCATCTTCTGGGGCAATATATTCAATGGCTTGGTCGACAAACAATCCGAGTATCCAAAAGCTCAGCATAGCAAGCCCGACAACTCCGAGCAGGAGAATGATAAATTCACGAACGGGCTGTTGGTGAGAAACATTATCGTTGCGGTCGGGCAACGATGGTTGGTACTTCACCGAGTGATATCCTGAGATGTGCTGTCTTGAAGGTAGATGGCGGTTCCGTAAGCTAAGACTTCCACAGACCCAATTCGTTCACTGTCACCTTTAGAAATCGATGAGGTTTCTAGACGCAGATTCACAATTTGATGGGCATGTGGGCAGCTCTCTTTCAGTCGCAATACTGCTTCACGCCTCGCGCGATCTAACAACGTTTCATAGGCTTGGACTGTGCCGCCAAATATATTGCGAAGTGTTGCTAAAAAACGTTTAAAGTAGTCGACCGAAATTACTACATTTCCTTGAACCAGCTCGGCGTGTCTAATCTGTCCGGTCGAACCCATCGGCTTTTTACTTGAGGTCGTTGGTAACGCAAGGAATGCCTGCTCACGATGGTAAATGGATTGGAAATGCTTTTTCTCTGCCATTCTTCCAAAGAAATAGCCTAACGAAACCAGTATGACGAGAACTGCAAGATTTTCCATCCTATAGCTTACTCTACGCTCACGGCTGTTCCGTAAACATAAATTTCTGCAGCTCCAGCTGCTACGGAAGAGGTTGAAAAGCGGACATTCACGATGGCGTTCGCGCCCAGTTGTTGTGCCTGTGCTTTCATGCGGTCAATCGCCTGTTCCCGTGATTCCCCTAACAGTTCTGTATAGCCCGTGAGTTCTCCACCAAAAATATTCTTAAGACTGGCCATGATGTCGCGGCCGACATGTTTAGCCCTGACAGTGCTGCCTGAGACAATCCCGTGACAGACCGTAATAGTCTTACCTGGGACGTCTTCGATATTGGTCACAAACATTCTTGCTCCTTTTTTCGATCGAACTACATGATGTAGATTTTCCTATGTATTCTACCAAATTATGGATATCTATTTTCTATTTCGGTCGCATATAGGTCCAGACCTAAATGAAAAATATGAATCTCTAGGGAAACTGTATCGTAAGAAGGATTGAAAATCTACTTGTGACGGCAGGGGAAGGTCACGAGCAGGGGGGCATTGAACTTATGTGAGTAGGTCGGAGACCATGACTGGTAGTAGATAGTATGAAGGGATCGAGGGGCAACTAGGAGAGCGGCAATTGTGGTGTTGGTCCTGGGTATGTTCAGTGTCAGGTGGCTGGCACTATTGGCCAGCCACCTGCCTCATGACTGAAGCGTTTTTGTAAGGTTTCTCGCTATTCAAGATCCGTTGGATCATTAAATAGTTTTGGCAACGCAATGTTCCCATGCCCGTTTTGGGGATAATTAACGGCATTCGAGTTCTTTGGGTTTAAGTTTGATGCGGTGTCATCTGGTGGAAACAAGACGAGAGATTCTAAAAACTCAATCAGCTGTGACTGTTGGTTGTTCGATAGTCGTGCAAAGCGATTACGTGAAGATTGAGCCTCACCGCCGTGGCGCATAATGACGGACCAGAGATTAATGCTCCGCCCATCATGACCATATGGAGCAGTTGAGCCCACTCCCCATAAGGGTTCAGTCATGAATTCTTTTGTGATAGTTCCATCGAAATTGCGTTCCCAGAAATTGGGTCCAAGATCATGTCGCTTAAAGTCAGCAAAAATATTTTTGACAAGAAACGAGTTTTTAGCAGGTTCTTGAATAGGAGGATTTCCCGATCCCGCGTGTTCTTGGATTAAGGGCGCTGCTGTGGCGAAGAGTCGATTAAAGCTACCTCGTTGCCGATTATAGACCGTCTCGACATCGGCCACTCTTCGGTCTTGCGCGATGGTCAGAGATGGAATATGACAGCTGGTACACTGAGCTTGTTTGAAGAGCTTCCGCCCTTGCTTGACTCGACCCGTCTGGCGATAGGTGGCTGGCTTAAAATAGTTGAGCAAGTAAAACTCCAAATGATCAACGAGACTCACCGGAATTTCATCCGCGACTCGGTCAAGGTCAGGATCATCACTTTCACTCGTAGCCGGGGGAGCCTCGATTGCATCGATCGAACCATCGAGTACCATTCCCGAGGGAGTTGTCACTTTCTTCCCATCAGCAGCCTTCTCCAAGTCTGGGTCATAGGCTTCCAGTCCCATCTCTGCTTTTAAAGCTCCCACGACAAATTCTCGAATCGAAATGGTCCCACCTTCATGAAAAAATGGGCGCACTCTCAAGTCAGCATTCACTCCCTTAACATGTGAGGTATCGACACTTCCATCTGGCAAGGCTCTGATGCGTCCATAACTAATGCCTTTACTTTTGAGTTGCGCCACTACCCGTTGGTTGGTTTGTTGTGCGCGAGTCACTGCTCCATTTTTGATGGCGCGTAGGTCAGACGTAATTTCATCAGCTAGCATTTCGATAATGCCGAGTCCGAATAGATGTGGTGCATCTCGACTGTCAGGTCGAGTGAAAACGTCTCCGCCGAATCCTGCTGATCCTCGTGGCCGTCCATGGCACGCAGCACAACTGTCAGCGAGTCCTGCTCCGATAGACCCATCAGCTTCTATGTCTCCATGTCCATCTCCAGTACGGGGGCCGAGCCCTTGAGCGACGGTAAATTTTCTTTGAAATAGTTGTCGGCCTCGACGAATCGAGCGAAAGGGGTCACGATTGATGATGTAGAGCGATGATCCTTCAGTATCAATGTCGCCCCGCCCATTGCCGATTTGCTCATCGAGTGATTTTTGAATGCCAGCGTTGAGTGAATTCGGTGCTTGTGTGATATCCGTTTCTTGTGCGTGCACAAAGGTTGGAATAAGGAAGAGACCGATGAGTGCATGTGCGATTGAATACCGTAGGTAATGAACTTTCATGAACACCTCCGTAGAATTTTATGTATGAAGCGGATGAGAATAGTAAACGCACTGTGCATATGCGTTTTTCA
>JBMYWX010000025.1:0-20330 GCA_049607825.1 Nitrospirales bacterium
CTGTCGTTCCCGGGTATGTACAGTTTGGGTCCATCCATATCCCCGAGTTGTCGTGTAAAGAGAGCCTGAATCTTTTTGATACCCAACTGGCACGGTCGCATGGGACGGCTGGAAGTTTACAAACACTGTGTCCTCAGTCAGGGAGGAAGTCGAAGCTGAGGTTAATCGGATGGCTTGATTATTGTGTCCCACCTCCACAAAATGGCCGTAATCGAAAATAAGGTCAGTTGTGGTTGTCGGGCCTGGAGGATCGATCTTCCCTGTTTGTGTTCCTCCTCCTGCTCCGACACACACTTCCCAAAAGCCATCACCATTGATCCCATTGTTAATGGCTATTCCTGGATCATTTTCAGGGCATTGAGCCCATGCATGGGGAGTGACGTAGTTCAGGGCAACAACAAGCGTGACAAATACTGAAAACAATTTTGTCATAACCGGCTCCTGTTTGTGGAAGAGAAAATTCTTGGCAAATCCGTATAGGAATATGTTTTATTGTCTCGTTAATTCATAAATAAAATTTGGCTTGTTGAGAGGACTTTGTGTTGATCATGCTAGTTTATTGGCTCAGGTTCACGGTATTGCCCGTGCCATTGACGACAATCAAGGCGGCATCAGGAGAGACATTCACATTTTGCGTCGGTTGAAAGTTCTGGCCAATGTTTACGGTGTTGCCAGGAGGGGCGAAGACAAAACCACCCTGGCAGCCTCCTCCGGCGCAAAGCGTGTTGTTGACATTCGCAATACTTGAATTATCGCCAGCTAAGAGGGATCCACCGAATAAACCAAAGTTTGATCCTCCGGAAAGTGTCACGAGACTTCCAACATTGAGTTCGCTGCCATTGATAAGAGAGACTAAATTACCATTCACGGCTAAGAAGCCGCCGCCGCTCACATCAAATAATGCCCCTGCTGACGTCAAGCCCGCTGCATCGAGTTGAAAGAGTCCTAATGCGTCGGCAGGTAGGCCAGCAGTGAGTTGTCCGCCCGCTATTAGTACGGTATCTCCGGATGTCGTGATCTGACTGGCTGTTGTATTGGGATTGTTGGACGATAATACGGCAAAAAGTGGTGCACTGGCTTCTAGAGCGGAAGTGTCTAGAATATCTACGCCACCTTGTGTCGTTATTTGCGAATCTACTACCGAAATGACAGGATTTGTTGAAGTCGTTCGTAGAAGTCCCCCGGAAGATACAGAAACCAAAACGACATTAGCGTCGGGGCCTTCAGGGACTACTTCATTGTTATTGAACTCTAAGACACTCTCATTAACTTCATTAGGATTAGGTCCTTCAAATTGGACGATAGGTTCACGAGGATTTGGAACAATTGTTCCACTGCCGGTTGTGGGAAGAATTACATTGCCTTCGTTAGGGTTTGATAGTGCGGACTCTGCTGCGTTTTCTGGTGTGAAGAGTGCGGCAACGAGGCCGGTGGCTCCCCGCGATTGGTTATCCGCGATGAGACTTCGTATTGGCGTGGGGTTTGCTGTATGTTGAGGAACTATCTGCATATTTTGAATGTCATATTGTGTGCCTGATCCTTGAACTGGTCCTCCAAGTTTTCCGTTCGTGATGTCCACTTGGAATTGTTCCCCGACAGTCATTGGTGATATATCCGTGTTCTGCGGCACGATTTCGACACTGCCATGGGTGACTTCAATTGTTTCAATGATCTCTCTTGCTATAGGTTTCGTTCTTCCTTGAACGAAGAGTGGGTTCTGGTTCGTAGACGTGGTGAAAATTGCTTGAGGCTGTTGGTTGGTGCGTGATTGAGCAATATCTTTTTCCACCACTGTCACACGAAACATGGTGCCAGGAGAGGGGTAGATCATCGACGCTAAGGTTTTAATGGGCACATTTTCGTTCGTATGGGTGTTGTGATTTTTGGTAGAAATCGAGGTCGTTCCTCTTAGAACGTGAATGACCTTGGGAAACTGCTTGGTCTGCTCGATGGTGACTTCAGACAGTTGATCAATATTCACGACGGCATCTTCACCCACCAACATGCTGACCATAGAGTTTTTGGCTGTTTCAATGCGATCTCCAGAGGCGACAGAATCTTGCAGCGTCACTTTTGCAAATTCTATTCCTTGAGTAAGCGAACGAATGCTGACTTCCCCATTGACGTTACATATTCTGGTTTCGAGGACCTGGAGGTCTGGTGCTTGGGCATGCACGGCATCAATTGGATAGGCAAAGGGTGCCCAGAGGACAGCGCAGAAGAGTCCTAGCCAGATTGAAGGATGCTCAGAATGAAGACATGTTGTCATGGTTCGTGCCCTTCCAATTATTAAGAGTGACTAAGGGTGAGTTGATAATTCTATTGAGATAAATTCAGGAACAGTCATGTATTGATCAATGAGTCCAATAATAATGAGGAACCTGTGTTCCTATATTTCTGCAAGTTACGGAGCGTTCCGTTAGTGTGATGTCAGATCTGTCTATAGACCATTCTCGATCGGAAATATTCGAGAGCGCATCATGTTCAATTTAGGTGCTGAAGGCAAAAAGTCAGGCTGATGTTGGAATTGGGTGAGAGTCTGCGATGAAAATGAAGGATGTGTTGTAGGAATATAAATAGAAGAAATAGTCGAAAACATATGACAGGCGTTGGCTCGCATTGGGTACCTGATCAAGACATATTTAAGAGATCAATGGGATTGTAATGAATTACATAACACAAATGTCGAATTAGATAAACTAGTTATGCTATTGTTTCGCGGTCTATGAGTCAGTCTGTTCCAAAAAACCTAACGGAACAAGCATACCCTTTGATGTTCAATTCACCGAACGCACCTCTTATATTTCAAAGAAACAACCCCATTGGATATAGCTGTCGTTGGCGCATAAAAGGCAATGGTACTGCGCCCGCACCCACTAACCAAAATGTGTGGGTTCTTATTAAAGAAATGAAGTCTGTCCTTCGTTTCTGAAGGACCGGAGTCCTTCTCTTCCGTGTACTGGGAGTCAGAAAAAATCTATCTGCATTGGGACATAGAACACGATCACAGACATCATTTATTCAGCTAATTACAGGAGAGGATCTTCGCGCTATGCTTCACACAAGAAGACGAACGTGGTTGACGTATGACAAGGCCATTTTTTTCATCTCCGTGTGTATCCTGACTTTGAGTTGCTTCGTCTCGGTCGAAGCTGCTAAGCCAGATGCCGAAGTGTTCCTTGCTCAAGGTACATTGGCGTATGAACAACAACAGTATGACACGGCGTTAGGGCTTCTTATGCAAGCCAAAGAACAGGATCCAACGAATGCACGAATCTATTACTATCTGGGACTTGTCCAGCTCGCACGCCAGTCGCCAAATGAGGCGGTTCCCTACCTTGAAAAAGGATTAGAACTTCGTCCTTCTGACTTTTATCTACGCTATCAACTTGGTGTGGCGTACTTTGCCGCTGGTGATTATGAAAAAGCCGATCCATTGTTGTCAGAGGTGTATCAAGAACGACCAGAATTAGATAGCTTAGGGTTTTATGTTGGATATTGCCGATATCGAGAGAAAGACTATGACGCGGCCATGCAGGCGTTTGAACAATGCCAAACCGACGATTTTGATATTCGACAACTTGCGCGCTTTTATCGCGGCATGACCCTCGGAGTTCTTGGTTTACCTCAACAAGCAGTGGAAGAGCTAGAAGGTGTTCAATCAGACCGAGCGGTGACGCCATTTGCGGCAGCGGCGACTCGCATGCGCGAAAAGTTAGCCGCTACCAAGACTGTGAGCGAGAAAAAGCGTTTGCGCCTTCAAATGAGTATTGGCGGATTTTATGATGATAATGTCGCTATCAATCCTGACAAAGTCGGGACGATTCCTGCTGCTGGTCAGAGCCAAACCATCGCCAACCTTCGTGCACGAAAAACAACATCCCCAGGATTTCTGGCTTCACTGTTTGGCGAATATGCATTTTTTCGGCAAGGTCCCTGGGAAGCCAAAGCTACAGGGTCATTCTTTCAGACGCTCAATACGAATGATGGCTTATCACGGTTGAACATTCGAGAGTTTCTTGGAGGACTGGGTGGTTTTTATCGTGGGGAGGTGGCCCAGCGCCCATTCCAAGTTGGACTGCAATATAGTTTGGCCTATCTGTTTTTAGATGAAGCGGCTTTTTTAATGCGACATCGGCCGACGCTCACTGGAGCTATTGTTGGACCGTCCTTTGATCTTCCAGGCATTGGCACCGTCGGCAATTTGACTACTGGGCTTTATCGATTTGAGTATAAAACATTTTTTCGAGAGATTGGTGATGATGATCCACGATTTGGTGGAGAAATTCGAGATGGCCATAATAATATGATTGGTTTCTTACATGCCTTTCGTTTATTGCAAGATACGATTCTCTTGAGACTTGGCTATCAATTTGATGTTGAAGACACCGATGGCCGTTCGTTCCGATATACTGGAAATCGGTTTCTAACTGGTGGGCAAGTGACGCTCCCATGGGCGGATATCAAGGTCAGCTATGATTATGATATTCATTGGCGAAATTATACGAAGAAACAAACGCTCTTCACGGACCGGAGTGGAACGTTCGCCGAACGCCATGATCGGCAGCACACGCATGTTGTACAAATTGTGACACCATTACCGCAAAACTTTTCAGTGACGGCTCAGTATCAAGGAGTACGGAATTACTCACGAATTCCCATTTTTGATTATACGAAAAATGTATTTTCTCTAATTGTGACTTGGACCTATTAATTGGCCTAGCAGAAAATGCTGATAGGGAAATCTTGTCCGATGGTATGAGAACATCTAAGTTGGGTGGGAGTTTAATCCCTATCGTCTGGGTCGCAGATCAATGTACATACCACGTATCGCTCAGCGCGTGGGCCATCAAATTCGCAGAAGAAAATATTTTGCCACCGCGACAAACCAAGTTGGCCATCAATGATAGGAATCGTTTCAGATGGTCCTATCAACCCGGCTTTTAGATGCGCATCACCATTGCCATCTTGGGCATCATGCAGCCACACGCCATGTGGAATCAATGTACGTAGAAGGTTAATGACATCGAGTGGAACGCTGTCATCCCAGTTTTCTTGGATCATCATGCCTGCTGTAGCACCTTGAGCATAGACATTCACAAGCCCGTTGTGCACACCGCTTCGTTCTAGGACCCTACGGACAAATTCTGTAACATCCAGCAGTTCTTCATGTTGTGTTGTTCGTAAGGTAATTATCTCACGCATACAGCCAGCATAGCTCATTGTTCATTGGAGCGATAGCCTGGGTATTTGTTCGTTAGCATTGATGTCAAATGATAATCTTCTCGGTCTACCAGAGTTGACTTATTGTGAATTCTTCTCAGAATAGAGGCCAATTTGGCTTTTCATCATGCTTCTCATCGGCTCGTGGTACTTCAGTTAAGAAAGAAGTATAATGCGGTCGTTCTTTCGAGCAAAATCCTTGAATTGTTAGCTGATTTTCTAGACTAATTTAGGAAAAGCGATCATGGGCCAATTAGATATTCCTGACCAAATGGATTTATCGGAGTTGCTTCAGATCGCTGTGGCAGCAGCTCAAGAACCGACAAAAATTATTTTGGACTATTTTGAACAAACAACTCTTGTTATTGAACGGAAGTCAGATCATTCTCCAGTGACAGAAGCTGATCGAGAGGCTGAACGACGTATTCGGGAAAAGTTAATGCAGCATGTATCGTCAGATCCAATTGATATTCTAGGAGAAGAACACGGATCTATGGGGACGGAGTCACGCTTTCGATGGACGGTCGATCCCATTGATGGGACACGGTCTTTTGTGCGTGGGATACCGCTATTTGGAACGATTGTGGCACTTGAGGATAGAGTCGCTAAACAGGCGTTGGTGGGCGTCATACACTTACCTGTCTTAAAGACTACGTACTCAGCGGCACGTGGATTAGGTAGCTGGTGTAATGAAAGACGAGTCAATATTTCTTCAATTGGCGCATTAGATCAGGCGATTGTTTCTCTCGGAGACCCACTGCAGTTTGCTCATGCGAAGTGTGAAGAAATGTATGGTTGGCTAACCAAAAAATGTTCGTGTGTGCGTGGGTACACGGATTGTTTTGGCCATGCGTTAGTGGCAAGTGGTTCACTCGACGTGATGCTAGATCCAGACCTGAATCCCTGGGATGTGCTTGCCACCCAGGTATTGATAGAAGAAGCCGGAGGAATGATGCTCATGCGACCTTCAGCGAATGAGGGGAAGAGTGATGCATTATTTGGGAATCCTGATTTAGTCATGCTCCTTTCGCACGAGCTCAAGTTTTAGCCTAGAGCCAAGAATATTACTTTTCTACTGATGAGAGTGGGCGAGTCTTATTATGAGTAAGCTGGCGGTGGTAGATATCGGGACAAATTCGATTCATATGGTATTAGCTGAGATCGGAACAGATTTTTCATATAAGGTGTTTGATCGCTTTAAAGATATGGTTCGTCTGGGAGACGGAACATTTGCAAGTCGCTCTCTGTCTGATGCTGCGATAAATCGTGGAATTGAAGCCATTCGGAATCTCACGACACTGGCTCGAAATAAGGGCTTTGACCGAATTGTGGCCACGGGAACAAGTGCTGTTCGTGAAGCCGAAAATGGCGGAGAGTTTCTACAATTAGTTGAGGAAGAAACCGGTCTTGAAGTTCAGGTGATCACTGGAAAGGAAGAAGCGCGACTCATTTATGTTGGCGTGCGTAACAGTATGGAACTGTCTGATGCTCCATCCTTGATTGCGGATGTTGGGGGAGGGTCCGTTGAGGTTATTGCCTGTAATCGTAAGCAGATGTTCTTTGGACGGAGTCTGAAGCTTGGTACGATTCGGTTAAAGGATCGGTGTCTCACCCAAGATCCCCCGACGAAGACTATGGTCAAACAGTTGGAAAAGATGATCAATCAAGAGCTTGAGTCGGGCCTGAAGTCCTCGCGTGATTTTAAATTTTCAAATGTCGTCGCCACCTCCGGGACAGCAGGCAATTTGACGGAAATACTCTATCTTCGCCGCACGGGTAAACCCGTACCGCAACTCAATTTGGCGACTATACAACTTGATGAGATACGTGCACTTGAAGCAGAATTGGTTCAGGGAGATGCCCCAGCGCGTTTGGCCATTCCTGGGCTTGATCCAAAGCGAGTTGATACCTTACTTCCTGGCACAATGTTTTTTCGCTGTTTGCTTGAACAAGCAGGGAAAAAGACGTTGACCATTAGCGATAAGGCGCTTCGAGAAGGCTTAATCTACGATTATATTGAGCGGCACCGAGAAGGTCTTCAGGCGGAGCGAGAGATTCCGAATACTCGCCGTCGAAACGTGATACTTTTTGGGCGGCGTTGTCATTTTGTTGAATCTCACGCTCTTCATGTTGCGATGTTGTCCCTTTGGTTATTCGACGAACTTGTACCTCTCCATGGCCTAGGAGATCAAGAGCGAGAATGGTTAGAATATGCGGCCTTGCTCCATGATGTCGGATACCTCATTCGACGACGGCAGCATCACAAGCACACGTACTACCTTATCAAACATGGTGATATTTCTGGCTTGACGGTTGATGAGGTGGACATTGTCGCGCAGGTGGCCCGGTATCATCGAAGGGCTATCCCCAAAGAAAAACATGATGGCTATCAAGCCTTATCTGGACGTAAGAAAAAAATTGTTCGAATGCTGAGTGCTATTCTTCGTTTGGCAGATGGGTTAGATCGTAGTCAGTTTTCTGTAGTCCAGAAAATTTATGTCTCAATTGGAGAGTCAATTAAACTTGAACTCGGTTGTACTTCAGACCCTGAATTAGAAATTTGGGCGGCCCGAAAGCGTGTTCAGTTATTCGAAAAAGTGTTCCACCGTCAGGTCGAATTCATGTCGTATTCGTTGACAGGTCAGAGTTGATGTCTCAATTTCTACGCTTTCTGTTCAAAGGCTTTATATATTTATTGGTGTTCTATTTTATTCCTTGAATGCTAGTATCCGGATTGGTCCATAGATTGTTCTATTAGATAGAAGGAGTCACTCCGACCATGTTTAATTTTATTCCGCGCGAAGAGGCATTTTTTGATTTATTTCAACAGGCGGCAAGTAACATGATTGAGGGTAGCCGCCAACTCAAAGAACTAATGGAAAATTTTGATAATGCCCCAGAGCGCGTCAAGTTGATAAAGGATGTTGAACATCAAGGTGATAGTTTGACACATGATATTGTTCGGAAACTGAATAAGACATTTATTACACCCATTGATCGTGAAGATATCCATGATCTTGCGAGCACATTAGATGACATTTTAGATGAAATTGATGCTGTAGCTGATCGCTTCTTGGTATTTAAGGTGTCTGAACCAACGGAACCTGCCATTAAGCTAGCCGATATCTTATATCAATCCGCCATCGCTGTGGGGCAGGGCATTGACTTATTGAGCCAGGGGAAAATGGATATGAAAGACTGTAGCATTCAAGTCAACAGTCTAGAAAATGATGCTGATCGTGTAAGCCGCGATGCGATTTCTGAACTCTTTGAAAAAGAAAAGGATCCGATTGAGGTAATTAAATGGAAAGAAATTTATGAGACCTTTGAGAAAGGAACCGATTCTTGTGAGGACGTGGCCAATGTGCTTGAACGTATTGCCCTCAAAGCTATTTAACCGCAACATGACTTCCGTAACTTCCCAATAGTTTCTAGAGAATGATTGATTATTTCGTGTTTCTATCAGAGATATTTCCATGTTCCATGAGGTTCCAGAGAGTTTGGCATGCTTGAACTGAGTGGGATGCTTGTCCTTGTCGTGATCCTCGCCCTCCTTTTTGATTTTTCTAACGGCTGGCATGATAGTGCCAATGCAATTGCGACAGTCGTTTCTACTCGTGTGCTCAGTCCACTATCTGCCGTGCTTTTAGCCGGTGCGCTCAATGTCGCTGGTGCATTTATGTCAACCGCAGTTGCGAAAATGGTCGGTAAGGGAATTGTGGAACCTGGGGCGATTAATGAAATTGTGGTAATTGCCGCACTTGGAGGTGCAATCCTCTGGAATCTCTTGACCCTTTCCTTGGGTCTCCCATCCAGTTCTTCGCACGCGTTGATTGGAGGATTACTTGGTTCAGCCTTCGTTCATGGAGGTATTGAAGTACTTAAACTCGAAGGCTTCTTGAAAGTCATAAAAGCGATGATTGTCTCTCCACTATTTGGATTTATGATGGCCCTTCTGTTGATGGTACTCTTGAGCTGGTTATTTTTTCGTACGAATCGCGGTGTGGCGATGAAGTTGTTCAAACGATTACAGCTATTGTCCGCAAGTTTTATGGCCTTTAGTCATGGAGCCAATGATGCTCAAAAGGCCATGGGAATCATTACATTGGCGTTACTGTCATCTGGTCATCTGCAGACTGCAGAAGTGCCAACCTGGGTGATCATTTCCTGTGCGCTGGCCATGGGCTTAGGCACGATCATGGGTGGGTGGAAAATTATTCGTACCCTCGGAATGAATATCACGAAGCTTGAACCTATTCATGGATTTGCTGCGGAAACGGGGGCCGCTATGGTATTGATGACGACGGCTCAGGTCGGTCTTCCTGTGAGCACCACGCATACGATTACCTCTTCAATAATGGGAGTTGGTGCGATCAATGGATTGTCTGCTGTTCGTTGGGGCGTGACGGCGAAGATTGTCTACGCTTGGATATTTACCCTTCCTGGGGCTGCTGGTCTTGCTGCATTGATTTACCTCCTCTTATCGTAATTTTTTTCTGTTTCCTAATCTCATTTTCTTTCATTCTCGTATCATCGGCCTTTCCCTACACTTGCCCCCTCAAATGGGTAATTGTCTCCTGCAACCCTCAAATCTATTCTTATCTCATATTCCTTCCTCAGAGGATTTTTTGATCTAGAGGTTGGACCCTATCCCGCGTATCAAGGCGTATCCAGTCTGTGTTGTCAATTTGCAGAGAAGGAGTATAGGTATGAGTGATGTGATATCAAAAAATCTTGACCAGGACGAGACTGAGTTTTCTGATGAACAGGAATTTGAACTATATATTGGTAAAGGGGCACATCTACAGGGCGTCTTTCATGTTCAAGGCATGGCTCGAATCGATGGGTATGTAGAGGGAGAAATCCACACGAATCGTACCTTGCAAATTGGGAAAGATGCCGTCATTGTTGCGGACATTCATGCCAATCGTCTTATTGCCCGTGGTCCAATTCGGGGAGATATCAGCGCGCAGCAACTCGTAGAGCTGTTAGCTCCAGCGACTGTTGAAGGGAGCATCAATGCTCCAAAGTTTACTCTCGAACGTGGTGTTCGGGTGACAGGTACCATCAAGATGGAAGAAAACTAATATAAGGGGAATCTTTACCAAAGTTAACCCTGCAAGTCGCTAACGATTTTTCAATTGTCTTAGGTGCGATGGTCGCATCCACCATTCGAGCCATCCATAGCCAATTTGAGGCTTCCCCTCAAATTGAATCGCACATGCCCCAGCTTTCTTCAACGAAAGACCTGGTAAATACCTTCCAGAAATCATCATCGCGGCCAATTGTCCGAGATGAGGTTCGTGTCCAACGCATATGACACAGGATTCTTCGGGAAGTTGGGATAAGACCGGGAATAGATCAATTGGTGGTTGGGCCGATATCAGTTCTTGACAGACTTGGATGATTTCTCCAAGCCCAAATACCTCTTCCATAATCTGTGCGGTGTCTAATGCCCTTCTCAATGGACTTGAGAGAAGATGTGTCGGTTGGATCTCAATGTGAGAAAGTCCCTCTATAGCTTTGCGTGTTTTATTAATACCATCACGGGTTAATGGACGTTCTCGCTCCTGGCCTTCCCATTCTTCTTGAGAAACCGCAATTCCATGTCTGAGCAGTATGCATTTCATTGGATTATCTTTCGATAAGATACAGCTGTTCCACAATTCTTACCCTATCAGAATGGATAAGAATGTGAAACTGGATAAGAGGGATCGCTGATGAACAGACGGAGGTGGGTAGTTAGTGTGGGGCAGATTGGAAAGTCTTGTTAAGACGAAAAGGTCTTGAATAATTTTTTTACGTTGTTGACTCGGCGTTTGCCAAATCTTGGCCAGTTTCGGTTTTAGTAAGAGACCATTGCACAGCAACAACGCGCGTGAAAGCTAAGGTGAGAATAATCCCTCCAAGAATAGCCCACTGCGTGAGATGAGCTTCTTTAAACCATTGAGAAATCACTTCTGTGAGCATCACAACAAGAATTGTATCGACAATAAAGGTGACCTTCACTCTGCCCTCAGAAAAGTATGTGAGGGTTGTCTTCAATACCTCAACAATCGCTAAGAGAATCAGTGTGTTGATAATAACTTGACGGAGGACGACTTCTAATGGTTGTGAAAATAACAACTCTAACCCGACAAATGTCATCAGGACTCCACCCGCGAGTGCAGTGAGGATAGTGAGGATCAATAGGCTTAAAATGAATTTCACCCCTTGTAGCCAGAACTGTGTCATGTCGATTGCGAATGATCTCCGTAGTGCGGTCGAATCTGAATAGATAAATTTCATAGAGTCTTGCGTCTCCTTTTGTGTTGTTCGATAGTTAGAAGTCATCAATGGCTACTGGATGTAATAAGTCTCGGACTGAAAGAACTCCTATGATTCCTTCATCAGAATTAGCCACTGCTAAATGACGGACGCGCGAACGATCCATTAAATCAGCTGCCTCAAAAATAGGCCGATCTTCATCAATGCAAATCACCGGCGAACTCATAATACGCTTGACGGGTGTGTATTCTGCGAAGCGATGCATCGAGACAACTTTTCTCACGATGTCTGCCTCGGTCACTATGCCGACGATTTCTCCATCTCGTTCAACAAGCACACTGCCAACTTTCTGAATTCGCATCAGGTTAGCCACAACGGCTACGGATTTTCTGTCATCGACTCGGACGAGCTCTCGATTCATCACATCTTGAATGTGAACCATGTTACGCTCCCTTCATGAATTGTTTTGTGAATTCGTTTATGAGAATACTGATGAGAATAAATGGTCAGTGTTACTTGTGAGTCACGTTCATGTGTCTTTTTTGTAAATTCTGCCAAACTTCAAGATGATTTTTTTGCTCACATGAGCAGATATTCACTATGGTAAAATTGTTAGATTGACCATCTAACGATGGTTCGGATGAGGTCCATGAAATTGAGGTGCGTATTCACTAAATATTTGACGGTTTAAGATTCCTAAGGACGATACAGCTGTAACGTTTTTGGGAATGTTAATTCCTTCCCTGTTATTACTTTTTAGAAAGCGAAGGAGTGTTATGGGTAGAAACATGTTGAGTGTGATGGGCATTGTTGTATGTACTACGTTTGTGAGCTGTGCGAATCCTCAGTTTTTTACGGTCACCATTTATGATAGTCCATCGCAGAACGTACGATTGCAAGCAATGTCCCTAGAGGAGAGAGATAGGTATTCTCATCCTGTCTCCATTTCTAAAGAACAAATGACTGAGGTTTTGAAAGGGCTATATGTTGAAGTAGACACCTCGACGCTATCACCGCCATTTTGGGATGACTCAGAAAACAACGTTCGTCGTCGGGCTTTTAGTGACGGTGAAATACAGTTTTTTGCACCATTATTCGTGAAAGGCCTTCAGGAGGCGACTCCGGAAGAAATCATCACTTTTTTTGAGACTGCAGAGATTTCAGATATGCATGAAGCAACAACATCGGGTGGAGTATATGTCAGGAATGATACCCTGCATATTATTCTAAGCAATGACAATGTCCAGACTCCGATTTGGCAGGATAATGCTGAATATCACGCACCCTATCGATTGGCGCCTCTTGAGCCTATTGCTCCTGAGCCTGGACGATTAGTTTTTGTGCCGACGAAATTAATGGTGCCAGTGCAGTCGAAGGGATGGTTGGCATCGTTAAAAGGGAAGCCATGGCAAGCTGCGGTGTCTTACAAGAAGTTGTAATAGCAGCCGATTTAGCGAATACGTAAGAAACGACCGTCTCTCCCGATGGGTGGAGAGACGGTCTTAAATAATAAGCGGAGGAGTGTAAGTGCACCGCTTATCAGAATGAAACATCCCACTGTAATCGAAAGCGTTGTTCAGTCAAATCCTTCCCTGTGGGTACGGCTAATGTCAGGTGTGAGACATCCATCGTAACTTTGTTCCGATGGCCCGCAAAAAACCAATTTGTTGCAAACGTAAATTCTTGTCGTTTATCATTTTTTACTGAAATGTTTGGATCAACAAATGCATATCGAAAGGCAAGCTCAAGTGGTTTAGGAACTATGGGAATGAGATAGTGGGGGAAGTATCCGATTTGTGCATAGCTTCCCATCAGGTTTGTTCTGGAGGATGGGACAGCCGCACTCATGGCTATAAAGGAGGTCGCGGGAAGCACAGTCGTGCCTACGACAGCGGCTTTGCCGGCATCCTTGATTTGTTTCCAATGATACTCATGTTGAATAGAAAGTCCACGCCATTTTAAGGCAAATTCTTCGACAATACCTTCAACTCGAAACTGTCCATCAACGGCTGAGCTATCACTCGTAAATCCCGCCAAACTTCCACATCCAGTTGAGGACCATCGTGTACATTTTCCAATCGTTGTATATCCACCGATTGCAAGGCTTCCAGCTGGTTTCTCATGATATTTGATGTCACTCTGTGACCATTTGAGGTCTCGGCCAAGAAAGTTCCATTGAAACCGAGCCATATACATCATTTGATCATCATCATTGGCTTCTCCACGTCCTGAACCAGTGAACACTCCGGCGTAATACCAAGAGTCAAACAACGTTCCAGGTGCCAGATGGCCATAAGCCATAATGCCGACTTGCCGATCGATGGTGAAGACGCTGTTGACGATTGACCGTTCAACAAATTGCTGTTTACCAGATGAGTCGACTCGCTCGCGATTGTAGTTGATTTTCCATTGACCAAGACGGATCTGAAACCATTGATATTTCTCGATCATGATGCGCCAGTCAAGGAGTCGAGTATGAGAACCGCTGGTTCCTGAGGAGCGAGTAGGCTGCCAATCCACTTCAAAGTAGTATTTGATCCATGGTTTGTATCCATGACCACCTACTTTCATTCGAACACGACGAAGTTCGAATGTGCTTTCGTCATTGTCTGAGAAATCACCAACACTGTCTTCGTCTCCTCGATCTGGATATGTAAAGCGACCTTGGAATCGCCATTGAATAGCAGTTTTAAACAATCCATCTGCGGTGGAAAGTGTAAAGCCTTTTTTACCCCAACCAATTTTTACAATATCCTGAGAGGTCTGTTCTGTTTCCCCCTCTGCAGCTTTTTTCTCTTCATTCGCCTGGATTCGGATGTAGTCTTCTTTGGAAATTGCTCCTTTTTCTCGAAGAACATCCGCAAGCGTGTCCCCGGCATGAGCTGAGAGTGGGGATAGACCCCAAACAATCAGCAAGAGGATCGGAGTCAACACTGTTCTTCCATTAACAAACATGCAAACCTCCAAGTTAGTGTTATGTGGTAGAAAATTCTTCATATGCTAATACGTGCAGGTATATGCTGAACTTGATTATGAGGATAGACGAGGTCTGTTACGTTCGTGTTACGACGGGATCAAGGTGTCGTTAAATGTGAAAATTTGAGAGTTATGAAGAATATAGGAGATGGAAGATATGCGAGGAATTTAACCTCGAACACCGTTGATATAGGCAGTGGTAAGTTCGTGTTGAGGGTTTTCAAATATTTGTTGAGTGGGACCAAATTCAATGAGCTCTCCGGTGTGCCGCTGGTTCCAAAAAATGCCAACATAATCTGCGATACGCCTGGCTTGAGCTAGGTTATGTGTCACGATGACAACCGTGTATTGCCCTCGAAGGCTGAAGATGAGATCTTCCACGATCCCGCTTGAGATTGGGTCGAGAGCACTGCAAGGCTCATCCATCAAAAGAACGTCTGGCGAAAGAACTAGGGCTCGTGCAATACACAGACGTTGTTGTTGTCCTCCTGAAAGACTTAAGGCCGAAACCTCAAGTCGATCTTTGACTTCATTCCAAAGCCCCACATCCATCAGAGATTTTTGTATACGTTCCTGAATGATCGTGTGGTTGGTTTCACCGTGTTCCTTGAGAGGGAAGGCTAAATTTTTGTGAATGGACATGGGAAATGGGTTAGGCTTTTGAAAAATCATTCCAACGCGACGACGAAGTTGAAGGAGATCAATGGTAGGTGAGAGAAGGTCAAGGTTTTCTAGTTGTATATGTCCTGATATTTGGCACTCCGGCACTAAATCCACGAGTCGATTCAAGCACATTAAGAAGCTCGTTTTTCCACTACCTGATGGACCGACAACGGCAGTCAAACACCCACGGTGCACGGTGAGTGAAATGTTTTCAAATGCTGACTGTTCTTTGTAAGAAAGAGAGAGGTTGGTTGTTTGAATGAAGGGGATTGGGTCACAACATGGTGCAACTTTCTGAGGTACAGGCTTAAGGTGTGGTTGTAGAGATTTTTTTGTGAAACTCATGCGGGCAGAATCCTTTTTTGAGCCCAACATCTTGAAATCCAAGTAGAAAGACTATTCAGGGTAACAAGACAAACAATTAACACAAGTGCGGTCGCATAAGCAGCTTGGTCACCACCTGGGACGTTCATGGAAAGATCATAAATATGAATCGATAATGCACGACCGGAGTCAAGTAATGTTTCTGGCATGCGATCAACATACCCGCTCGTAAAGATGAGCGCAGCTGTTTCAGCGATAGCTCGACCAAGCCCAAGGATAAAGCCGACAAGCAACGTGGGGATTGCGGCAGGCAAGAGAAGCTGAAGAAGAGTTGTTTTTTTTGAAAGTCCTAATGCTGCGGCGGATACACGATAATCATTTGGGAGCGCTCTGAATCCTTGCTCAGTGGTTCGAATCAAAATTGGAAGAACCATACAGGCTAAAGTCAGACCACCGGAAAGAATGGAAAACCCCAGTCCAAGTATTTGACAGAAAAATACGTTACCAAAGAGACCAAAGACGATTGATGGAACACTGGCTAGCACATCCAAGCTTCGTCGAGTAAGTTGAGTGAAAAAATGAGAATCTGATGTCCACTCAGCAAGAAACACTGCAGCGCCTAGCCCAATAGGGAGAGATACTCCCATACACACCATCAGAATAAGCATCGTTGAGACGAGAATGGAACTAATGCCACCTTGACGGCCGGCGTCTAAAGGAGTTTTCAATAAGAAGTCCCAAGAAAGATAATTTGCACCCTGCCAGACGACATCTCCAATGAACCAGAGAAAGCTACAGCCAATCAGTCCTGCCACGGCCCATAGGGCGATCGTGGGCAGGATGTCGTGTTTGACCATACTTGAGTTATCCATAGACCTGCTGAGGTTTAAGGCGTTGGGCGACCATGATTAAACAGATCACCATGAATAAGAGGAGAAGACCGCTCAAGAAAAGTGACGCACGATGAGATCCACTGGCATAGGCCATTTCTAAGGCAATATTGGCAGTTAAGGTTCGGATCGGATTAAAAAAGTTTGTCGGAATTTGTACAACGTTACCACAGACCATCAAAATAGCCATCGTTTCTCCAATGGCTCGACCGGTTTGCAATATGACACCAGTAAGCATTCCTGGCCATGCAGTTGGAAGAATGATATGCCAAATCATGCTCCATCGTTTGAGACCTAGAGCGGTCGCACTAGTGACATAGTCTTTGGGAACTTGTCGTATTGCAGATTGGCTTACCAATGTCACCGTAGGCAAAATCATGATGGTGAGTACGATGATGCCAGCGAGTAAGCTCGGTCCTGGTGGGTGAATATCGGCAATCAGAGGAACGAGAACCACTAGGCCCCAGAGTCCATACACGACAGATGGAATCCCAGCCAACACTTCAATGAATGTACGATAAACTGTAGCAACCGTAGTGGGTGCATAGTACTCGCAGAAGAGGGCCAAGAGAATGCCGAAAGGCGTGGCAAGCAACACGGCACCAATTGCGGCTAGAAGGGTTCCGATCAACATGGGGGTAAGATTATATAGACCCTCTGTTGGGTGCCATGAGGAATCAGTAAAGAATGCCCAAAGGCCAATGTCGCGGACCGCAGGGAATGATTCATTCATAAGAAAGAGAAGAATAAAGAAGACAATGACTCCCGCTATTCCGGCTAGACCTTGAAGAGTCCGGAATAAAAGGACATCAACCTTGGAGAGAGACGAAGTAGTGTTGGGCGACCAAGTCATAAATGTCAGATGATTGTGCAAAATCTATAAAGGTTTTCATGATGCCCATTGGCGGGTTTTTTGTGACTAATGTTAAGGGGCGTGAGAGAGGAAAACGGCCAGCTTGCACTTCTTCCAGCGATGCTGCAATTCCTCCAAGCGAGAGTAATTTAATTGGCACGTCATGAGATGCGTCATAGGCCGCTGTTCCGATTGAGACATAGGCAATGGCATTTGGGTTCCCCGTTACGGTTTTGATGCCCTGTTCATTATCTCCTATTACAACATGGGCTTTGATTTGTGTGCTCGTCAGATTGAAATACTGGAGAAACAATGCCAGGGTCGCTCGTCCTTGAGCCTTATTGACGACGGTGATTGGCGCGTCAATTCCTCCTACATCTTTCCAGTTGGTCCATTGACCCGTATAAATCTTAACAATGGCTTGGCTGTCAAGAGATGCGAGAGGGTTAGATTCATGGACAATCAGGCCTATTCCATCATGGGCAATGACGGTACCATGCAGGTCTTGTTCACTGGGTTTCAAGGCGCGCGAGGCCATTCCAATATGTGCCAGTCCCTGACGAGTATCAGCCAGGCCACGAGATGATCCGCCTGTTTGGACGTCAATGCGAATGCCTGGGTGGCGAGCCTCAAAGCGTTTACCAATCTCTGAGACGAGGGGCGCAATCGTGCTTGACCCGGTAATAATAAGTTTAGTGGGGGATGAAGTCGTCGCAGTGGATTCCTGACAGGCTGTTACCATCATGAGGCAAACAAGTAGGGCTAGCCATTGTGTCATAAGACGCACCATCATGAGGTACGTTTCTGTGTTTTCACTGGAAAGGAGAGTTGGCAGCACCCGAGGTCCAGAGCCTTACCTTCTGTGGCCGTAGCCACATTGGGCGCAAGTTGGTACAACACGGCTTTTCCTTCTCGAGTGCCTTGAACGAGACCTGCTTCTCGCAACTGGGCCAAATGGTGTGAAAGAAGGCTTTGTTCAATATCTAACGTATTGACTAATTCACTGACATGCTTGGGGTGATCCATTAACGATTCAAGAACCGCCAAACGAGTGGGATCGGCAAGAATTTTGAGTTTATCTGCACAAGCGGGATTTTTAACCTTCATACAGGCAAAGTCTCAAACTCGAGGAAATTGTTACATGAAAATCTATTCATGTGAAAAATATTTCATTTCTCGAGGGATGTCAATCGGACCTGCTATGCTGACTCTTAAAGAATGCATGAAGTGTAGGTATGCATGAAGAAAGGGAACTGAGAAGCGTAAGGCAAGAGGTGGAAGTCTCGTGATTAGAGAATGTAGGAGAATGAGTGTGACTTAGGAATGGTTTAATTGGGATTTGTAGAAATAGAGAGAAAGATATCGATCATTGTGCAAGGGCACACAACAGAAAAGAGAACAACGTTCAAACTGTAAGCTGTTCTAATACTTCAAAGTCATCTTCTGCTAGGCGCCAGTTCCCATCATTTTGCTTCACCCACTTCTCTTTCGTGATTATGCCTCGTCCAACATTCATGCTCCAATTTGCAGAAAGAAGTGCCGTAGAGTCATCAAGGACTTCGACGACAACATCATGGTATTCAAGATCTTTTGCTCCTGAAGCCATAAATGGTTTCCAAAATTCCGAAATGGCCTCATGTCCAACGAATGTGCCCATAGGTTTGGCCTTCATCACGGCATCGGCCTGATAAGCGGCAATGCAAGCATCTGCATTCCCTAGATTGAAATTTTTAATCCAGTTTTGACTTTGAGCCAATACTTCCGCTCGAACAGCTTCTTGAGAATCGTGACTCATCATTCAAATCCCAACATGTGAAGAATTAATACAATGCAAGACGTATATTATGTGATGAATGTTTAGTGAGAAATATCATGTATCGGGCTCTTGAAATGCCAAGAGAAAATCATATCAGAGTCTGGTGTTCTCGACCAAGTATTCTCAGTTGTTCTGTCTAGCCTACACTAGATCTTTCAATTGGTTTTGATCTTCCAAGCAAAACACCCCATTTTTCAGCGATTTCTACAGCACTGTTGATGGTGTCACATCAAGCATGCTTTTTGCGTGATTCTTAGATAAAGGCAGGCTACAATTGTCATATTATTTGTAAGGTAGTCACGTCCAAAGGAGGGACGAGACGATGAAAAAATTTTCATACATTCATGCATGTTTGATTGCGGTCTCGTTGTTTCTGTTTTGGGGATGCGAGGAATCTCCAAAGCCTCAAGTCTCAGAAGCCTATCAAGCGTTAGAGGAGGCTCGGAAAGCTGGTGCGGCAGATGTGGCCCCTGAACTTCTTGCGCAAGCTGAAGACTATTTGCAACGTGCAGCGGATGAACTTCATGTGCAAGATGAACAGTTTGGGCCACTTCGGAACTATTCGGAGGCCAAATCTTTATTGGGGCAAGCGACTGACACAGCGGTACAAGCACGAAGCAAAGGAGTGGCTCGTGGAGTTGAACAGGCAAGAAGTACCAGTGAAGAGGCTAAGGAAGAAGTCATTCGCGCTATGACCGCAGCACGTGTCGCTTTGAAAGAGGTGAAGGAGTTACTGACAATGGCTCCTGAAGGAAAGGATGCGGAATTGGTCTTGGAGATAATGGAAAACGATGTGTACTCGGCTGAGTCAACGTTGGCTGAAATTCCTGGAGAGGTGACTCCGCGGGACTATGCGATGGTCAAGGAGAAAGCGACTGAGGTAGAAGCCGTCACGACTCGAATACGTGAGCAAATTCTCCAGGCCATGCGAAAGACTGAAGCGGCTATGCCTTGATCCTTAAATCGGACTTTCAGAATGGCGTGAAACGTAATATGCCAGATATGATGATGGCGACTATTCCTTGGGGGAATCCTTTAGAGGACACGTATAGTGTTTCGAATATTGCGCTGGCTAGAGGGCAAGGAATGGCGAACGGTCTGTGTGCTATCGTTCATTAGTTCCTTTACGCTCTCATTAGTTTTTGCTGGTCCTGCGAACGAATCTGTTGAGCAACGGATGGATGTGAAGGACCAACGTGCCCAAAACCTCGAGCAATCAACCTTCAGTCTTTCCCTCTCATCTCAGACCAAGGCTCAATCGAAACGTGCACAGAATTCTCCAAGAACCCTCAGGCATCTGCCATATGATGCAATGTCT
>JBMYWX010000026.1:0-13138 GCA_049607825.1 Nitrospirales bacterium
AATGTAAATTTTTTTATTGGAACGACTATGAGGGTTACAAGGGGACTCTAACAGGTTTTATGTCAACTATTCACGATCGGGACTTCAGCTCGAGGAATTAATGGAAGTAATGGTTGACGTAAGCCATGCAATTGCAGGCCTCAATGCTGCGCTAGATCACAAGCAGCTTGTGCTTCCTCCTCCCCATGGTTCAGCATCAGTAAGAATCCTTCTTTTCTTAGACTTAGAGTTATCTGTTCAAACAATCGTTGAGGCTGAAAGATCTTCAAGGGTAATCGTCAAGCAATCAAGGTCTCAGGGACCACAAAGGGGTAAAAACACGTAATTCCATCTACGGCACCGTTAAAGTCACAGAAGTCCATAACGGTATAAGACATATTCTTGAATGGCCGAATATACCATTGGGCATATTCGAATCTATTATAAAAGTTGGGATGGACTCGATAGCCCTCTAATTCTATCCCACTAAGCTGCCGAGGACGAAAAAAAGCCTGGAGGGCTGGTGCATAATAGAAGTTGAGTGACCCACATCCACAAGTTTTTTATCAAATGCCGATTGCCAGTTAAGTTTTTCCTGCAATGGATCTAACAGGTCGAGATACTCGTAGTTTTCCAATGTGGTGGAAGCTGCAAATTGATCTTCAAACTTTTCACCGTACTTTAGCTGAAGTTCCTGAATGGTCTTTTGCTGACTAACTGTGAGTGATGTGGGAAGAACACGTACCGGTTGTTCTTTATAGTGACGACGAGACCAAGTGAATCTCTTAGAGATCTCATACCACCATCGATAGTAAACCGAGCGAAGGCACAATAATGGTGATAGAGAGGGAGATGGTAAGTTAATTCAGAGCTGATCACCTGCATTGCCAAATGACGCTAAGATTCATCAGGCTGTCTCACGAGAAACAACGAGACACCTAGAATCTCATGTTCACGTAGCACAGTATTGTAATCAAGAAATAGTTACCCCTGAGCTATGAGCCTACCCAACCATCGTGGGCTAGGCATCCTATTAAGAAATTATGTAGTTTCGCTATAGGAGAACATGTCGGTCAAAGAGAAATTTTCCTAAGTTGAGAAATCCATACAGTCAGAGAAAGAGGAAGCGTCAGGCATCGACTAACAAACTCTGACTACCCTTTCCCCACAAAATCGCCTTACAGACGAAGAACAGTTTTCGTTTTGGCTTTCCACAGGATGCCCCCTGTGATGACAAGAAATAGAAGGAATACTAGCCCAAACCAAAATACAGAGCCTAACGTGTTTGCCTCCTTCGGCTTAGACTCGGAATTACTTTTTTGCGTTGGAAATAATATGGAGTTTTTGGTGAAAACTGCCGATTGCAGTTTTTCGGGGTGAGGGAAAAGTCGAAAAGAAATGAGCTCCTCGTTCTTTTCCCCAAAAGCCATAGGAACCACGGTATAAAGACGACCTTGAGAAGTAAAATTGATTGTATAGGTAAGGGAAGAAAGAAGGGTCCGAAAAACCTCTGCAGATATATGATCGTCGCTAGGTTCCGAATTACTCGTTCTCTGAATGAGAAGAGAGGATAGTGACGTGGGATGCTTGACCTTCAGATAGCCTAAATAAGATGCGGCTTCAATGGGTATATCTACTTCAGGACTTGTTAATTCAGGAACAATGGGAACAGCTCCGACCGACGCGGCTGTGAGGATGCTTAATGAAAACAAAATACATGTGATCTTGTAAAATACCATTGCAGAAATAACATCTGATGATTCGTAACATGCTACAGAGGGCATGCGGTGACATGATGATGGAATCCTCACACAACATGTTGTTCAAATCAACAAGATGAAAGTAATGAATAGCAAGGAACGAAGAAGGTAAGATACTTAAACCACTACTGCAGCTCAGGCTGATATCGAAAAACCCACAAGGAAACTTTCTCACTGAAAGCATCAGTCTTTTCAAAATGCAACACAACATCAGACACGTGGTCATATTGCGTCAAATAGTTCATTCCGAACAACGGTGGACTCTTCACTGGCATTCTCACCCAACGTTGCGCGTGACTGTTATACAAGAACGTCACACTCTTTCCTGAAGGATTGCTGTAAGAACTGACAGAGTCATTGGCGATATACATGAGCACATGATGACGACTATTGTACGCGACGGCCGCGCCGTTGGCAGGCAAAGGCTCATGCGTCACGATAATTCTCTTCCATAAGATAGATTCAGATGAGTAGCTCCACAGCATATGACTGCTCTGATTATTTCCTAAAGATAAGAATGTGTTCGTAAACGTATCGCGGACAAGTCTGAGGTGATACCCAGGCATAGAAGGAGCGTCGTAGGTAACCCATTCAGAATGAATAGGATCATAATGAAATGTTTGATAGCCATTGTGTCCAATAAAGCGATTACCTTTTTGATCCCAAGCCAAGCCTCCAGCAAAGAAGTTTGGGGTAGGTATCGGAATTAATGTCCAGGCATGCGTATCAGGGTCGTAACGCCAAGTGGTTGACTCAATTGCATGACTCAACTCTCCCTGGTCTTTTACATGTTGAATCGCTTGAGTAGCATGACTTGGAATGCCCACGAGGACAAGTGATTTCCGAATAGGATCATAATCCCATCCGTCGAACGTATGCATGGCCCAAGGGCGCTCCGTAGTTGTCACGGGATATCCTTGAGATGTCACTCGATAATCTTCGAGTGCATCAGCTTCATAATCGCGACTCCAGCGGAGGTCAATGAGACTAAGACGGTACACGCTGTTGTCATAATCCTCTTCATGTGTATCCGCTCCAAAGAAAAAAACCGTCCGCCTGTCTGATGCAAGTGCGGAAGCGCCGTGAAAGACTTTCCTTGGCGGTTCTCCACATGTCGTCAACTGAATCCATTGGTTGGGAGGAATTCGTTCCCATTCAAACCTTGAGCATGGTGTTGACTGCTCAAACGTATGACCAGGTAAGGAATAAAGGGTGAGGCATGCGATCGGCATCAAGACAGAGAAGATACGTAGTCCGTTAAATTTCCACATGATTTGAAAAGTGAAAATGTACAGTCTTAGATGCGCACCCAGGTCTCGTTTTGAGAATTGCGTAATGTCATGGCTTTTGGAACACCATATGTCCCCACAGCCAATCGTCTTCCCAAACCTGAACAAAGCCGAGTTTCTGTAAATGTGCGAAGGTAGGTTGGAAATCCTGAATAATATGTTGCGGACGATCCTCGTCGACCTCAGAAGCGAGGCGGGCAAAAAAGAATCCTCCTGGTCTTAGCGCATCTGAGAGTCGATCAACAGCTTCTATCGGATCAACTAAATGTTCAAAGACATCCATAGCTGTGACCATATCAAAGGACTGTCTAGGTAAAGGATCGACTTTGAGATCGAAAAAAATCGGCGGGTATCACTCTATTGTTAAATCGCCATTGACTGAATTGCTGCAGAGGTGAACTGATATCAGCCAACGTGACATGAAAACCATGGGAAGCAAACAATATTCCACCGGAGCCCACGCCTGCGCCAAAATCTAGATACTCGTGACAGCCATGCTGCTGAGCCAACTCCAACGCCGTGACATACGCGAGTGGGGAAACATCTTCTGAAAGAGTATGCCACCACATTAGCTCGTAAATGACGGCATGACTCTCATCATAAAATTGTTCGACAGACTTCCGGTCCACTTCCGTCACATTGCCTTCCCAATCTTTCTTGAGGGTAGAGACAGCTTGTTGGCAACGGTGTTGTATTTCAGAGAGGTCATCACATTCCATATATTGTCCAAGTTCATCAAGAATACTGGCCTTAAGATCTTGGTGGTTCGCCCTACATTGCGCCATCACCCATATGTTGCGATATCGATCGATCAAACGTTCTTGCTCAATATAACAATTCTCTGCACTCCGACTCTGTTGATCTTGACGCTGCCACAATTGCTTGAGTTGGTTAGGTAGGAGCTTGTCCATATCCTTTCTCCATTGGATCTCTTGCAGCAAACACATCTTCTATGAATTGTCGCAGAATCGTATCTGAATCGAAACAATCTTCAGACAATTCCCGTGCAGCTTTGCAATGCCATTCGTAATTCCCTTCCACTTCTCGAATCGCATCAATCGCTTCTTCTCGTGACTGAAATGTGAGAAGACCCGCTCCAACAGGAACAGTGTGAGAAAATCCTGTGTCTTGCACAACCACCGGCCGACCCGACGCAAGATAGCAGGCACTTCGACTACTAAACCACCCACTTCGAAGTGCCACATAGACATGTTTAGCAATAGAAAATTCCCCTTTTGACTGCGCAATAAACGCTTGGTAGCTCTGGGTTGTTAATGTTTCTTGCGGTGCATCGACAATTTCCCAACCATAAGCTGATAACTGTTTCGTTGGAGCCTTTCCTCCAACAGCTATTTTAAATGCAACGGAAGAATCTTCCGGTAGCGTGATAATCTTTTCAAACTCCCCATCTTTACTTTTA
The DNA here is from genome assembly GCA_049607825.1 of Nitrospirales bacterium. Taxonomy (GTDB): domain Bacteria; phylum Nitrospirota; class Nitrospiria; order Nitrospirales; family UBA8639; genus JAGQKC01. The sequence goes on from JBMYWX010000026.1 coordinate 4,449, forward strand.
TACTCAACTCCATCATACAGAAGTCTCCCCTTGAAGCCGTTCCATGTCATTACAGTTGTCCAGGCAGATGTATTCTGAGGGGACGCAGGTATGAGACTTTGCCACAAATCTCGGATCACCGATGTGCGAGTCGTTTTCCATGGAATGCCTAACCTAGGAATAAGACAATCAGATCCATACATATTCTCGGCATACGTAAAAAACTGATCATGAGCCCAGACACTGTCACACCATCGGTCAACATTGCTTGACCACCAAAACTTTTCTTTGAGCATAATCTGATTATAGCCTGGATCCGTGTCAAGAAAGACCTTCACACATTGAGAGGAAAGAGATTGTGGAATTTGACAAGCCCCACTGATATTGAAAAAAAGGTCAGCAGTACTCGCCACCTGATCAAAATGATTTCGACTCATTCCAAAACTGGTCTCGTGCAAATGTAAATAGTGCCACTTCTCTCTTAATGAAGGAGCATGAGCATTGATGTAGTCGCTGATAAAATTGGCTGAGTATGTTCCATCTGAAGAAGTCTGTCGCTCGACCGGATTATAAGGCCAACTCCAGGAGTCCTCGTGGTAATAGACATCGTGCCCGAGGCGAGATAAACCGAGAAAATATTGAAAATAATCGTAGGCAACTCCACCAAGGGGATATAAGCCAACTAACCCTGTGACGATAATTCGTGCGCGTGGATTCAACATAAGATCACAAGAAAACGCTGTCGTCCTCCATCAGAAACTCAGTCTTACCTTCAGATACTTAGTAAATTTACGTGACAGAGCCAGAGGGATCAAGACATTTGATTACGCGCGCAGGATTCCCCCCAACGACGGTATAGGGTTCCACATTATCCCGAACCACTGATCTAGCCCCAACGATCGCGCCCTCTCCAATTTGTACTCCCGGCAAGATGCACACGTCGAATCCGATCCAAACATTCTTGCCGATGTCGACAGGTCGCCCCGAAACATTACATTCGAGACGACGAGGAGTCTGCCGTGAGATCTGCTCGAGCATTCCCCGACGTTGGCACAAGGACTCATGCGCTCGATAGGTGTCCATAATGACAACATTCCATGAGCAGAGGGTATAGTCACCAATCGTCACTTCGGTATCACAGATGATCCAGACCCCGTTCAACAGAACATACTGACCAACGGTTACACGCCCACTGAGCCCGATATCAAACATCGTACCGAGATAGGCTGACGCGCCATATGCCATTGTCACAGCTTCTGAAGCCTCACTATGACAACGAGAAAAACTAAAGGTTGTTTCGATGTAGGCTGTTTCGTCAAGAAAAACATTGCCGGGGATGGTGCCCGGGTACCAGTCATCTGGCAATGTTCGAACTGATTTGGCCATCAGTCTTCGTTGCTGACGATGCGGGCAGGATTCCCAATGACGCGAGATTTTGCAGCTACGTCACGGGTGACAACGGACCCAGGCTCGATAAATGCTCCAGCCCCAATGGTAATACCTTTGAGGATGGTGACACTTGGCCCAATCCACACATCATCTTCGATAATAACGGGCTCTTGCTTGAGGGGTGGCCGGACTTGTGCCTTGGCAACGGGAGAGCATGCCATAGCATCAATAATTCGTTGGGCTGGTTGAATAGGATGGAAATCAGAATCGGATATCGTTGTATTCCATCCAATGATGACGTAATTGCCGATTCGGAGTTCGAGTTCACAAAGGAGCACCGCATTCGTGAAGTAACAATAGTGTCCAATAAGGATATGGCCCGATTCCCCAATGGCAAACTGGACTCCATCCATCGTGGAATGATCCCCAACTGTCAAACCATCTTCTTTTTGACTGGAAAACCGTTTAAATGAATCCTGGCCGGAAATGATGGTGTTTCGCCCAATATGTGCATTGGGAGGCAAACGAACTTCTAACCATGGATTGTCAATTATTGCGTCAGACATTTCACCTTTATCCCATCGGGAGCGGATGAAGGTCAAATTGGGTGTGATACAACCGAGCATATCCTTGCCCCAACTGAAGTAACTCAGTATGCGTGCCATGCTCAACGACCTGCCCATCTTGCAATAGAATAATTCGATCAGCTTTTCGAATGGTCGAGAGACGGTGTGCAATAATTATTGTCGTTCGTCCTTTCATCAGACATTCCAACGCTTTTAGTAACTGTTGCTCTGTTTCGGTATCCAGAGCGCTCGTCGGCTCATCCATAATCAGTATAGGAGCATTCTTGAGAAACGCACGGGCCATCGCAATCCGTTGGCGCTGCCCTCCTGAGAGCATGACACCTCGCTCTCCTATCTCTGTGTCATATCCTTGTGGAAGTGCCGTAATAAAGTAATGAGCCCCTGCTGATTGAGCAGCTGACTGAATATTTTCGAACGAGGCAGAAGGTAGCCCATAGGCGATGTTTTCGCGAATAGTAGAACAAAATAACACCGGTTCCTGAAGCACGATAGCGATTTGATCGCGTAACGACTGCACGGTAACGTGACGGATATCATACCCATTCAACATGACCCGACCTTCAGTAGGGTCATAGAACCGCAATAAGAGATTGACCAAGGTGGTCTTTCCTGCACCTGATGAACCAACAACCGCGATACATTGATCCTTTTGCATGTCCAAAGATAAATTTCTGAGCACGGGTAGACCATTGTGATATTGAAAGGACACATTTTCAAATGAGATGGCACATGCTTGGCTCGCAGGAAGAGGAACAGCCTGTGGAAGGTCCGAGACATCCGGAGTGGCTTCAAGGAGCGCCAAGACTCTCCGTCCACTCGCCGCAGCACTTTGTATAGTCGTAGCAGTGTAAGCCAACGTTTCTAATGGTTTATAGAGCATGGCCACATAAGAAACCAACAACACCACATCACCAACCGTCAGATGGCCACTCAAGACCCGGGATGCCCCAATCCAGACAACCAACGTTGTGCCCAGTGCTAAGAGCAAACCGACGATAGCTTGCGAGCCAGATTGTAAAATCGTAAGTCTCAAATTGGCTAACAGGCTATCCTGTGCATGACTTTGAAACCGTTGACTTTCAAAATGTTCCCGACCAAATGCTTGGACGGCCCGAATTCCCGTTAACGTTTCTTGCACACGAGAACTGATATCACTTTCTCGTTCGTGAAATCTCATGGAACGTTCAGTCATCGGCTGATCGAGTTTTTTGATCAATACAATAAGAGGAATGGCAATAGCGAGAGCAACGAGCGTTAAGAGCCAATCCAGAGACAACATAATAATCCCAATTCCCGCAAGGGTGAATGAAGCGGTAAGCGCTGGAATAATTCCGCTATTAAACCAGGACTGGACACAATAGGTATCCCACGTTACTCGATACAGTGAATCTCCTACTGTCGTGGTGTCATGAAACGCTAGCGAGAGACGTTGCAAATGATCGAACAGTCGACAGCGAAGCCGAAACACCATGCGAAGCCCAATGGCTACAAGAATATAAGTACTCAGGACTGTGAAACTTCCCATGAGTACTTGAATCAGCAAGACACCTGCACTCAGAAGGAACAGTAGAGCAAACTTCTGGTCCGTGAATATGGTCGTATGGCTCGTAAAGAACGTGGTGAGGTATTCGAGAAATTCGGGAGGTGGGTGGGTGCCTAGGACACTATCTACGACAAGCTTTAATGGCCAAGGTTGAAGCAACGCAATACCGGATCCAAGCAAGAGGACTAACAGCCCGATCACAATCTTTGTGCCTTCTCCGCTCCCACAGAGCCGAAGAAACCATACAGACAGTTTCCAAGTACCGAAGGAATTCCGAGGTTGATTCTTGTCGTCGTTCGTCGTCAATCGCTTGAAAAGTGGAGCAGTCATAATGGAGATGAGAGAACCATAAATTCAACATCAACACTCACATGGCTAATCTAGCACGATGCCGGTTCAGGGTATAAAGACTCTTCCTCTTCAGTATCTAACTCGGTGAGCACATTGGATTCAACAATCTCCCGAAGACCTTCTTGGATAGTTAATGTAGCAGAGGAATACTCTTGGTGTGCTCTTAACCCCAGAAGAAGAGATCCGCTCGCCAAGATTGTCCCAACGGTCCAAGCCTGATCGGCGCATGCCCAAACCCCAAGTAATCCCAAAGTTGCCACGCAAGCTAATGCGACCTTTGAGAATATTGGCCGGGTTCGACATCGAATGAGTTGCTTCTGTGCGCCATGCTCCTCGATCACCATTTGCATCCGGCTCCCCCCAAATACTCCAGACTTGACTTGCAAATCCCATTGATCATAATCCCCACCACGATTCACGGATAATCGTTTCTCCTGCATTGAGGTTTCAAGCTTTTCCAGTCTGTCGGGCAAGCTTTCCCATGTTTCACTCCACGCGGTGAAGATGCGAGTCGATGGCAGAATAAATCGATTGGTGACTCGTGTTCTCCAGGGAGTTAATCCCGAAGAGAACCGTCCAGTGAGACGGGCAATGGGCTGAAGCAGATGAAGTCCGGCCGTGACCAACTGTGATTGCATTCGTTGAAATGACGTCGTAGGAATCTCGAAGGGACTGCGGCGGGCCCGACGAAAAGCCAGATAGCCTGTGGTTCCAATAGCAAGAAAAAAGAGCGGAACAGCAACCAAAAGCGGAGTCCAAAGCAAGCCAGCTAGTGAAAGACAGGCAAACGTCACGACAGCAACGCTCCACTCGGGCATACTCAGAATAGACAGAGCCTTGGAAGGATCGGCTTGATACATCAGCTGAAAAGGTGCGCTACCCCAGACCCCTTGGTACACTCTGGAGGTGCGTCCAAAGCCAGCGCTTGTCGTGCCTTTTCCGTAGAGACGTCCCTCCCAGGACACATGGCCAGCAACATTATATTTTTTTGGCCATTTCTGTTCGAGTAATGCTTCGGCCCGTCCGTACCCACGTTGCTGTTTCCAATAGGTGCGAACAGAGTTCCGTCGATGATGCCAGACTTGAGCGGCAGCATGAAAACCAATGGTCCAGCCTTTTTCCTGTAATCGCCAACAAATATCTACATCATCTCCGGCCGCCCGATATTGTGGGTCAAAGCCTCCAATGGCCTGAAGGTGACTTTTTCGAAAAGCCATATTGCATCCTGGAATATGCTCGGCTAGTTGATCGTTGAGCAAAACATGTATTGGACCACCAGGGGCATGAGCCACACATTCGGCCACCCATCCATCATCTTTCGGAGGTAAATTGGGGCCTCCAACAGCTGCATGCGAAGTCGTCAAAAACATGTGCGCCAAATATGTCAGCCAATGGGGGTCTGGATAGGCATCATCATCGGTATAGGCCACAATTTCACCCGAAGCCGCGTGCATCCCTGTATTTCGAGCATTACTCAAACCTTGATTCGTCGTGCTGATGACCCGGAAGGGATAGTCATTCGCGATAGACTCGGTCTGATCAGTAGATCCGTCATTCACGACAATCACTTCATAATCAGGATAATCAATTTGCAAAAGAGCGTCCAAACAATCACGAATGGTTCGCGATCCGTTGTAACTACACACGACAACGGAGATACGTGGCCATTCCGAGTTTGACTGAATCGGAAATTCTTGAAAAGCTTGCTGCACAGTTCCCAGCGCGGGCTTCGATTGCCTGCCTCGGTCCGTCAAACCAAAATCCCAGTCTTCGATTTCATATCCTCCTCGATACCATTCATCGGTCCAGGCGAAGATAAACGCGCCGGCCCCTCCAGCCGCACCGACAGCTCGAATTTGCCAATCTAGGACTTCCGCTTGCGTATCCTCTCCTTTGCGCATACTGTCGAGACCAATTTCTGCAAGAACCAACGGTCGTTCGTTGGCGATGTTTTGGAGGCGAGCAAGATAGGGATTGAGGGTATCTTCGGATTCGAGATAAACGTTGAAGCAGACAAAATCAAGGAACGGGAGGTGCAAATATTCGGTCGTAGGATAATTCACATACGTCACGAGCCCTTCAGGGTCTTCAGCTTTGACAATGCGATAGAGACGTTCAAGAAATAGTTCGACTTTTTCTTGACCATGCCAACGAACGATAGGCGATGGTATTTCATTACCAACCGCATAGCCTAAAATAGCAGGGTGCCCGGCACAGCTTTGGATGCTGTGTCGCACACGTTCCTCAATAGAGGCTATATGTTTTGGATCGTCGAGAAATGTAATGTGCTGTTCCCAGGGCAACCCAACCATCATGAGGAGGCCCTGCTCTTCAGCTAGGTCAAGCAACCATGTTGGTGGAACAGTATATGTACGGATGGCATTGAATCCATGTGCGACCATTCGCGAAAAATCTTCCGCGACGACATGTCGAGAAGGGAATTGATCTCCTTCTATATCTGGACGAAACGTTCCGTACGTAACGCCCCGTATCCATAACTTAGCGTTTCCTTGATACAAGAACTTACCATGAATCCGTGGTCGCTCCCTTTTTGGAGAAATAACAACTTCATGCCGGTCTGTGTCGAGAGATAAAATTGGATCGTGAAAAAGCATGAATGAAAAACTCCCTGATTATGAGTAAATAAGGCCGGATTGAGTGGATAGGTAAATCTCTTTGGTAAATGGGATACCTAGTAATCATTTTTTCAATTAACCGCTTGTCTATTTAAGCAATAATTTTTTAACAAACTCGTTTTCAGGGATAAATTTTGGAGCTTTATCTGTCTGCAACGAGAAGGGGGTTTTAAATCAGTAGCAGTGTCTAGGTCAGCAAATTATATACCATAGCGATAATCATATAGATTTGCCTCATTTTGTCATGATTACGAGAAATACCTACGATATATAGGTATATTATTCATGACATCAGCCTAAAACCTATGAAGAGTCTCCCTTCATATAAAATGTCTTTTGCATGGTTTAGCAATCACTGTAATTACGTACTTGGTATAAGATGGCTTAAGATAATTGACGAAAATATTGAGTAATATTCTCTGATAATTCTCCTACACAGAATCCACCTTTCGACCCAGTTCCGGACTAGCTCACTCCGATTCTATTCAACGTCACCCTAGGCGGTATGAAATACCCTTACTCTGTAGATAACTTGATGAAAAAAAAATCTCTCGGTTCAAGAAATGTGTAATATCTTCTCTTTTTCAGGGACGGTACTTTAAGAACACAAGACCAGTTAATAATGCTTAAATCCTCCACGCCATTAAATGCCTAATATCGATCTTGGGCGATTTATAGAAAGGAACATACGATGCGAATTCGAGTCCATGTGTTAACAGTCGTATTACTAGCGAGTCTTGCCTACGGCTTGACCTGGGCAACTAACCTCCCCTCTGCCCTTGCTCGTATTGGCACACCAGCTCCAGAGATTGCCAATACAGAGTGGCTCAACTCTGAGCCTCTTCGATTAGCCGACCTTCGCGGCAAAGTCGTCATGGTTGAGTTTTGGACATTCGGATGTTGGAATTGCCGGAACATCGAACCCTATGTGAAAGCCTGGCATAAGAAATACGCCGATCAGGGATTAGTTGTGATTGCCATCCATTCACCAGAATTTCAATACGAACACGACCTCAGTCGAGTACAAGACTATATCAAAGAAAAGCAGCTGGCATATGCCATCCCGATTGATAATGAATTTACGACATGGCGTAAATTCAAGAACCGATATTGGCCAACGCTCTATTTGATTGACAAGGAAGGAATTATCCAATACACCAAAATTGGTGAAGGAGGATATGAGAAAACCGAAAGAGAAATTCAGCGATTACTGTCGGAAGCAACAAAGTAAGAAACACATTTGGCTCGACAGCGTTGTGTTACTGAGTTGAAAGAACGTCACTGGCCAGAAAACCAATACGATGAGAGTTTCACGTCGAACACTACTTTCAAGCTTTCTCGGAATTGTCGGACTGGTTCTCTTGCATCCACGTCACGCAATCCAAGCTGATTTGATGGGAAGCTTATTTGGTAAAGCAGGAAAGAAAACGCTATCGTTGACGCCTAGGAATGTATTGGTAATCCGTTGGGTAGTGAACAGATTGGAACAGCAAAGTGGACAGGAGTTCCCATTCGAGAACTCTTAGAGGAAAGCGTGGTTAATGAGAAAGCGATCGATCTCGTACTACATGGCGTCGATGGTTATTCAGATAGCTTTTCGCTCAGTCGTGCTCGTCACAAAGAGGTCTTGCTGGCGTTAATATGAATGACGTCCCACTTCCCGTAGACCATGGATTTCCCGCACGGATCATTGCGCCTGGATTCTATAGCGTCAAAAATGTGAAGTGGCTTACGAAGTTTAAAGCGGTCGATTATGATTATCGAGGATATTGGCAACGCGAAGGCTGGCCAGAAGACGCGACCATCAAACCACAGGCTCGCATTGACTTGCCTGGAGATCGAGAAACGGTGACAACCGCAACATACACCGTTCATGGTATTGCTCAAGGTGGAGCAAGTGGAATCAAGTCCGTTGAAATCAGTACTGACCTAGGAGCCACATGGCAATCTGCAACATTGTCTACCCCACTATCACCTCATGCTTGGAGGTTGTGGACTTACAATTGGCAGATTCCCAATCCAGGGGAACATACGATCATAGTGCGTGCAACAAATGGTCAAGGGACAACTCAAGGGAAGAGACTTGATGACTGGCACGCAGTCAGCATTAAGGCACAAATTTAGGAAATTGACCTTTTAAATGTTCATTTGGCTTTTGACTTTGATTGAGGAACGATCCATAGGAATTCCTAGTCCGACTCATGG
>JBMYWX010000026.1:13148-20243 GCA_049607825.1 Nitrospirales bacterium
TTAATAGTAACTGGAGTAGAACCTCTCTAAAGTAATCACTACAAAGTCTTGTTGCCTCACGAGCAGTGCCAACGAACACCAGACAAACCAATCAAGCCAGTCGCAAGCAAGAATATCGTGGATGGCTTCGGAACGACATTAACTCCTGCTCCTTTAATGTTCGTAACCGGAAGAACATTCCCTAATGCATCACTCAGTACAACGTTGGTAAATTCGATAGCGCTAGCACCACCGTTTGAGGATGTCTCAAATGCCAACGTGGCCAAAGGGAACGTGCCTCCTTGCAACTCATCAAGGAAGGGACCAATACAAAATACACATATTGTTGAATCTCCTTCAGGTAAGGAAACTTCATTCAATTTTACGATCCCATGAATAGATGTATTTATATTCCTAATCACCTCTCCCAATCCTTCATCCCCTAAAAATTGGCCGAATACTGTAGTCTGAAGGCTCAATACGTTTGGATTAAAACTTTAAGTCCAAGGCACCCAGAGAAGGTGGCCCTCCATCAGATAAGCTCGAAATATTGATAATGACTAACGCTATGGATCCATAGTTTCACATTTTTTGAAGATGGAATGAGTGAGAGAGAAATAGCTGAAGCTTGACCACCCACGAGGATGCTTGAACAGAAAAATGTAAAAATGTCCAGTAGCTTCTTCATGTGTTCGTCCCTGATTTTTGTTCATGAAAGTCAGAAGCGTAAACATTTTCCATCTCTCAATAATGGAATGTCGAAATTTTTCCTCGTCCTTAAGAACATGGAGTCCCACGTGAATTTGTAAAGAGAGTGACTAACTTTCGGGCATCCGCGATATTCACGTCTCCATCGCCATTGAGATCATGAGAGATTTCCTGCGGAGCAGTTCCTCGAAGCGCGGTGAGGATTATGCGGAGATCGGTCTGATCGACGCAGCCATTCTTATCCATATCCCCCGGAATGAGCAGTTGGAGCTCAACCGCACCAATATCACAAATAGCCATCTCCCCACCTTCGCTGGGCCTGGGGAACCCACGCTGATCGGTGGTGAGCGCTTCACCTTCTTGGTCGACGCAGCCAGCAGGGTTACCACTGTTGATGGCATGATTGTCATCATTATTGAGAAGGGCATGGGTATCGGTCGATCCTCCATTGTTTTGCAAGGGCCCTAGGATGTCAGTAAAGACATCATCTGGAAGCACAGTGAGGTCACCTAGTCCGTCATCAGGGCAACCGGTTCCTGCACCTACCAAATTGTATCCAAGGGAGATAATTATCCCCGAGCAATCGGGACCCTCAGTTGCCGTATTTCCTGCAACAATTGAATGCAACAGGGTGATGATGCCTCCATTCTCGTTAACAATGCCACCACCTTTATCCACTCCAAAGATTCCATGGTTTATATCAGTAAGCACATTGTCACTAATTGTACTATTGATCAGCGCTATCCTTCCCTCAGAACTATTAGAGATACCGGTCCCGCCACAATCTGGAAACCACGTAGCCGTATTTCCACTCACCGTGCTATTGGTGAGCGTCAATAATCCGCTGTTTGAAATTCCTGCAGTGCCAAGTCCATGGTTTGCACTCACGGTACTATTGGTGACACTCATTGTTCCAGCATTGCTAATACCACCACCCCTCGAGCAATATGGATGACGGGCATCACGACCCGCGTTATCATTGACTGTGCTGTCGATTAACGTCATGGTGCCACGATTAAAGATACCTCCACTCCCAAAGCGGTTGGAATTATTGTTCACAGTACTCTTGATAAGCCTCATCCTACCCGAATTATTAATGCCTGCCCTGCTCTCATCAAATAGCATAAAATGGTCACGAACGACGGTGTTTATCAGAGTCATGTCACCAGAATTACGGATACCCGCGTGCGTTCCTGTTACTTCTTGCCCAGGATCATCTTTACCACTGAGGATAGTATTCTCCAGTGTCATAGTCCCAAAATTTTCAACGTCTTGGCAGTAACTATTAAATGAGCTGGACTTGCAGTTAATTGTTACTCCTGAAAAAATTACGACTGTGTTATGGTCGATTTCAAAGCTTCGAAGCATTAGCTGAGATGCGCCTGGTCCTTTGACGGTGAGGTCTTTATTGATGAAATGGTGACCCTGCACGAAAGGATTGACGCTGCTGGCTGTTGCAAACAAACTTTCATCAAAAATAATAGTGTCGCCGTCTACCGCCTCAGCGATCGCTTCGCGCAACGACAACACTCCATCTGCCGTATCGACGATATCTTCTGCCGTGGTCACGGTCAAAGTGGCCGCGTGTGCGCCCACCTCTACGGTTAGTCCTATCACACAAATTACCATGATGATCTCTATCCAGGACAAAGTTGATAGAAAAGACGATGGAGATGCCTTCGAATTAACGGAGGGTTTTGCTGATGACGTCATAATGATCTCCTTTCTCTCTCAATCCTACCTCAGGTTGAAGCTTATGGCACTTCCCCATTTTGTCGACCCAAGAGACTTAGAGAACAAGGCCGTTCATCCGAGCACATGTAAATTGGTTCTCTGTGAGTTCTTGTAGATAAATATTCTACATAGCTTTTCATGGTTCGGAATAAATGGAAGTGAAGCCGCGCTTTTCTGACTTTTAGAGTTTTGAATTCCCCTTAGCTTAGGAAATGAAAAGGCCACGAGAAGAGTCATAGAGTTAAAACGTGAGTGTCTCGATTACCACTTTGGAAGCAAGAACTGTGAGTATGTCCCTCCTCTTGTTCTTGCCATACATGGATGTTCCCTTCAGAACGAAGAGTGTCACCCTATAAGGTCTCGAGCCGGCGTTTTTAATATAGAATTTGGGATTTACTACAAGGATAAAAAGGAAGGTGTCCGTTAGACAATGAAAACATAAATGGCTACCGCCATTTCCAGGAATCTGGAAGAAATGTATAGAGCTCGATCATGAGACGACCTCCATACGTGGGGCCAAAGTCTTTATTATTGACTTGATCGTTCCAAGTTTCAATGGTGAAGGGGTGAGCGCGGAGAGCCAATGAGTAGAAGCGTTCTTCTAAAGAATCACCAAACACGTCCAGAAAGATACCCGAGTCAATAGTCACACCGACTTCAATTTCAAAACTCGGATAGCCATCGTCTCTCATCCATCCATAACTAACTGAGCCCTGCGCGATATGAGATTCTGGAGACAAGGCCCGTAACGCGGCGCCTTCCCAGATTCTCGAATATCGATACATACCTGAAAACCGTAGCGGTCCGAATGCCGAGACCCACCAGGGCTGCGAATTTTCATCAGATGGTCCGTGAATCATTTCTACTGGTGACCATCTACGCGCGCCAAAACGTCCGAAGACCTCATGGTATAAACTCCCAGTCGCGACTCCCAACCCAGCAAAAGCAATCTTGTCGAGTGCACCAAACGAAAACCATCGATTTAAAGTCCCCGTCACCATAAAGTCTGTTTGCCGACGTTTTTCACGAACAGGCACCTTCGGGATTCCCTTTAGCCCTTCATGGACAATTTCGTTTTGAAGAAATCGTGTCGGTTGGTCTCGTGTTGGTCCAGCACCTACGGTCAGGTTGGTACTCCAGCCTTTAAAACGTTCTAAATGTTCTGTCCAACTGAAGGTGATCTGATTCAGCCCAATGGTTTCTTGAATTTCATTAAATCGTTCCCCTTCTCCATTAAATTCAGTAAACCGATTTAAGGAAAGACCCAATTGGAAAACTGGATATTGATCAGGATACCCAAGCGCACCCCAATGGACTTCCGGAGCCGGTGTTTCAGCATGAACGACAGTATGACACAACATAAGCAACGCGAATATTGCTATCACCGAGTTCAACTGCCTTGTATGCTTCAAAATATAGGTCATGCGCCGAGAGAGAAAATGTTGGGTTGCATGCTTATCTACTTAATTGGCTGACTGTTCTTACACCATCACAGCAGAAAGTTTTATGATTCGATCAGAAAGAATCATGACCGATGACTCAGTGACTTCAACATATAAACGTTTTATGGAAATTTGTCGAGAAGAACTTTTATGAGTTGCTTAGCAGACTCAACGCTTTATTCTTAATCTTACCGTAGCAAAATAGACCTTGAACAGTTCGTACAATATCTTGAGACGCATTCAGCTAGGAAGAATAAGGTGCTACGACGAAGGGGGGAAATCAAGAGAAGAGAAGTATCTCAATCAAAGTTAGTGTGAATTATTGCTCTATAGCTTCTTCAACAGTGTGCACTAATTCTCTAAAATTACAAGGCTTATCAACAACGGCATAGGCTCCCAGCTCTAGAGCCTTTTGTTTATCTCGCTCTTTTAGGACCCCGCTAAGCATGATAATAGGGATCGCTTTCCCATTTTGTTTTCCATGGATTCGTTCAAGCAAGCGTAATCCACTCATGACGGGCATGTGGTAATCAACGATGATGAGATCTGCCTGACTTTCTTCAAGCCAAGCGAGTCCCGCAGCGCCATTCTCTGATTCCGCACATTCAAAACCTGCAGATTCAAGAGCAGCCCTGACGGTCCGACGAACCGCAGGCTCGTCATCGATAATCAGAATACGCTTTTTCCTATGTTCTGTCTGACGGACCACAGCAAATGCTCGTCAATAGATTCCACATGTGCTAATGAATAAATATATGAATCCGAGAACGGAATATACCTGATATTTCATGTACTTGGCTATCACAAACAAGGTCTTCCTATTTGAGAAATACCTATTGACCTAGATTTTGTGGCCCTCACTTACCACGCCACAATGCCTATTTATTAGGCAATGTGCTGAAAGGGTTTAGACCATTGGCGTCTAGAGTCAGTCATCCCTTTTTCTCACAGAGTTGTCCACAGTTTCAGTGGATTGCAAGGTCGAAAGGAACCCACAACAGCAGTCCAAACGTTCTACCATTAAGAACGGTAGTAGACATAGAACGAAGCCTGTGTAACGGTAAAGAACTGGATCATAAAAGAAAACTATCTATGAAACCGACGAGACTTTCGTCCACCTGGCGAATGGTTACAAGCACTGTCCTGATAATAGTTGGGAATAGCTGTGCTAGCGTCGATTATGGACTCTATCGTCCAGGGGCAACTGAGGATGACTTTAGTCAAGATGAAACAGAATGTCGCAGAGGACTCGGGCTAGGGAGAGAAAGTTCGTTTGACCCTTCTCATTTACTCATTTTTCTAGTCGATCGCTATCAAGCTGATGTACAGAACTGCCTTCAAGAAAAAGGGTGGAAACCTAGACTATGAGAATTTACTCCAACACCTTAGGGCACTCTCAGTATCGAGTAACACACGCCCATCTAGTTGCCCATTAAAACCCGATAGAACGTGAACCTGGTGATTCATCCTGAATGTGATACGGAACAATATCACAGGGAGCTCCATCACCTTGTTGATCGATCCACATCTCAAACTCTCCATCATGATTATCATCTTCCCAATACAGTAATGGAAACTCTTTGGTATGTACGACCGTATTCCAATACTCGTTATATTCTGATATGACGATTTGCCTAGCTGTCTTGTAATCAATGGTTCCATTTTGTTGACGTGAGTAGGAGCGGGTGTACAAGCCTGTGATGATATTTACATCTTCGTCGACTAATAGACCCTCTTCCGGTTCCGAATGAAGAAGGGTCGCAACGGATGTTTGTGTAGGGGAAGTTGCTGGTTTGACCCAAGCACATTGACTATTACGATCGGTAGATACATCCAGCCCAGCATGTGCGGTTAGTATTGCAGGGACAATAACAACCAAGAATGCGCCAATGAGCATCTTACTTATCCGTCCCGGACATTTTATGCATGTAGAATATGACATCATGAACTCCTTTCATGCCTGAACGAGGATGAAGAACTCTCTTTACTCAATGTAGCAATACACCATGAAATGACTCTTACTTCTATTTACTGAGCAACCCGTGTGCCAGATCATGATCTACAAGGGAAGGAAGGGAGACGCCGGCGGTAGCTGTCAGAATAATAAGAACGAGTGACTCATCGATAAAACGAAAGGCAATCCGAAAAAGATATGAGGCTGAAAATACAAAATTCCCTTGAAATGTTCATAAGTTGATGATTAATAACCTCATCTGAAACATAGGAATGATAGAGGGTCTTAGAGCAAGGTGAGAGAGAAACGCAATTCAGGCATTCTGTAGCGATATTATAGTGCATCTCCCAAATGAACAGGTCTCACTTTGACTGTGCAGGATTTGACTCCTCTGTCATTAATATCCACAAAGTATCGATTCCTATACGACATCGTATCCGAATAGATACAGCAGTAGTGAATACAGCCAAAATTTATGAGAAACATGTACACAACGACGTGTTTCTTGGTCTTTTGAATAGCGATCTGGCTTTGGGTGAGGAGCAGAATGAGTGAAGAAGGAACTGGTTCGTTTCATGCATTCTTTATAGATGACAGTAATATGTCGTAAGAGTCTGTGAGAAGGTAATGACATGCGACGGTGCTCCGCAGTATCACCTGAAACTGAGGGGGTTGAAGCCATGTTTTCCACACTCATACCATGCTTGTTTGCCGCCTATCTGTTTGGCGGAACTGCCATCGGCCAACTCGACTACCGACCGGTTCAAATTCTGCCCACCGAATGTCAATTCAAAGTCTACATTGCTGATAACAAGAACTTGACATTAATCCTTTTAAAGCCAACCCTGGCAGCAACAGACGATGCTCAGATTCGTGTGGAAGTTCCTATGCCCGCAAACGGTGGGTGGAAACGATTTCAGTATTGGTGGGGATCTGATCGTGCGTATATTGAAGGAAGAGAAGTATTAATAAAACATGGACCTGTCAGCATTTATTAATGAAGGTCTTGATGGGTAAAACCTTAGTAACTTTTAGTTGATGTACAACATTTCCTCGGGTATCCTGCTAGAATAGCTCTTGCAATACAGACCACATTCTATTCTTTCCAGTGATCCATATGTTATTGTCAATGATCCGCTACAGGTGGACGTGATCCGCACCTCCCCAAGTATCGTCCCATTAAGGTTTTAGCACGTTGATCCATTTTGAACTTGTATCGCATAGATACGCCTTGCTAGGAGACGGTTGACCATCTCTATGTTCAGTAGGATCTACAAA
>JBMYWX010000027.1:0-20141 GCA_049607825.1 Nitrospirales bacterium
GCTCTGCTTTCTGCGGTCGAACTTTCTTGAGACGTTCTATGAGTTGTGTAATCGCAGTATGTTTGATTTTCAAACTGGCCCGGTTCACAATTAATCGAGCCGACGAACAAGCAATGACTTCTTTCTCTACTAAATTATGAGCTTTCAACGTTCGCCCAGTGGAGACAAGATCGACAATTCTTTCTGTCAATCCTACCAATGGTGCCAATTCAATTGAGCCATACAGTTTAATAATTTCGACAGGAATACCCTGCTCATTAAAATGTCTCTCAGTGATATTCGGATATTTTGTCGCCACCCGTAGTTTCGAAGAAAGTCGATTCGGAGAGACTTGCCCCTTGGGCATCGCAACTACAAGCCGACATGCCCCCATACGCAAGTCAAGCGGTTCATAGACATCCGGCTTTTGCTCAAGAAGGACATCTTTCCCGACCACTCCAACGTCAGCAGCTCCATATTCTACATACGTTGGAACATCACTCGGCCGCACAATGAGAAGAGTATGGCCATCTTCGGGACAATCCCACACAAGACGACGCTCATCAATATTACGATTATGCCCTTTGTACCCAGCTTGGCGAAATAACTCTAACGTCGCAGCAAGCATAGTCCCCTTGGACAGAGCAATGGTTACAGTATCACTCATTCTGAATCCGATATGCGTTGAACCGTTGCTCCTAATCCCTGCAGTTTTTCCTCAAATCGTTCATATCCACGATCCAAATGATAGACACGGGAAACCGTGGTCTTCCCTTCAGCCGCTAACCCTGCCAAGATTAACCCTGCACTAGCACGAAGATCTGATGCCATCACAGGCGCACCCGTCAGACTTGGTCTTCCTTGAATAACGGCATGATGACCATCGACTTCAATAGAGGCTCCCATACGATGTAATTCTGGCACATGGGAAAAGCGGCTCTCAAAGATGGTTTCTGAAATAACACTCGTTCCGCTTGCGACACACATCAAGGCCATCATTTGAGCCTGTAAATCTGTCGGAAACCCAGGATAGACAAGAGTCTTAATCTCAACGGGTTTGAGGCGTTTTGTGGCAGTCAGACGAACGCCACGTTTTTCTTCAACCACAACAGAACCGGCTTCCTGAAGTTTATTTAACACAGCACTTAAATGTCCTGGAATACATTGATCCACGTACACATCGCCTTGAGTCACCGCACCTGCCATTAAATAGGTCCCAGCTTCTACACGATCAGGAGTCACTGTATATTCTGCGCCATGCAGTTCATGGACGCCTTGAATGGTAATCGTATCCGTCCCGGCACCAAAAATTTTGGCACCGCGTTGAATCAGAAACTCTGCTAGATCAACAATTTCTGGTTCTTTTGCAGCGTTATGAAGAACCGTCGTCCCTGTCGCTAGGCATGCGGCCATGAGAAGGTTTTCCGTCCCTGTGACAGTTGGGAAATCCAGTTCAATTCGCCCACCTTTTAGTCCTAAAGCCTTAGCACGAATATAGCCGTGCTCAACAAAAACCTCGGCTCCTAACGTCATGAGCCCCTTCAAAGTCAAATTGACAGGTCGTGTCCCTATGGCGCAACCACCAGGTAGAGATACAGTTGCCTCGCCAAATCTCGCCAACAAAGGGCCAAGCACTAGCACCGAAGCCCGCATGGTCTTGACTAAGTCGTACGGCGCTTCCGTGCCATTGATAGTTGATGCGTTCAGGGTCACACAAGACCCCTCAGATTGGCAGGAGACACCAAGCAGATGTAGCAACTTGACCATGGTCACGACATCCCGCACTTGGGGAAGATTCGCAACCACGCAATCACCACCACTCAATAAGGTTGACGCTAAGATAGGAAGGGCAGCATTTTTGGCACCGCCAATCGTGACCTTCCCTTGTAAATTCTGACCACCTGAAATGACAACTTGATCCAAAGTATTTAACGAAAGGGGATTACCCTTTTCGCTCTAAACAGATGACCCGTTGAATCCCTAAGGAATCATGAATAATTTCGTTCACATGGTAATTCCCGACCGAATTCACTTCCTCACAAAGACGGCTAGCTTGACCTCGCCCTACTTCTAAAAGTAGATGCCCGTTAGCGGCTAAGACCTTCTCAGCCTCAGGAAGCAAGCGTCGATAGAGACTAAGGCCATCAGGCCCTCCGACTAGAGCCATTTTTGGTTCAAAATCAATTACTTCACGAGAAAGTGTGGGAAATTCATCTTCTCGAATATAGGGAAGATTAGCCACAATGGCCGTCACTTTACCTACTAAATGAGTTGATAACAAGGGGGCTAACAGATCACCAACACAAAATCTTACATCACCGTTTTGACCATGAAGCCATGCATTGTGTTGAGCGATCCTGATCGCCATTGGATTACGTTCCATGGCGAGAACTATGGAGCTAGGAATCTCTTCATTTAACGTAATGGCAAGACAACCCGAACCCGTCCCCACATCGACAATCAATGGACTCGATCGACCTCGGAGACGTTCCAAGGCTGCCTGGACTAACAACTCGGTCTCGGGACGAGGGATAAGGACGCTTCGTGAGACCATAAAGTCTCTTCCCCAAAAATCTTGACTCCCAATGATATATTGAAGTGGCTCACCAGAAGCCCGTCGCGCGATACAGTCCAAGACTCGCTCTCGATTATCATCCGAGACAACATGGTCTGGCGACGTATGAACGAGCAAGCGAGTCAAACCAGCGGCAAACTCAAGAATCCATGCTGCTTCATTTTTGGCATTGGAAATATTCGAGGACGAAAGTTTTTTGCATGCCTCACGATATAATTCAGAAGAAGAAAGCAACGGGTTCATAGCAGAAAAAACTAAAGGATTCGGACCATGAAGTCCGCGGATATTCAACAAATATCAGAGGTCAGCAAATATGTCGAACGTCAGTAAAGAATGAAGATTCTCACAAAATCACTGAGGTTGACTGAGAGCTGAGACATGATCTAACTAGCGGCAAGAACTGTGGCTCTTCACCTACGACATCAGGAATAAACAGCACCACAATACATAAAGACCTGACGCCAAAATATAAAAGTCTATTTCTGGGCTAACTCTAATGCAACAACCAGCTCATCGAGGTCTCCTTCGAGAACACGCTCTAATTTGTGAAGGGAAAGCCCAATCCGATGATCGGTAACTCGGTTCTGAGGAAAATTGTAGGTTCGAATTTTCTCGCTACGATCGCCAGTTCCGACTTGTGTGCGACGATTTTCTGCAATCGATGCATCCTGCCTCTCTCGTTCCGCATCGCCAATTCTGGTTCGAAGTGTTCGCATAGCCTTGTTGCGATTCTTTAATTGGGAACGTTCATCCTGACAGGTCACCACGACACCTGTAGGAATGTGGGTAATACGAATCGCGGAATAGGTCGTGTTAACGCTTTGCCCCCCAGCACCGGAAGAACAATACGTGTCAATGCGTAGATCCTTAGGGTCTATGTGTACATCAACTTCTTCCACTTCTGGCATGACCGCCACTGTCGCTGTGGAAGTGTGAATACGACCATTGGCTTCTGTTGTTGGGACTCGCTGCACTCGATGCACACCACTTTCATATTTAAAAAATCCATACGCACCCTTTCCTTCCACTAAGAGTGACGCATCTTTGTAGCCTCCGATTCCAGTTTCGTGAGATTCAACTAATTCTGCTTGCAACCCTTTTTCTTCAGCAAATTTGGTATACATTCGGAGCAACTCTCCAGCAAAGAGCGCCGCCTCACTTCCCCCCGCACCAGCACGAATTTCAATAAATGTGTTTTTATCCGCTCCCGCATCTTGAGGACGTAGTAATTCTTGAGCTTGAGATTCTAATTCTTCACGACGCTCGCAAAGTGCCTTCAACTCTTCTTCGCCTAAAGTATAGAGCTCAGCCTCCAGGCTAGAATCCTCAAGCATTCGTTGCGTGCTTGCGATTTCTTGAAGAACTGATTGGTAGGACGAAAATAACTGAGCAATCTCTTCTATTTCAGCACGTTCTTTATTGAGAGAAACGAGGAGAGATGGTTGACTGAGAATGGCAGGGTCTGCAAATTGATGATTGAGTGTTTCAAATCGATTGGCAACAGCTCCCCATTTAGTTAGAAATGTCCCTTCGTTCGCGTCCATGTTCCCTTGTTCTGCCATGGCAGTTGGATTTCTTGGTACACAAAAAATTAGCCCTTACACCATGTCGAGCAAAAACGACCATCCTGACTAGGATTTAACTTTAGGCGCTTTCGAAACCTTTGCATACTTCTTCTTAAACCGCTCTACACGTCCCTCAGCATCCACAATCTTTTGGGTTCCAGTAAAGAATGGGTGACAACTTGAACAAATATCAACCTTTAAATCCCCAACCGTTGTTCGAGTCTGAAACTTCATACCACAGGCACAACTCACGGTGGCCATTTCATACGTCGGATGAATATCTTTTTTCATAACTTCCTCCAATTATCTAATTACTGACGATCACATGACATCCTCAAGTCAAGATTTTGCAGGATGAGTCTTAAGCTAAGAGGAAAAAAACAGTGACCTGACAGTGAATAAGGATTTTAACGATAGACACTAGTATGCAGGAAATAGGCTACTTCATTCAACCGTTAGCTGAACCCATCCTCTCTTGTGAAAGCTGGCTCTTTAGCGGTTCATCGACTGTAAAAATTCCTGATTATTCTTTGTACCACCGAGCTTATCCATCAGAAATTCCATTGCTTCCATTGTGCCGAGGGGGCTTAAGACTTTTCGTAGGATCCACATTTTATTGAGACGGTCGCGATCCACTAATAACTCTTCTTTTCGGGTCCCTGATTGATTAATATCAATAGCAGGAAATAGCCGTTTATCCGCGAGGCGGCGATCAAGATGGACTTCCATATTACCCGTTCCTTTAAACTCTTCGAAAATCACATCGTCCATTCGACTGCCGGTATCAACCAAGGAGGTAGCTAAAATTGTGAGACTTCCTCCAAATTCAATATTTCGTGCTGCGCCGAAGAATCGCTTGGGACGTTGCAGCGCATTAGAGTCTAACCCACCAGACAACACCTTTCCACTGGGTGGTGCAATCGTGTTATACGCCCGCGCCAAACGTGTAATGCTGTCGAGAAGAATAACTACATCACGCTTATGTTCAACCAGTCGCTTAGCTTTTTCCATCACAATTTCAGCTACTTGCGCATGTCGTTGTGGGGGCTCATCGAAGGTAGAGCTAATCACCTCTGCGGCTTTGACCTGTCGCTGCCAATCAGTCACTTCTTCAGGGCGCTCATCAATTAACAACACAATTAACGTGATTTCAGAATGGTTACTCAATATTGCACGGGCCATGGCTTGTAACAACATGGTCTTACCTGTCCTTGGAGCCGCAACGATCAAGCCACGCTGCCCTTTTCCTATAGGGGTGGTTAGCTCCAAAACTCGCGTACAATATTCCTCTTGATCAAATTCTAGATTAATGCGCTCCTCGGGATAGAGCGGAGTTAAGTTATCAAAAAGGATTTTGTCACGTTGCACTTCTGGATCGTCATAGTTGATTTTTTCGACCTTCAATAAAGCAAAATAGCGTTCTCCCTCCTTAGGGGGTCGAATCTGGCCTGAAACAATATCACCTGTACGAAGGTTAAATCGTCGAATTTGTGATGGAGAGATATAAATATCATCTGGACCTGGCAAATAGTTCGAGTCCGGTGCGCGGAGAAACCCAAAGCCATCAGAGAGTGTTTCTAGAACACCTTCGCCAAAGATCACACCATTTTTCTCTGTCTGACCTTGGAGAATAGAGAAAATGAGCTCTTGTTTTCGAAGATTCGGAGCTCCATCAATTTTTAAGTCGCGGGCAAGGTCGTTCAGTTCACCAATCGATTTCTGCTTCAAATCAGCAAGATGCATAAGGTTCTCCATTGATGGTCAAGGCACACTCCATTTAGGAAATCAGGCCACCGTCATGAACGTGAAATAATAAAATATAAAAGAATCATCGTGTCGATGTGTCGACAACACAATAGACAAAAGAGCATTCACTGGAATCTATTAATCTTGTCGTTTCTGTTTAGGTCGTGTTGGAAGATAAATTAGAGAAACTGAGAGGCTAAAATGTGAATCCTGAATAAGAACTTGATTTTTAGTCTAGAAATTTGAATTAACGTTGGTAGATCCGGGAAGCCACGCAGGCAGAAATGATTTCCAAATGTCTTGGGAAGGTATATCTATTTATTTATCCCAGAGACACTCTTAATGTCAATAGTCTTTATTCGGTAAAAACGTTCTCATACTTAAGCCATTGGCGACAGAAAAAAAGAAACTCAGTTAAAGTAGGTGTGGATACAACTCTTATTTGTTAGATTTTACTGACACTTAGAGAAATGTTCCCCGCCAAATTGATATCTCTGATTGCACCTCAGAACGCGTTATGATAAATGATGAGAAAAAGTATCAAACAACGTCATCAAGAAATATTTACATGCACGAGCCAGAAGACCATCAAGAAAGCGAACGAGTATTCACACGAGAAGAGGCTAATGGGCTTATTCCTCAGCTTGAAGAATTATGGACCCTCATAAAGCAGGGGAAAACCGTTTTAGTGCAAACACGAGATGAGATAAAAAAGGCAAGTGCAAACGCGAACTTAGGTGGAGGGAGCCTTGTTGGGCCTCAATATATTCAAGCACTCAAGGACATCAACGAAAGTTTACATACCATCCATGAATTAGGAGTCATTGTGAAGGATGTTGACTTAGGGCTGTGCGATTTTCCATATTTGTTGAATGGACGGATTGTGTATTTGTGTTGGAAGCTTGGTGAAAATAAAATCAACTGGTGGCATGAAACAAGTAGTGGTTATTCGGGACGCCAAGTACTTCCTGAAAATACAGGTTGATTAAAGGAAATAGTTGTCGATAACACGCCTCTTAATGTTGTTATCCTTCATTAACCCATATTCACTCCACCACTGCCTTTAGAGAAATTGGGATAGGTTATGAAATATGCCATTATTGGACGAGACGGACCAGATGGGCTCATCAAACGCCCTATCCACAGACCAGCCCACCTGGAAAGGCTTACGGCATTGGCTAACCAAGGTAGGCTCATTTTAGCTGGTCCATTTACGGATCAAGCTGGAAGTCTTGTGGTGATAGAAGCCGAGTCTTTAGCTGAGGCAGAGGCTTTTGCTCGAGAAGATCCTTACATGATACATGGGGTGTTTCAACAGATTGAGGTTCATCCATTCAAGCAAGTCCTTCCTGAAGACACACCTGTTCAATGATCAGCGAATCCACGAGTCAATTGTAACCATAAAGCCCTTGAGCAATATCTTATGTAATCAGGATTGCTTTTTAACCAAGCCCATAATCACCTTCCATTCGCTTGGACGAACCACCTGCACTGATAATCGTGAGCCTTTCCGAAGTAGTTCCATGCCAGCTAACTCTGGCACCTCCTTTATCGTTGAGAGGGAAAGGAGAGTTGAAAACTGCTGAACTAAACGCACATCAACCATGGACCACCGAGAAAGCTCTTGCGTACTCTTGGAATCATAGTATCTATTTTTCGGATCAAAGGCATAGTGGTCCGTATAGGCTTCTTTGACAATCTCAACCATACCCACAATGCCAGGAGGATCGGCATTACTGTGATAAAAGAACGCCGAATCTCCACGTTTCATGGCCCGCATAAAGTTTCGAGCTTGATAATTCCGGACTCCTTCCCAGCACGTTGTCTGCCGCGAACATTGAGCAAGGTCATCAACGGAAAATGAGTCCGGCTCAGACTTTAATAACCAATACTGCTTAGCCATAGGAACATCCTTATTTTTCCGCCATCAGATAAAGCAAACAGTTTGAATGGAACGCAAACCTCGACTAACCACAATGACTAAGCATACAAAGCCCACTGAGCCCACAGCAACATTTAACCATTAAGGAACCCATCTTATTCCAGTATTTCTTACCAATATCGTTGCGACCGTTGAAGCTATTGTTCCACCAAATGTACTGGTGACCATGTTTGTACTTTCGATTGTCGCCTTCATTGGCACCTTATTCGCGATTCCACAAATTTTAAAAAGGCTCCCAGCTGATTACTTTGATGAGCACGTCCACAGAACCTGGATGGCGGAACATCATCCAGTATTACGCACTCTGACGTTATTGCTAAAAAATCTTCTTGGAATCGTCTTCCTACTTGCTGGCTTGGCTATGCTCCTATTGCCTGGACAGGGCATCTTAACCATGATCATTGGTATCTCTCTGATTGATTTTCCCGGCAAACGAAAACTTGAGCGCAAACTGATCTGCATTCCAGGAGTCCTCAAAGTCATCAATGGACTTAGACAGAAATATGATAAACCACCTCTCAATATCCAATGTTGATGGTCTCTGCTAATCGACTACATACATAGAACTATTTTGATCAAGCAAGACCGGATTACTTTATCAACGAGTCACTAGCAAGGAGAGAAAATCCATCGCGTTCCAACACGAGTGAATAGTTAGACACTGAATCAGGTAACTGCCTTCGGAGGTGGGACTGTAATACAATCATTTTTCGACCTGGCGCATTGACATGCGGAACAAATTTACCATCTTCGCCAGGGTTGATTTGGTAGACCTTCCGCTGTCCATAGAAAGTCAAGGAAGGACGTTTTCTCCCAAATTGAATCAAGCGATCATCCTTTTTGAGATTCAGCCCTGCAAGGGATGCTAATTTCTGTGGGGGATTAATAAAGTACTCACTAAATCTTGGAAGGGCCACTAATACAATCATTAAAATAAATACGGCCATCATTCCGCCCGCTACGCCAAAACTATAGAGGCGCTTTTCCTTTTCAGCAAGCAAATATCGCACACTCATCGTTCCAATAATAATAATAAGTCCTAGAATGACGGGGAGTATCCCAACATCCATCTGTGCAGCTGCGGGAAATTCTTTCGTCATCTTCTCAATGAACATCAAATATGCTACGGGAACCGTCGCTAATGCCAATCCAAAAACATAACCAAGGATGACTAATATACGGATTGATATGGCAAGCCCTGCAGGTGACGTTTCAAGAAATATTCGACGCCAAAAGAGAGCGACTAATACGGCCGAAGCAGGAAACAATGGGAAAATATAGTGAGGCAATCTCGTGGATGAAAGAGTAAAAAAGATCAGAAGACCGATAATCCATAAACCCAAAAAGAATTCCAGCTTCTGTTCCACCGATCTCTCATGCATTCTGCCTCGAAACATCTTCCAATTTTTCAAACTGTTGAAGAGCGACATGGGGAGAAAGGCACTCCAGGGGAAAAATCCTAGGAATAGAACGGGAAGGTAAAAGAAAATAGTACCTCCATGGCCTTCCATGGGATTGGCAAAACGTCCCGTCGTATTAGCTTGCGCGGCAGCAAGATAGGCTTCTTCATGAATCATAAACATCGCGATATACCAAGGTGCCGCGATTACAGCAAAAAGAAGCATCCCTAGCAGTGGATATCCGCTTTTCCAATACTGCCCCCATTGTTTGGTGATAGTGAGGTACGGCACAACTGCTAAAAGGGGAATAATGATCCCGACTGGTCCTTTCGCCAACATGCCCCCCCCCATCCCAATATAAAATCCAAGGAAGTACAGATGCTTGCGTTGTTCCGACTCCATACCTAGCCAAAAGCCATAAGTAGCCAATGTTGTAAAAAATACCAATTCTGGATCAGTCAGCACCATTCGACTAATCCCAATCATCTCCAAGTTTAGCAGGAGAATAAGGGAGCCAAAGAGCGCAATTCTCGCCCCCCCAAACCGAGCAAGAAAACTATACTGGAGCAGGATGAGACCAATCCCAAAGAGTGCAGATGGAAATCTAGCGGAAAACTCATTGACTCCCAATACAGCATAGGAAACACTGATTATCCAATAGACAAAGGCTGGCTTGGCAAAACGCGGTTCATAATTTAATGTTGGTGAAATCCAGTCACCTGTCTCTAACATCTCTCTTGCAGCTTCAGCATTGCTACCTTCATCTCGATCTGTCAGGCCTATATCACCCAGACCAACTAACAACATCAGACTGGATAAGGCCAGAAGAAGAATAAGATCTCGTAGAAAAATCGATTTGATAGGGGAAAAGGAATCAGGAGGTACAACGAGGTTATCCACTCGAGGCTCGTGCTTGAGATCGATGGATTAAGACTAGATTTCTTAAATACACTACGGCACCAACACTTTGGCCAGCAATAAAGACTGGATCCTTTCGATAGAGCGCATAGCACAACACAATCACACTACCGCCAAGACTCATATACCAAAAGGGAATTGGAATACGACTTTCGGCATTCCGCTCAGAAACAAACCACTGCAGAACCCATCGACAAAAAAAGAGGCTTTGTCCTAAAAACCCAATGGTAACCCAGATAACTTCATTCGATGGCATCGTTGCCTCTTGGGATGATTTAGATAATCATAAAATATGATCAACCATACACGTGACATTCAATATATTCACAAGACTTAGATTTGCTTCCCATAGGTGGCAGCAAAGACATGCTAGTCACCTTCCTCAACTTTTCCTTTGACGGCATACAACAATCGTCGACTCTGCATCCACCGAACAGCAAACAGATCATACAAACTCGCAAATAGTCGATTGCCCACGCCATATTTCGATACCCCATGAACACGAGGCAAATGCTGGACAGGAATTTCAATAATTGAGAAACCATACATCTGAGCTAATGCAGGAAAAAAACGGTGCATTCCGTTAAACAATGGAATACGCTCGAGAACTGTTCGTTTAAAGACTTTCAAGGAGCACCCCGTATCCTGAATGCCATCATGAATGACGGCATTACGAATGCCATTCGCTAAACGTGAAGATAGTCGTCGAACCAGATTGTCATTTCGCCGTTCACGCCTCCCACAGACTACGTCGTACTGAGCTGCTAAGGGTAAAAGCTTCCCAATGTCGACGGGATCATACTGTAGATCGCCATCCAACGTCACAATTAGAGTCCCCTTAGCATGTCGAAACCCTGCATCAAACGCCGCAGTCTGCCCATAATTACGATCCAAATGAACGACCCGAATCTCTGGGTGAACCTGCCCCAGATTATGAAAGAGACTCTCACTGCCATCCGTACTTCCATCATCAACAAATACAATTTCAAAAGGTGATAATTCTGTTTCTTCTCGACCGGCCAAAAATGTCAATAACTGGCTAGACAAGGGAGTAATATTCTCCCTTTCATCTTTCATCGGAATGACGACCGAAATCCACGGCTGGGCATCAGAAATCATATAGGAAAAGACATTGGAATAATGAGCTCAGTTGCGTAAGGATAAACCTGGAGGAAGCGCTCACTGATTATAGGACCAACACCTAGGCGGTACTCAGTTCTTTCAATCATGAAGAGTGGGCCATTTTACTGAATCTTAAGAGAAGCGGTCAAACAGAATGACTCCTGACAGCTGATTCACTTCACTACCGATATAAGGACAGCCTCACATTGTTATGCTACTAAACCACGAAAAAAAGAATGAATAAGAAGGGAAGAATGGGCTAGCATGTGTCTCAATAACCATTCCAAACTTCATACGTTTCTTTTAGAAACATCAAAAGTGAAAGCAAATTGGACTTCTAAATAATTAGACCAAAAACCCCGAATGAAAGCTGTTATGATTAGAATGAAACGAGAATCAGAAACTTGATACTCACGAAAGAAAAAACATTGATCATATTACAGGAGGATGTTTCGTCATGACAGACCAAATCATGGAAGCTTTTTTGAATGTTGAACGGGCTATGGAAAATTATAATAACGTGTTGAACGACTATGTGACCACACTTCATTCACAAGAAAATTCCGATAGCACAAAGCTGGAAAGGATGAAGGCAGGTACTCGAGCTATGCGTGATAGCAGTGGAATCTATTTATCTTATGCAAAGTTTGTAGCCTACGGTATGCCAGAAAGTGAAGACCTGATTGAGGATGATCTTCAAGCTTAACAACCCTGGTTCTTCTTTTTCTTGAATGTCTGGAGTACTTGTTGAACTGGTCGGGGCGAGCCGATTTGAACGGCCGACCTCTCGCACCCCAAGCGAGTGCGCTACCGGGCTGCGCCACGCCCCGACATCCTTTACTTCCACATCAATAGCGGACAAATACTTACGTCATTTACCGTCACCGAAGAGAATCGTGGGAAATCCACATACTAATCATTTTACAAGGTATCTTTTACCGTTTATCAAGCATCTTTAGGATATTTTTTAACTCAGCCTTTGCTTTATTGACCCCCTCTCCACTTGCAGCTGGCTGAGTGAGACTCTTCTTTCGACGATACCAAAACCTCTTTAACCCTGGAATGGTATAGCCTTCTTCATACAACATTCGCTTGATTTCAATGACGGTTTCGATATTGTCCTGGGAGTAGACTCGATGTCCCCCTTGGCTCTTTTTTGGACGAAGAAAGGTAAATTCAGACTCCCAAAATCGCAGAACGTAGGCTGGAAGCTTCGTTATGCTGGCAACTTCCCCAATCTTATAACTTGCCTTACCGTCTTGCTTCGTCTCAACCCTCATCAGAGTCATCACCGCAGAGGCATTCCCGCTGCTCGCACCTTATAGGTTTACATGTTTCTTAAACAGCTGGCTTGGACGAAATGTGACAACCCGCCTTGGGGTAATCGCAATTTCCTCTCCCGTTCTTGGGTTTCGTCCTTTACGTTCCCCCTTACTTCTCACAATGAAGTTACCAAATCCTGCAATTTTGATAGCTTCCCCTCTCTGTAGACCAGCCTTGAGAATATTCAGCACATCCTCAACACGGTCCATCGCTTCTGTCTTAGAAAGCCCAACCTTTTCGCAAATGATGTTGGCAAGGTCTGCCTTTCGCATAATCCCCCTCAATCCCTCATTGATGATGGATGATAGTGTTGACCGATCCCAGCAACCTATCAGAGATCATTTTTTCAAAAGTACAGGCGAAAAGATGAAATGTCAAGGAATAACAACAACTTACCATTCATCATCGCACGACTAAGACGATTGTTGCCCTTCCTGAAGTAATTTGTATTCAATGCTATCAACGATAGCCTGCCAACTGGCTTCGATAATATTTTCTGAGACTCCAACAGTCGACCATTTTCCCTTTTGGTCTCCAGACTCAATTAAGACTCGTACCCGAGACCCGGTCCCTCTATTCCCTGATAAAACCCGCACCTTGTAGTCCAACAATTTGACCTCTGATAATTGCGGATAAAACTTTTCAAGAGCTTTTCGAAGGGCATTGTCTAAAGCATTGACTGGACCGTCACCTATGGCGGCTGTGTGCTCTACCACATCACCAACTTTCACCATGATAGTGGCTTCAGACTCAACAGCTTGCTCTTTAGTTTGCCGTTTTTCGATGATGACCCGACATCCGACTAATTCAAAAAATGGAGTATGTTCTCCCAACGCTTTCTTGACCATCAATTCAAATGATCCTTCAGCTCCTTCAAACTGATAGCCTTCATACTCACGAGCCTTCAAGGAAGACAATAGCTCCTGGACATGAGCGTGATCTTTTGGGAGACTCAGCCCCAACGTTTCAATCTTCCCTAGAACAGCACTTTTTCCACTGTTATCAGAAATTAGCACGCGTCGATGATTGCCAATCTGCTCAGGCTGAACATGTTCATATGTCAGCGGGTTTTTTTGAACTGCATGAATATGGACGCCACCTTTGTGCGCAAACGCCGTATCTCCGACATAGGGCTGTCGTTTATTTGGCAAGAGATTAGCAATTTCCGCCACGTACATAGAAACAGTACG
Source organism: Nitrospirales bacterium (assembly GCA_049607825.1). Classification (GTDB taxonomy): domain Bacteria; phylum Nitrospirota; class Nitrospiria; order Nitrospirales; family UBA8639; genus JAGQKC01. The sequence goes on from JBMYWX010000027.1 coordinate 13,761, forward strand.
AAGCTGCGTCAGGCGACCTTCACCTAAAGATGGTCTGTTCATTTTGAGTTCAAGGTTAGCCATGATTGAACAAAGATTCGCATTCCCGCACCGTTCGCCAATTCCATTTATCGTTCCTTGAACTTGCTGGGCCCCAGCTTGAACAGCCACAAGGGAATTCGCAACACCCATTTCCGCATCGTTATGCGCATGGATGCCAAGAGAAACAGGACATTCTGCTTTTACTTTTTCAAAAATCTCCTTAATTTCCCAGGGCATAGACCCACCATTTGTATCACATAAAATGATACGTTGCGCTCCAGCTTCGGCAGCCTTTAGCAAGGTGCTCATCGCATATTCGGCATTGGTCTTGTACCCATCGAAAAAGTGCTCTGCATCGTAAAATACACGGCGTTTCTGTTCACAGAGATACGCAATCGAATCACCAATCAATTCAATATTTTTGCCCAATGACGTTTCGAGAGCTTCAGTCACATGTAAAGTCCAACTTTTCCCGAACAAGGTGACCGTTTCGGTCTCTGCCGATAACAAAGCTTGAAGATTCGGATCGGTACGTACGTCATTATCGGCTTTTCGGGTTGAACCAAAAGCCACAATCGTGGCTTGATTCAGCGGCATTGTTTTAATGAGTCGAAAGAATTCGATATCCTTCGGGTTCGCACCTGGCCACCCCCCCTCAATGAATTGAATACCCAGCTCATCAAGCTTGCAAGCAATACGGACCTTATCCTCGACAGAAAAACTGACATCCTCAGCCTGCGATCCATCTCGCAATGTCGTATCGTAAATTTCTAATGACGAAAAACCGCTTGAGGAATTATCCATTGTATTTTGTGGTAACTGGATCTTTATGCAATTCAAACTCATTATGGAGAGACCGTAACGCCAATTCTAAATACTTCTCTTCGACGACACAGGACACTTTGATCTCAGAGGTACTAATCATCATGATGTTGATACCTTCGCGGGATAAGGCCTGGAACATTCGAGAGGCAACACCAGAATGGGATCGCATGCCAACACCAACCAATGAGACCTTGGCAATATCTTCCTTGACCTCCACATCACGGGCATTGATAGAGGTGGCCACCTTTTTCACCAAACTGAGTGCTTGGGGAAGCTCTGCCCGAGGAACGGTAAAGGAAATATCCGTTAATGCTTCTTGGCTCACATTTTGGATAATCATATCTACATTAATTCCAGCTTCAGCAACTGACCCAAACAATTCTCCGGCAATTCCCGGACTATCAGGAACCCCCACTACTGTCACCTTGGCTTGATTTGAATCGCCTGCTACGCCAGAGACTGAAACCTGCTCCATGTCCGCATGTTCTTGAGTCACAAGTGTTCCCTGTCCTTCCGTAAAACTCGACTTTACTTCTATCGGTACTTGATGCTTCGCCGCAAATTCCACTGATCTCGTCTGAAGGACTTTTGCCCCTAAACTGGCTAATTCTAACATTTCTTCATAGGAAAGTGTGCTCAGTCTCCGTGCATTAGGCACCACATTGGGATCTGCCGTATAGACGCCGTCAACATCAGTATAGATGACACATCGATCAGCTTTTAATGCCGCTGCCAACGCAACAGCCGTCAAATCCGATCCTCCCCGACCCAATGTGGTCACATCAGATGATTCATTTATTCCTTGAAATCCAGCTACGATTGGGACATCCCCATCAAATAAAGACGTTTTGACTCGATCAGCGGCCACTCGAGAAATTCGCGCCTTGGTATGAGAATTATTTGTCATAATCCCAACCTGTCGACCAGTAAAGGAACGAGCCTGAATCCCACGTTCTTTTAAGGTCATGGCCATTAACGCAATCGTGACTCGCTCACCAGAAGAAAGCAGCATATCCAATTCGCGTTCGTCAGGAACAGGACTAATTTCTCTAGCCATACGCAACAGTCTATCAGTTTCTCCACTCATAGCTGAAAGCACGACCACCAACTGATGACCATCTTGTGCCGTTCGTTCGATTAGGTCAGCCACGGCATGGATACGTTCTACACTACCAACAGATGTTCCACCAAACTTTTGGACGAACAAGGCCATCAGAAATCCTTCACAGGCAAAAGTTGTGTAGCAACTCTCGTAACTTCACGCGCGTACCCCTGAGACGCCTGTACCTCATCAAATCCTCGAGAAGCCATCGAAGATTGCGTGCCGTTTTTTTCAACGTAGGCATAGGGCGTTTGAGAGGGAGGGAAACCTCGTGCATCCTCATCATCATGATTACAAACGACTAACAAACGACAGTCGCCACCTTCAAAGAACGCCTGCATCAGTGGACCAACTACAAATTGATCAAATTGTTCGATTGCCTTCACAGCTATTTCAATGTCAATCTTTCTTTGAACATAAGGCATTGGCACATGCACATAGACCAAATCGTTACTCTCTAGTGCGGTCAAACATAGTCGGGTATATTGCCTAAAATCTTCAGTGCACCCTTCTGTATGTTCTTGAGGATTAACAGCTTCAATCCCTATACATTTGGAAATTCCTCGATGAACTCCTGAACTTGAGATTAAGGAACTTGAGAGGGACCACCGTTCTCGCCATTTTGGCAACTCCATCGCTTTTCCTGGCCCCCATAACCAGACACAATTTGCTGGACTCAGACCAGCTTGCTCACGATTTTTGTTCACAGGATGATGGCGAAGAAGACGACGAGAAGCTTCCATAAGCTCCGTTATGACTTCTGCCCCACTACCAGAGGGAAGAAATGCCTCAAGGCTTTTCCCTTGAGCTACGCGGGGATTATGACAGTCACAACGTGTATCACCTCCAATCCATATCATCAAATGACGATGCTGTTCTCCAGCGTAAAATTGAATTGTCTCTGAGCCAAGTTGTTCATTCATCGCATCGATCAGATCTCTTGCGTCCACAGAGTCAATACCACCAGCTTCTGCATCAGCTAATAGAAGATGTGGGCCCATTTTTTTGTGATCATTCTTGCCATTGCCTGAGTCCAGTGTGACCAAATGGCAGAGAAACGCTATATCCTGTTTCTCCAGAATCACATCAAGACTTGCAGCTTCAAATGCACCCAAGCCAGAACAATATTTACTTGGATCATACCCAAGAAGTGCAACAGGTGTCACAACGCTTGAAAGCGACAATCCAGCAGTAGAGATGGTGAGGTCCCCAAACTCACCTTGGTTAGCCAACACATCTAGATTTGGGGTCCTAGCAACCTGGAGCAGGGTTTGCCCGTGAAACTCAGGAAGAGCATGAGATGCGACGCCATCGCCTTGGACAATGACCGTTTTCATTGTCTATCACAAGTCCCTATGCAAGAAGGGAAATACGAAAATCCACAACTTACCTATATTTACGCAAGGTCTTTCATAGTGACAAGGCAGTAGCAACAGCCTCATGTGTTGCCGAAACAGTCAATGGTTGAGGTGAGATGTTCATGGCAGTATCAGGGTCTTTCAGACCATGGCCAGTCAATGTACAGACCACCGTATATCCATCACTCAACAAATTTGCTCTCTTCAGTTTTACAACTCCAGCCACAGATGCGGCTGAAGCTGGTTCACAAAATACTCCTTCTTCCCTAGCAACCATCCGATAGGCTTCGAGAATCTCGTCATCAGTCACCATATTGATAAGGCCGTTCGATTCTTGCACGGCATTCATCGCGAGTTGCCAACTAGCTGGATTTCCTATTCTAATCGCTGACGCCACAGTCTTTGGCTCTTTTATGATATGACCCAAGACCAAGGGAGCCGCACCTTCAGCTTGAAATCCTACCATCTGCGGTAAGCTTCTGACTTGACCTGCGGCATGATATTCTTGATAGCCCTTCCAATAGGCCGTGATATTCCCAGCATTACCAACAGGCAACACATGCATTGTTGGGGACATCCCTAATTGATCACAAACCTCCATAGCTGCGGTTTTTTGACCTTCCAATCGAAAGGGATTGAGAGAATTCACTAATTCAAATTCGTCATCACGACACAACTCTTTCACAATATTGAGCGCTTGATCAAAATTCCCTTCTATCTGGATAATCTTCGCACCGTGCATAATAGCTTGCGTCAATTTCCCTAGAGCTATATTACCTGCAGGTATTAACACATAGACGGGAATCCCAGCCTTTGCCCCATAAGCAGCCGCTGCCGCTGAAGTATTTCCCGTCGAGGCACACATTACGGCACGAGCATTTTTCTCCAACGCCTTGGAAACCGCTAAGGTCATTCCACGATCTTTAAACGAACCTGTTGGATTGGCACCCTCTATCTTCAAATAGAGGTCTACCCCTGGGCAAAGACGTTGAGCCAACCGTTTTGCCTGAATCAATGGAGTATTCCCTTCCTGTAACGACACAACGGGAGTTGAATCGCTCACAGGCAGAAATTTTCTATATTCCTCTATGATCCCTCGCCATGGAATCATATGGATACCATCATCATATAAACACCCACGATTATCACTCCATCCCTTCCTCGATCCGTAAGAGCGTTGTCGGTTCAGCCACAAATGACATCCCATTGATTACTTGAAGCGCTGTTTGTACTGCACGCTCTGAGGAACGGTGAGTCATAATCACGAGAGACACCGCGGCTCCTTCTTCTCGCCCTTTCTGCAACACAGAAGAAATGCTAATACCTTGCTGGCCTAATGTTCCAGAAATTTGTGAGAGCACCCCTGGCTGATCACGAACCACGAAACGTAGATAGTACATACTGGAGATTTCTTCCATAGGCCGAATTCGAACGGGAACTCTTCGATCCCATTGATATGATGTAATAGGAACTCGACTAGAAATATTGAGAAGAAGACTTCTCGCGATATCTACGATATCACTGACCACGGCACTCGCTGTAGGCAAAGATCCCGCCCCTTTTCCATACAACACCACATCGCCCACCGCATCACCCAACACATGAATCGCATTGTACACGCCCCCTACTTGAGCAATAGGAGAGGCAGAAGGCACAAGCGTTGGATGCACTCGAGCTTCAACCTCTCCATCCTGAAACTTTGCAATGCTCAGCAATTTGATCGTAAATCCAAATTCTCTCGCAAATTCGATATCAAGTGTCGACAAGCCGGAAATACCTTCAGTATGAATCTCCTTAATATTCACTGGCGTTCCAAAAGCCAAATTGACCATAAGGGCTAACTTATGCGCGGCATCAACCCCTTCAATGTCAAACGTGGGATCTGCTTCGGCATAACCATTATCTTGAGCATCCTTTAAAATTTCCTGAAAGCCTTTCCCTTCATCAGTCATACGAGTCAAAATATAATTGGAGGTCCCATTCATGATACCAACCATTGACGACACTTCATTCGCCACAAGCCCCTCTGTAACTGCCCGAATAATTGGGATGCCCCCGCCAACACTGGCTTCAAATCCAAGGTTGACCCCAGCAATTGTCGCGGCATGAAAAATTTCCTCTCCATGAACAGCCAATAACGCTTTATTCGCGGTCACAACAGACTTTCCATTTGCTATGGCATCCAGCATGAAACGTTTAGCCACATCATACCCACCAATTAACTCAACGACAATATCGATGCCTGAGTCTTGAAGCACCGCTTGCGCATCAGTGGTCAAGACACCATCTGGCAGACACACTCCACGGTCAGTCTTGATATCTAAATCTGCAATTCGAACAAGATCAATTGGTACACCGACACGCTTACTAATGACTTCTGCATTACCCAACAACACTTTCGCCACCCCGCAACCGACAGTGCCAAATCCTATCATACCAACTGTTATTCTTGACTTCATGAATTATTCGTTCCAAGTTTGAGTGCTTGCTTCATGCCACGAATGGCTTGATAAATTCGATGCTCATTTTCCACTAACGCAAACCGCACATACTCATCACCGCCTTCACCAAATCCAACTCCAGGTGAAACGGCCACTTTACCTTCACGCAAGAGTAATTTAGAGAATTCAAGAGAGCCCATGCCTCGAAAGGCAGGAGGAATACGAGCCCACACAAACATGGTCGCTCGCGGATAATCAACAGACCACCCAATTCGATTCAACCCATCTACCAGAGCATTTCGTCGACGCTCATATCGCCCTACAATTTCTCCAACACAGTCTTGTGGGCCATTCAAGGCAATAATACTCGCAATTTGAATAGGCTGAAACATTCCATAATCCAAATAACTTTTAATTTTAGTGAGTGCTCCAATCATTTCCTGATTGCCAACACAGAATCCGACCCGCCAACCCGGCATATTATAACTTTTGGATAGGGAATAAAACTCAACACCAATTTTTTTTGCTTCAGGTACTTGAAGAAGACTCGGAGCACGGTACCCATCAAATACCAAATCAGCATAGGCCAAATCATGAACCAGCCATACTTCATTTTCTAACGCAAAGGCCACGA
>JBMYWX010000028.1:0-16967 GCA_049607825.1 Nitrospirales bacterium
TTGACGCAATCGTTTCCAGAAAAACTTCAGGGGGCATGATTGTTTCTTTTTCAAACAGATGAATGGGAAGTTCTCGCAGCATATCTCGCATACAATAAATCGCATCCCAGGTTCGGCCGTCTGGGACGTTGTGCGGGCCTGTTTTTGATTTTGCCTTTTCAAAATAACTGAACACCTCTTTAAATTTCTTAATCAGATTCTGTCGTTCTTTGAACAAGTAGTCTCGATGAGCTTCGTTTAATCCAATTTTATATAACAGATGACGAGACAGATTCTGTTCAAATTCCTGCTCAAATACCTTCAGAAGTTTATGTTGAGAAAAATTTTGAATGGGGGTCTTCTTGCCACTCATGAGAAAATCACTCAGTTGAACGAAGGTTTGAACGAGATATTTGGCCTTGCGTTTTTGTTCGGGAATGGTCGTGGACCAACGATCCGTATCATCATATCGATACTCATGGTGATACAACCCAAATTGTCTCACTGATCCATAGTCAATAATCCCGCCATCCATTAAAATATTGTCCCCGTCCCAATCTAACCAGACAAAGAGATAGTCAGATTCGAATCTGGCTGTGGTCTGAGCCAAACGCCTGGCCATATATTCTGCGAGATAGACATAGTTTTTCTTTTGAGAAACATGTTTGGGCCAGTGACCATTTGAACGCTGTCGATCAATGAAATAGTCAACAACCTTACGCAGGCTTTCAAGATCTCCTTGCTTGAGATATCCAAAGAGATGTGACGGTCTTAACAAGTTCGTTCCCGTTCGAACATTAATCGCGTTACCATTGGGATATTCAATGACCGCCAAGGTTCGCTCTGTGGCTACGCCATTTCTGAAGAATATTTCACTCAATAGGGCCGCAGAGGTTCCCTCTAATAGGTTGGCATACCCACAGCCATAGGAGACGGATGGGTCGCCAGTCTTAAAAAACTTCTCTTCAATGGCCGTTGCTGGGCTGAGACATGTCGCACCTGTCCCACAGCTCGAGACGTCCCACGTCGTCCCCTGATAGGAAATCTGTCCGTTCCATATGCTTCGACCATCACCAGAAGTACGTCCGGTTTTATCAGGGTGCTGCGACTGCAGATACCGCGTCGCCATATATTTATTCGGTTTCATGGTCTTTCGGAGAATGGGGGTTTTATTTATCACATCATATTCATTGATGATTTGAAGACTGAAGGTATCAAGCACCTTTGCCGAAAGCTGTTGATTCATTTTCTGAGGGTGGTCCTCAGCAATTAAACCCATCTCCTTCGCGAGGTTGTAGTTGAAATAAATTAGCTTTCCGCCTTTTCTCATGCGAACAGCGTATCCCACGGCCCCCTCGGGGACGGCTTTCTGATAGTCATGCTTCCCATTGATCAGGTGAAATCTTTCGTAACGCTGAGGACCTTGCTTCGCTTGACGCGCGGGAACCCGTTTAAGTTTTATTTTGGACTTCATAGCCTTAGAAATCGGATATTTAGGTAGATTAGTTTAGTATGAATGGAAAAGAGACAGATCTATTTCCCTCAATAAAAGGGATATTTTCCCCGTTAGGGGAATCGATAATCGTTAGCGCTATGACTGGTTATGGGGTTACCGTTGAGAATGTCCGTCAATGAGGAGCTGTAAGGAATAGGTGAGGGTGTGATTCTGCTTTTTCATTTCATCGTAGATTTTGAGGGCTTTTTCTTTTTGACCGGTTTCCAAATAGGCATGAGCTAAATCTAAGTCTATACTGGTCATTTCCTTAGAAAGGCTTATTGCTTTCTTGTAATTCGAAATGGCCAAATCATAATTACCTAATTCGTGGTAGGCATTTCCAAGACCGCTGTAAGAAATTCCAAGCTGTGGGTTTGAGCGTATGACCTTTTTGTATTCTCGAATGGCTATGTTGAACCGTCGATTGTTCAAATGATCGACGGCGATATGATAGCCTGCCCACCAATTGTCTGGATTGAGCGCTAGGGTTTGAGCAAATTCCTCCAAGGCTCGTATTTTATAATCGGTGCGTAGACTATATTTTTTTTCGTAGAGCTGTTCGACCTCTTCATGGGTAAGTTGGCTGAATTCCAATTGAGAAGTATTGTGTTCATTGATCTGTTGTTTCTGAATATTGTCGAATTGTTTCTGGACATGTCGATTCCCAGCCATATCGTGCGACCGAATGAATTTTTCATAATAGACCAGACCAATTACATAATGAATTTCGTCCGAAGACGGTTTGATAGCAAGGGCTTGTTCAAAGTGGGGCAAAGCGTTTTCAAGATGCCCAGTTTTTTGAAAGAGTTTGCCCAGTTGAAGATGGACATTGAACTGATGATCTCTATCAAGAATTCTCTGATCTCCAGTTTTACACGCACCAACAGAGAACAGCATTAACAAGACTATGACGGTAGGGAAGAAGTAGAGTTGACGTTTCATCATTTTGTGGCTCCACATCTATCATTATTGTACATAACGTTTCTTGAATCGTTTATTGCCAAATCTCCACCATAGTGGCGTTCCACTTTTATATCACGCCAAAGAAAGATTCTAGCAATTACCATAGTTTTCCACATTTCTCGTTTCCCAGGCTACTGCAAGAGTGGACAAATAGACGAAGTCGAATCATTTTTTACGTTATACATAAGCAAATAAGCTGACGGAGCTTCCTTGCATGAAACTTTACTTGAAAAGCTACACACCTTTTAGGAGTCAGCTTTATTTTGTAGGTCCTGAAAAAATCAAAATCCTGACACGAGTTGGATTGAGAAAACAATTGATCGTAAGTTGAGGTCGAACAGGCATCTCTCTGGGACCGTTTTACTGCATGACTCTGAGAAATTTGCTCAAAACATATTGTGTTGCTGATGGAAATTCGCTACAAGTGTCCGTTTGCGCTGATGCCCTTTTGAAGCGAGAGATCATGCGGTTTTTAGTGGAAAATGAAATGTCCATAGAAATGACAAAAGGAAAATATCTTAAGAGATATTACAGAGAAAGACTTCTCAAGATTTTCCTTGTCAGCATGATGTATCTCATGGCGACCTTTTTCAGTGCTGCGAGTAATTGGAGCGCTATGGAATCGCACGCCTCCTCTGATTTCAACCTATTGGGAAATGACGTACCTGATCGAGTCCGATCGGTCTCAACCATACCCGTGCCCGAAACCGCCGATGCTGTCCTTGTTCGAACTCAAGAATGGAAATGGAATCGATATCTGAAGAGCGCCTTGAATCTACCTGATTGGGTAGACCTCGGTCTTGAACATCGCACTCGCTTTGAGGTCTATGACCATCCCTGGAGATCCAACCAACCGTCAGGAAGAACAGACCCGCAGATTGAGCAACGATCTCGCCTTCGTGTTGGTTTCAATGGAAACGTGTTCAAATTTCTATTTGAAGGGCAGGATTCTCGAACACACTTGGATGACGCAGGGGATTTTGTCACCACCGCCATCGTGAATGAAACGGATATTCTCCAGCTCTTAGTCTCCGCAACGGCGACGAACGTGCTTGGAACGGGTCTTCATGCTGACGTCCATGTCGGCAGGATGACTATGGACTTTGGTCATCGTCGGCTCGTTGCAAGAAATGCCTTTCGCAATACCACCAATGCCTTCGATGGAATACATGGACAATTGGCTGATGGCGATACCTGGCGTCTTCGCGCGTTTCTCGTCGAACCGGTCATCCGCGATGATGTGCAGCTTGACGAACAATCTGCACGGAACGTGTTTTGGGGGGTGTATTGGGAAACGAATCAGGTGCCATGGTTGCGCACCAACCTCTATTATTTTGGCTTGAATGATCAACGAAGCTTAATCGTAGCAGCACAACGTACGTTTTCCACCTTTGGCGCACGATTCTATGAGATCCCTCAAGCGGGCCGATTGGACTATAGCCTGGAAAGTATTTGGCAGATTGGGAAACGTGGCAATATTGACCACTTTGCTCATCTTCAACATGTCTCTCTCGGTTATACTTTTAATCTGCCCTGGTCGCCGCGGTTCCTGATTTCTTATGACTATGCCAGTGGAGACCGAAATCCAACTGATGGTCATGATTCAGCTTTTGACACGCTCTTTGGATCTCGTCGATTCGAATATACTCCTACTGGAAATTTTGGTCCGTTTTTCCGAACAAATATAAGTTCCCCAGGTTGGCGTCTGATCGTGACCCCTAAGCAAGACTGGAAACTACAACTCAAGCATCGGATATGGTACCTCGCTACCTCGCGCGGTACGTTTGGTCCTCAACCTTCCGGGACGGCGGCCAACGGAAGTCTCCGTGATGCTTCAGGTGGGTCAGGAAATTTTCTCGGTCATGATGTCGAAACACGGATTCAGTGGAAAATTAATGACAATTGGAATTTCGATGTTGGGCATACACATTGGTTTAAGGGCAGTTATTTCGATCGTCTTCCTGCCTCAGCCGGGTTGCCGCCAGGGGGCAATAAGGATACTGATTATTTTTACTTCGAAACCACGTTCAGACTTTAATCATTTACATCTTTTTCACTTTCCCTTTCCCCTCCAAAGAGAATATCCCCCTACTCAGTAGTAGTTATCACAAGTCGTTAGTGCACAAATGTTTTCCCACACATCATTGTCACAACTGCAGGTCTTCAAAGTGTAATTGATGTGGAAACTATTTCCACAAACTCTGAAGTTATACGTTCAGATGTCCAATTTTTACAATACCTCAGTCCGGCAGGCAGTATACATTCGCAATACGTGGGAGGGTTCTTTTCATACCTAACCGGGCAGGTTGAAGCCTCATGTCATGACTTATCAGCTGCTTGGCTCATAATGATCGTACAGGTGCCTGCCTGCATAGTTGACTAATAAGGCGAATTTGGCAGACTGCCCTTGATTAACATGGTAATTATGTCCGGTTCTTATATTAGGAGGATAAGCGAATGCGACTATTGAGCTTACTGTGTGCGAGCGTGTTGTTACTGGGCGTGACGTCGGTGAGCGAAGCAGCGCTAGTCTCGCGTCTGGGCGGTCAAGCCGTCTATGACATCGATCGGGACATTACCTGGTTGGCAGATGCTAACTTGGCAGATAGCATGACCTTTGGGGTCCCGGGCATAATCGCCGATGGCAGAATGAGCTGGTTTACCGCCTTAAGCTGGATTGGCAGCCTCAACGCCACGAATGGTGGTGCCGGGTATCTGGGCTTCAATAACTGGCGACTACCGAGCGCGTTCAATGGAGACGGGAGTGGGCCGTGTGGTCCCGCGTTTAATTGTGCGGGCAGTGAGATGGGACATTTGTTTTATAACGAATTGGGCGGGAATGCGAATGAATCGGTGTTCAATCAACCCGGTGATACGCCAGTAGAAATCGCTAACCTGGCGTTGTTCTCCAACGTCCAGCCCAGCTTCTATTGGTCTGGTACGGAGTTTGCCCCCAATCCTAACCTTGCGTGGGGCTTCGGCTTCGGCAACGGTAACCAGCTCACGGACTTTAAGGACGTCAACTCCAACGGTTTTGCTTGGGCTGTGCGTTCCGGGGATGTGGCGCCTGTTCCCTCACCATCCGCGATGCTCCTATTCGCCACAGGACTCGCTTGCTTAATCGGTTGGAAGTACCAAAAGACGCGATCATAAACGAACACATGAACTTCCTTTGTTTCCGTAGACACTCACCCTGATATTGCCTGGACTTCAATTTTAAGGGAAAGGAAACAAGTGTCATGCTAAAGACCATTTCGGTCGCTAAAGGACACTGCCTCCAGTTGATTCTCATCATTAGCTTCACAATAGGTTTATTAACCACCTCATCCGCATTTGCTGCACCCTATAATTATTTTGCTGACGGAGAAGATTTCGACATTACAGGCAGGTTTCAATGCGCAAGTCTCAATGTCAAAGATTGTGCGGCGTCAGATCTCACAGATTGGATGTTCGAGGTCGTGACACCAACCGGCACGTTACTGGAATTCAACGAGTTGGATTCCTTGTTGCGTATCGTAAATTTTGGCGCCACAGCACAATTTGAAGTCCAATTGACCGTAGCAAGACTCAATCAAGGGGAGAGCTTGGAAGCAAAGGGCCAAGACGCACAATACACACTTCTCTCAGGGCCACCGATCCGAACTAGCCTTCTTAGTGCACCAGTTATAACTGCGAAGCCAGTGCCAGTGCCCACCACGATACTGTTATTCCTGACGGGGTTAGCTGGGCTGGTTGGATATCGGTGGTCGCAACGACGACGTGAGGATGCCTATGTCGTGTAACTCACGTTCCCTCCCATTACCATTGAGACACACATTTATCACAAACGCCGGAAGACCTTGAGGGGCTTTGGTGTTCTTGCCATGATATTTTGAGAGAATCCGTATGTGTAGAAATGCCAGAGGAAAGCTTGTTCTATTATCTTCATAACGAATCGATAGAAAGAACCTTTTATACTCGTTAGAGTTGGAGCATCGGAAAAACATGGCGCTACTCAGGTATTGACCGTTGGAGGTGCTGCTCAAATTGGCCAAACGGGAAAGGATAATCTTGGCAACTACTGCAGCGAAAGGGGCGGTGCCGACCAGAGAGTCATGCCGTGGCCTGGTCCTTGAACCGTGATGTGGCAAGAAATGTTTTTAAGTCGACGTAGTCACTCTTCAGAAATGCGTTAGGGCTTTCGTTGAAAAACCGTTGCATGGCATGAATGAAGTGCGCTTGGTCAAAGAACCCGGCCTCCTGAGCAACGTCTCCGAGTGTATCAACATTTCCAAAATATAGCAGTCCCAGTGCCCAGTTGATCTGCAAGACTTGCCCGAAAAATTTAGGTGATACCCCCACAATCCGTTTGAATCGGCGTATGAATTGCCTCTGGCTGATGTCAAGCTCTCGGCAGATGGTCTCAACCTTAATGGCCCCATTGGCCATTTCAAATTGTTCAACGGCATATTCCACCGCCGCGTCACCATCTCGTGCGTTTGCCAAGAGCTGGGTGAAATATGAGATGGCTTCGTTGACATGTTCATGACACGCAGCAGTTTCATCGAGTGTGAAGGATTCACGCAGCGCAGTTTCACTGCCCGGTAGCAGATCGCGCATCTCGCCGGCCACACCTGTCAACGGTTCGCTGTTTTGATGATACAGGCGATAAATCGCGGTCGGAGAGAGTTCGCAAAACAAGACCCGTATTTCATCTGCAGCCCAGCCCTGGATTTTGTCATCTTCTATTTGACCCGCCATGTTCCAGCGGCCAGGTACAACCTTTCCCATCTTTTCGATTTCGAAAGAAAACGAAACTGGGTTGCTTGAAAAAAAGTTCGAGAAATACACATAGCCAGACGGCTTGGGATTCATAGGGACGGGGGCATCGATCGTGCGATTGGCATAAAGGAAACGTCGAACACATGGCGCAAGATAGCTTGGTGCAGGAAGTATTTCCAAAAAATCCGGATTCATCAGTTCAGATCTTCAATTTTCATCTAAAAGGGCTATAAATGATAGGACTATGAAACTAGAATGTCAGTGCCCTTCTCAATAAAAACAGAAATGTTATGAGGAGCCCAATCAGTATCGCGTATGACATTTCTAATCATAATAGTTCTCACATTTTTCATTTCACATTGGATCTTAGCAATCAGTGGCTATGTTCATTATAGTGGGAACACTGTTGCTTTCAGTTAGCATAGAAAGGCAAGTCGAGTGCCAAGTGGATCACAAGAAGCTGTGCCCAAATATGCCTATTAGTTTCCTGTCTTGATTGCGAGGATTAAGTTGTAATCGACTATTTCTTTTTATAAAATATTGACTAGCGGATATAAAGTAGCTCTATGGAATGGTATCTATAGAGATACCATTTGTATCTATTTAGATAACAATTAAAGAGATAGAAAAGTAAGTAGCGGTATGAAGCAAGTGTGTTTGAGCAACTGAATATGTTGTGCTGTAATGGGAACTTCTAAAAACTATCATTTTCCTCCTCTAAATCATTTGGAAAGGTTAGAGGGATTTTATTGTTGGATGGTTAAAGAAATCTCCTATCAAGTTTCCTTCTGGTATCATCCCAACGAGTAGCTGTTCCTTGCCTGAAAGCGTTTCTTGTACGTCATACAATCACACCGGGTGTTATCCTCGCACTATCGCTCGTATGGTCTCATATCTTAAGAACCTCACCCCCTTGATCCTGTCATCTTCTGTCTGTTCACCCATGTTCCAGGGCTGGTTATGAGTTTTCCCATCTGTTCGACTTAATAAGAACAAAAGCCGGGGTACTTGAAAAAAAGTCCGAGAAGTACACATACCCGGTCGATTTGGGTGTGATGGGAAGAGGCGTATCGATTGTACGATTAGCGTAAAGGAAACGGCGAACGTATCGTGTAAGACTGTTTGGGTAAGAATGATTTACACAAAATCGGGATTCATAAATTCAGATGTCCAATTTTTACAATACTCAAACTCAGCAGGCCGTTTATGTTTCACGAATGAGAGCGACGACTTTGATAGGTAAGAATGGTTACTGCATGAAGGCTAATGACACAACTCATAAACCAGTCAGTCCCTTTCTTAGATCGCAAGATTATATCTTCTCAGAAGGAAAGGATTGGGTTGAAACTGAAACTTCACCATCATCTTGGCTTTGGTGTGCAGGAGGAGTGAGCCTCCTCCTTCGACCGGTGTTTGAGTTGGAGTCTGGGCCAGGGCCCGCGACGAATATCTGCCTTACTACAATAAGGCGATAGAACTGACCGTGTCTATCGAGATGGTGGTGCGCAGCTTTAGACGGGAAGAATTAAGCAATAAGCAATAGACCAGCAACATTCCTCGAAGGCGAACCATTTCGATATTCGGGCGTAACAACCCTGTCCTCCAAACAGGAGTAATACCAGATCTCTATCGTTAGATTAAACCGTCAACAGGAGCATGCTATGAAAATCGTCAATTCCTTTACTCTTACCTTCCTTGTGCTTGGACTGACCGTGTCGTCTGCACACCCCATGGATAACGAAAATTCCATCCAGTTCCGAGGTGAAATCATTGATGGACCATTCAAGAATCAACTGGTCACTGGTATCTGTAACCGAAATTCGAATGGTGATGTCTATAAACAACAAACCCGTTGTACTCTGAAAATCAGAGGCGGCTATAAAATCGTTGATCCCAAAGCCAGCCTTGAAGTGGTTGGTGGGAATCGCGCCTTACGTATTATTCTGGGGCCAAGTATGGGTGTCCCCGTTAAAAAAGGCAATTTTAAATTTTCGGCATTTCAGGCCACGACTTTCTATGATCAAGACATTTCGCTTTTCGATATTCCGCGGAAATTTATCGCCGTAGACGTGTCCATCGGTGGTGTATCTGTGAGTGGTGGAACTTCAACTACCAATCCAGACTGTCTTATTTGGGACATCGTCGGTGATGGCGTCTTTTAGGAACGTGTGCCTCGAGATCGTGCTGTTTGTTCGACTCTAACCAGGAGGTGACAGGATGTTTAAGAAGACTATGCGACTGTTCTCCCTTGTGCTTGCGCTGACTATATCATTCTGGAGCGCACCGGCCGTAGAAGCCGGGGGGACGGCACGCGATTTTGATGTGACCTTTAAGGACTGCACTGAGTTTGTTGGTCTCGAACCGATCTCTTTTGTGGACGCGCAAGCTGTGGTGCCAGCAGGATTTAGTGTCGTTATTAATGCGAATGGCTCTGCGCTCCTCGTCGTGCGTGTTTCTGAGTGTCAAGCCATTAGCGTCGGTGGGAGAGCACCGACGCCAGGTGCTGTCGCACAAATCGGGATCAACATCCTTCCGCCTGATGGCCAGGGCGACATCAATAACTACACGCTGACCTATGCTAGTAACATCAAGGCGTTGGTGAAGGGGTTGAGAGCGATCGGTCTGCCAGCTCATCTCGATGATAGTCTGACTTTTGATTTCACAAAGATTGAAATCACTTACGGCAACATGCACGGCGTTGTGGCCCCGAAACGGAAGCCAACGTGGTATGTGTACGGTCAGGCGAGTGATCCTGCGCCAAATTCCTCGTTTCCCTTTCGTGCGATCTGGTGGCATGCGAATTCGAACAAGAGGGTGCGGATGGACACATGGTTACCTGCGATTGCCTTCGGTAACGCCGAAGTGTCCTTTCAGACACCCGACAGGAGCATCCTGACGCAGCTGATTGAAGGCCATACCATAGCAACGTTCGCCGAATTGAGCGTCCGTGGCGTGTTCGAGGACGGTGAGATGGCTGTGAGCAGGTAAGGCGACGCACACGCGTCGTGCCACGGATGTTTCGCTTATTCAAGTTTGATCATCCATGAATGGGCCCTGCCGTAAGTGGTCTTATCTTAAAATTATAGACACATCTAAGACGCGCGATATCGTGCGAAGAGGTGTGTCATGACTCAACGCAACCGTTACACCAAACCATTCATTGAAGGAGGTCGTGCTATGAAAAGTCTTGATACTACTTTAGGAGTTCTGCTCTTGCTTACCTTTTCCTCCCCCGCTTTTTCCGCCAATATCGCCAGTCAGTATTTTGAAGCGAATACCTTGGTTTAAGGGAAGTTATTTCGATCGTCTTCCTGCCTCAGCCAGGCTGCCCACGGGCGGAAACAAGGATTCTGATTATTTTTACTTCGAAACCATGTTCAGAATGTAACGATCTTTTCTCTCTTCCTCCTTAGCTCTTGCCCTATAAAAAATTAGAGATGTAAGCTGAATATTCTTATTGAACTTTTTCAAGAAGCGTTTCAAGCCCATCGAACACGTCTGGGATGCTTTTCAATACTGCATAGATCCCATAGGCAATGACTCCATGATGGGTTTTAATCTCAGTATTCATCAGATCCTCTTGAATCGTGTGATAGCCCAGCGAGTAACATCGCGAGTGCAGCTACCAACCCAACCCATGGGTGCGAGATAAATCTTCTACGTAAGTTCATCATATTCGCATCACTTTCTCTGTCAACGATGAATAAAGCATCGTGTCGAATATTCTTATTGATAGTAGAGAAGACACCAGAGGACCCTAGTCTATCAGGGCTGTCTACCTTAACTATGATGTATCTTACTAGCTTTTGAGAAGAAGGATCTTTTGCGGGGTTAGGTCTGTATTTTGTTGAGCGCGATGCGGTTCGCGACAATCAAGGGTGGTAACTGTTCGCGTAAAGCCGTAGTCAAAATTTCTTGAACTGTTCGATGAATATTCGCAATCCAAGGTGCCACTCGTCGCTGATGCATAATTTCCCGAACCACGAGTTGAATAAGGCCTCCAGCATTCAATACGTAGTCAGGACAATGCACGATGTTTCGTTTCATCAATTGGTATGGATCACGCGTTTCATCTAGAAATTGATTATTCGCTCCTCCGGCTATAATTCTGGCTGTCAATTGAGAGATCGTCTTGGAGTGTAAGACGCCTCCGAGTGCGCAAGGTGCAAATATGTCGGCGGAAACTCGATGGATTTTTGTGAGTGGGACGGCGGATGCCCTCCATGCGTGTTGCGCTCGTTTCACACGTTCCGGTTGCAAGTCAGCTATGACCAGTTTGGCTCCCTGCTTATACAGAAGATTGCCCAGATTCCACCCAACATGTCCCACACCTTGAATGGCTACCGTTCGACCGCAAAGACTTTGAGTGCCATGTATTAATTGACAAGCAGCTTGCATGCCTGCCAACACACCCTTGGCTGTCGAGAGAGAAGGATCTCCGCTGCCACCCAGTTTTCCTGTTGTTCCTGTGACATGTTTTGTCTGTTCCGAGACTACATCTAAATCTTCGGGGAGAATCCCGGAGTCCTTGGCTGCAAGGTACTTTCCTTTTAGGGAATCTATGAGTTTGCCCATTAAGAGAAGCGCTGATCGGGTTTTCTCTGTTTCGGGATTTCCTATGATGACGGCCTTTCCTCCTCCCACTTCCAACCCAGAGATGGCGGCTTTCTTACTCATGGCTTCAGCCAAGCGAAGCACATCATGTAGGGCCTCTTTCTCATTATTGTAGGGCCACATGCGGATTCCTCCCACAGACGGTCCTAGGCGCGTGGAATGGACTGCGATCATAGCGTGGAAATGAGACGATGGATCTTTCCCTACTACGACGGTTTCAAAGCCTTTGATATTGAGGAGTTTCGTCTTGAGCATGATTCAGTATCGAACTTTAAGGTATCTTAAGCTGAATTGCGCTCTAACACAAAACATATTTTAATTCTTATAGAGCGCTGAGCCAAAAGAAAGAGGCCAGCCTTTTGTTCAATAACTATTCTTCGCAGACGAGTGGCCATAGGCGTTAAGTCCTCATCGCCCTGTCGAATTTTCTCACCAAGAGAAAAGTACTTCTCCAAAATGATATAATAGAATTCGTTTAACCCATTACTTTTTACCACTTTCTATGAGGAAACCATGACTACGATTATGCCCCGTATCATCGTTGGAATTTCATTAAGCATCTTGTTATTTGCAGTGAATAGTTTTAGCGCAGAATCGGCAGATGTTGGAAAGTTTGTGAAGGCTCGTATAGAGATCGGTGAGATGATGACAAATTATTTCTCCAGTGGAAAAGGATATGGAGGTGGTGGACGACCTTCGCCTGAGAAAATGAAAGAAATGGGGGCAGATATTAACTCTAAGCTCAGCACACTTCTCTCCAAACATGGTTTGACGTTAGAGGAGTATCGTCAGCACAGTGCAGATGTTTTCGGTAATGATACGGCAGTGAAGAGTTACCTCAGTCAGCATCCAGACTTGAAGAAACGCTATGAAGCGCTTCCGTTTGATCGCATGAGCCGTGGTGGAGGGCGCAGCGGTAGGGGATATTAACGACATGAGGCACAACTTAGGAAATCATGATTTATGACACCATTTGTTGATCGTATAGTCCGTGCAGCTAAGCTTGATATCCAGCTCTACGAAGAAGTCGAAGCTGATAAGAGTGCCATGGGGCAAGCCATGACCGTCGTCGTGTTATCAAGCCTGGCTGGAGGTATAGGGTTTATGAGTCAAGCTGGCTTGAAAGGTTTATTCATCGGCACGGTTGGGTCCTTAGTCGGCTGGTATGTCTGGGCATTTTTAACCTATATCATCGGGACCAAACTCTTACCCGAACCTCAAACTTCGGCCGATCATGGCGAACTACTTCGAACGATTGGATTTTCGAGTGCTCCCGGTATGATTCGTATTCTTGGGATCCTCCCCGGTCTTGGCACGATCACAAACTTTCTGGCAAGTGGCTGGATGCTCATAGCCATGGTCATTGCTGTGCGTCAAGCCTTGGATTATGAAAGTACCTATCGCGCCATTGGAGTGTGCCTGATTGGCTGGGTTGCGCAAGCTGCACTGATGATGTTGCTGCTTATGCTGATGGGCGGTCCACCTGAGCCCCTATGAATTCGCGTCGATCTACTGGTCATCTACTTAGTGGGGTTTTCATCAGTGCGCTCTGCTTTGGATGTACCTCACTTTCACCACCTGTGGCTTGTGAGTTGCCACATTCCCCTGTACCGAGTCTTCCTGAACGTGGGATCTCAGCTCATCGTGGAGGGATCCTAGGGTGTCCGGTGAACACAATTGGCGCTTTTCAACGCGCGATTTGTCATGGAGTTCATCAGATAGAATTTGATGTGCGGATCACAGCTGATGAGGAGCTGGTGATTGCCCATGATGATCATGTGACCGATGCTCATGGCAAGAAGTTGATGATATCTGAAACCACTCTCTCTGAAGTCCAAGCTCTACGGTTTAAGCCCTGTAAAGGAGAAGACATAGGACAGAACATCTCGACCCTAGAAGAGGTGTTGACAATGATGCCTCAAAATATTTGGCTGAATGTCGACATCAAAGAAAATAATCCCCGTGTTACACGATTAGTTGCCGAAGTAGTTGCCAAAACCAATCGTTTTCATCAGGTGATCTTTTCATCTCGAAAACCTGCGGACCTAGCTGTTCATGAAGTTGCAAATAAGGCAGGTGTTAAGAGTTGGGTGGGAAATATGAGCCGACAGTTTTTTCGTAGTCAGTACATCAAAACAACAATTCATGCCTGCGACGAATTTATTCAGTTAACGTTCCTCCGAGGAAGGCCAAATCGGAAAACCATAATTCGGCTTCAACAGAAAGGCGTTCGGATTAACTATTCATGGCTCCGCACAAAGAAAAAAGGCAAACTTCGTAAAGATTTACATGATTTGTTTGACAGAAAAGTTGATTTTGTTTTAGTAGACCATGCGAAGCCGGCTCTTGAGGTTGCCTGTGACCTGGGAATACCGCCGGTCATACCACAATTAAACGGAAAGCTGCCTTCTTTCTGTCCGATATCTCCGCGTTGCGATTCTGACTCATAATTCAACTAATCAATATTTTCATGTGAGGGGAGATGAGTCCGGTCTCAGACGTATATTAGCCTAAACAGGGACTTCGCACATTTCTGGAGTTTCTAGACTGGTGCGGCCAAGTTTGCCGTTTCTATATTCTAAGAGCAGGAGTTTCGAAGCTTTTTCTCTATCCAGTTCTCCACCTTTCCCTTTTCGCAAGCATCCACGTTTTCTCGCGATGGCATCAAGTACTTCCAGACTATCCAGCCCATCAACAGCCAATCCATAGCGTGCCATGAACAGGGTAGGGTAGTTAGTCACGAGTTTGGTGACAAGAAAATCAGCGATTTCTTCGTCGACAACCACTTTGGGACTGATCGCATTGATTGTCGCAAGCATGAGCCCCACATTCGGATCCTCAATTTTTGGCCAAAGAAGGCCAGGTGAGTCGATGAGCGTCATACGATCATTCAGGACATTGCGTTGTTGGACTCTGGTCACAGCCGGCTGATCACCCACCTTGGCAAGCCGACGATTGAGCAGCATATTGATGAGTGTGGATTTTCCGACATTTGGGATACCCATGATGAGCATACGAAGGGGCTTGAGGTTGTTATTACGGTGGGGGGCCAAAGGCAGACACAAATTAGGAATTTTGGCTGCCTGTCCAGCTCGGTTGCAGGAAAGGGCAACGGCATTGACGCCAGGCTCCTGATTATAGGCGTTCAGCCATGCCTGAGTAATGGCTGAGTCAGCGAGATCCGCTTTATTCAGGACTTTTAGGCAAGGGCGCTGTCGCTCCAGTCGAAGTTCAGTAATCATCGGATTACTGCTGGCTGCTGGAGCGCGTGCATCTAGTACTTCAACGACCACATCGCACGTCTCCATGGTTTTAGCCGATTCTCGACGAGCCACGGACATATGCCCAGGAAACCACTGTATTGCCATATGAAAAATATGGAAATGAGAGTTTGAAATGATGAACAATTTTACCGATATACAATACAATCAACGACTGATCATTTGCTATAGCCAAGTCTCATAAGATAACCTTGTGGCTTTATACTGGATTCTTAGGAACACATGGGGGGATCAGAAACATGCCAAAGGCTAAACGAGAAAAGAACTGTTATGTGTGCGCAGAGGAGGATATGATCCGACTGAGCTTTATGGTTTGCGCGGGATGTTCTCGCCATTTTTGCAGTCGCCATGGAGAACATAAAATGGATGAATGTCACGCATGCATAGACGGTGGGGAGGAAACCTAAATCTAGAAAATGCTGAATGAATCAAGGAATTATTATGAGAGGGGACCTACTGGGGAAGGTTCTTCTTCAGTGGCTTCTGGCACCACTTCAACTTTAATGATTTGAACACTCTTAATTGACTTTTCGTCAGCATCTCTCACGACAAGATGGCATTGATTGGCAAAGACCCGCTCTCCAATTCCGGGAATATGGCCAAGTTCATCTAAGATGAGTCCACTAATGGTATTTTGTTCTTCATCAAGCTCAACTTTAAGAAATTCATTAATTTTTCGCACTTCGGTTCGCCCATCAACCAAA
This sequence comes from Nitrospirales bacterium, assembly GCA_049607825.1. Classification (GTDB taxonomy): domain Bacteria; phylum Nitrospirota; class Nitrospiria; order Nitrospirales; family UBA8639; genus JAGQKC01. Next base: position 15,798 of record JBMYWX010000028.1, read on the forward strand.
ATTTGATTTTTTCCCGTGCGTTTGATGAGCTCTTCAGTAAGGTCTCCTTCATCAAGAATTTCACCGACCACTTCTTCTAGCAAATCTTCCGCGGTAACCAAACCTAGAACTCCACCAAATTCATTGACGACAATCGCAATGTGACGCTTTTCTTGTTGAAACTGCTTTAAGAGATCATCGGCGGGTTTGCCTGCTGGTACATACAGGGCCGGCCTCGCAATATCCTTTAGCAGGGAGGTCGTTTGGTTTTGAGCTAAGTCCATTAAGGCATGACTTCTGTATAAAATTCCAGTGATGTTATCAAGGTCATCATCATAGACGGGAATACGAGAAAATTTTGATTTAAAGAGCTCTTCCCTTGCTTCATCTAAAGTTTGATTTGCTTCGAGACCAAACATATAAATTCGAGGAGTCATCACATCTTCAGCTGTCAAATCCGTAAATTCAAACACATTTTTAATCATTTTGACTTCTTCTGTCTCTAAGACCCCAGCCTTGTCTCCAGCATCTAGCATAAGTTTCAACTCTTCTTCTGTGGCATAGTGTAAGGTCAAGGATCGTCCCCCTGTCATCTTGAGAATAAATGGCTCGAGGACATACAACGCTGGTGAAAAGATCTTCTCAAACCAATACACTGGATAGGCCATAATTTGGACGGCTGTTTCAGCATACTTTTGACACAGCGACTTAGGAACAATCTCTCCAAACATCAACACAATAAGGATTAGAAGCCCTGTGGCCAGTGCGACAGCTTCGATTCCAAACAAGCGATGTGCAATGAGGGTCGTAAGCGTTGTTGCTGATATATTCACGAGGTTGTTGCCAATAAGAATGGTCGAGAGCAAACGCTGGGGATTGGACCGTAGGCGCAGCGCTAACTTCGCACTATTTTTTCCTTCTTCGGCAAGCGTTCGCAGCTTACTTTCGGGAATTGAGAAAAAGGCGATTTCTGCACCTGAGAAAAATGCAGAAAGCCCTAGACAGACTAAAACCGCAAAGATATCCATAAGTGTATCAAAGGAGAGTCAACAAGGCAGACGAGCCGTATGTGATTGACTTCACGTCGAGGAAGCGTTGAGTGATATGTGGGATGGTAAACAGGGAATATGATGCGGGGTTAATAAGAACGCTCAGTACCTTTTGTCTAGGTCCTTCGTCATCCATCTTTGT
>JBMYWX010000028.1:16977-20062 GCA_049607825.1 Nitrospirales bacterium
CCATTTCTTTATCACGCTACCATAGATTTCTTGATTCTGGCAATAAAAGAGATCATCAGGCTTTTAGGTATCTTCAGCTGTGAGCCTAATCGAGATATATAAAAAAATCAATAGAAATTTACTGCCACTATCTTACATTTCACTGTATCTCATTTTTATGTGTCAAATTCATTTTATTTAAATCCCATTGATAAATATATGAAAATCTCTTTAAAATTAAAGTGCAATATGAGATTAAGTCACTAAGGGTCGATCTGAGATCTATCTTCAAATTTAAAAGATTGTCGATTTAATACCGGAAAGACGGAAAAAATTGGGGTACTATGCGGAATCATGGCCGTATTGTTTCCAGGGGCCAACTGAAGGTGGAGATTGACAAAGTTAAAACTTAATCCTTCTTGCCAGGGCTGTGAGTATGATTCCGCATAGGTCTCAACTTTGTCTGAGGCATAGCTTCTTGTCATCAGTCCTGACCCACCTTGAAATCCATATTCATGAAGGTCGGGGGCACCTTGTATCAGCAAGGACACAACTGATGCATCAAACCAGACCTTAAAGTTGCAGGCGATCTGAATGAATGGGCCAAGGCTACCCGTGTGTTCAAGTACTGCCACAGGATAGGCAAATTCTTGGGGTATATTAGGATCATCTGACCTTGATTGTGCTTGAAATTCTTGATCGTTTACACGAGAAAATGACACAAAGAGAAGATTAGGGTCATTCAAGTCAATGTCGAGCACTTGCCCATCGTGATAACTACATAGCTTTCCCATCTCATAGCGAAGCGGAAATGAATATCCCATTTTGGCATAAAATATCCTGACTCCAGCTTCTAAGGGATCACTTGGGTCACGACTGATCTTAAGGTCAAAGGGTAACATCATGTGAAACGCATTTGACCGCACCGACATAAATGGTGCGCACGCTCCAGGAAATTCGGTGTGGACGTCTTGATTCTCTGGATCAAATTTCTTGGGTGCTCCTCCAAAATTTTGTGCGGTTTTGGCTTCTTTTGAAAGATGGTATTTACTTTGGTAATAGGCTGATGCTCGCTTCTGGGCAATATCAAGGAAATACTGCGGTGCATCAGTTTCCACGATCAAACGTTGACGATCTCCTTGGGGGCGAGGAGTCTTCATGGCCTCGGTGTAAATATTGAGGTCAGCTTGAGTCTTGCGAATACCATGATCCAATTCTCTGGCAAGTTCTGGGTCATCATAGCGTGTTTGTGGGAGAAGTCGGATAGCGCGTTGAAGCAATTCAATTTTTAAGGTATAGCGCTTTGGTTCTGCCGCTAAAACCTGGGCTGTGGCCATTATCAAATTAAATTGCTCTTCAGGAACAAGCCCTAGTTGTGATAAGTCCTGCTCTTTAATAAATGCAAGTGCTAATGGGCCAAAAGCTTCTTCTCTTCGAAGATTTAAGGTGAGCAAGTAATGTAAATATGATCTCGCTTCCTCAGAGGTCATGATCAAAACCTTTCTCTTGAACAGTCGTATAAATAAAATACGTGAATAATTCGCCTTTTTAAAATAGGTAATCTGTGCAACATTCTTTCCTTGTGATACCATATATGCAATAGAGGTATCATTCCCCAATTTGAGTTCTCTCATGCTAAAATTGCTTCTTCAGTCCCAGGGTCGCTGCAGGGTTCTGTGGATACAGCTCCTCTTAGTGATTGCCTGTGTAGGATTCACGGGTTTGGCCTATTCCGCTTCTGAAGCCACTTCATCAGCGGAAGTGTCTGATACTCTTGAAGAACATCTGGCCTTGGCTTTAAAAGAAAAACGGGAATTTGAAGAATATATCCGCAGGCAACTTCACGATCTTGAGGATAAAATGCAAGTCTTAAAAGAAAAAAGTACGGATTTACATGAAACGACCCAATCTAAATTAAACGAAAACATTGAAATACTGAAAGAGCAGAAAAAAGAGATTCTCTCCAAAATAGAGGACTTTCGAAATAGCAGTGAGAATGCCTGGAAAGATATTCGAGAAAGCATTCTCAATAGCTTGAATGATTTGGAACAGTCTCTTCCCCAATCATCACCATCTCCCTAAATTCTATTCCAGAAGATCGCTTCCCCTTCATTGGCTTAACCTCGTCTACTACATTTTCCTCCATTAAACGGTGTAAACTGTCTCCTGTATGACTCCTGAATCTCTCCAACAGCATACCCGACAAACGCTTGAATGGGATGTGCTTCTTGAAGCCCTTGCTTCACAGGCCCACTCTCTAACTGGTGCCAATTCTTGTCGACAGCTGACGCTAGAAACATCTCTTGAAGATGCCATAAGCCGACAACACGAAACCACAGAAATGCGAAGCCTGCTAGAAAGCTCAACGCCCTTTCCGATCTTGAACTTTGAAGATTTACGCGAGAGTTTTAAGCGGGCCTCGAAAGGCGCTCACCTCGAAGGCCTAGAACTCTTTCATATTTCGGTGATGTTGGAATTGTGCCGTGACATTACACAAGTTCTTGAGGCCTACGAAGAGTCTTGTCCTACTATTCATGTACTCGGTCAAGATTTAGAACCTCTTGTTTGGATACAAGAAGCCATTGAGCAATGTATCGATCACGAAGGGCATATCAAGGAAACGGCCACTCCTGAGTTGTATCAACTGTTACAACATCTTAGTCAACTTCGTCAACGAATACGCCAACGACTTGAACGCATGTTGTCGTCGCATGATTACGAAGATCTCCTCCAAGGACAGTATTTTGCCGAACGGGAACAACGCTATGTGATTCCCGTCAAAGCCGAGATGCAGCACCAAATACCTGGTATTGTGCATGATATTTCAGGTAGTGGTGCAACGGTATTTCTTGAACCTCGAGATCTCATTGAACTCAACAATGCCATCAAGGTCGCGGATCTCCAAGTCAAACAAGAGGTCCGCCGAATTTTACAAAACCTCTCTCACATGGTGGCGTCCCAGGTTGATTCCCTTTTCCATAATTTTTCCTTACTAGGACAACTTGATAGCATTGGCGCAAAAGCGCGTCTCAGCATCAAGATGTCAGCGAATCCAGTTTCACTCAATACTCGAGAACACATTAACTTACATCAAGCTCGTCACCCG
>JBMYWX010000029.1:0-20040 GCA_049607825.1 Nitrospirales bacterium
AACTGAAAAACAGAGAGAGATAGCCATCCTGAAAACCATGGGAGCCACACCACAATCCATTATGAAAATTTTTATGTTGAATGGACTGGTCATTGGTCTCACTGGAACTGCGATTGGCATCCCTTTGGGATACACCTTCCTCTGGTTCATCGAAAACTATTGGACCTTTGACGCATCCGTCTATTACATTTCACGTATTCCAGTTCATGTGCTTGGCTTAGATGTAGCGCTCGTTGCTGTCTCCGCTATCCTCATTAGCTTTGCCGCCACGCTCTATCCATCATGGCAAGCAGCCAAACTCAATCCCGTGAGTGCCCTTCGTTATGAGTGATACTGATTCTCAAGCCTCGACGGGAGAGCCCTTCGTTGAGATTCACAATCTTTCAAAAACCTGTTATTTGGGCCAACAACGGGTCGACATTCTGAAAGAAATCAACCTCACCATTCACCGCCAAGAAGTGGTTTCAATCATTGGAGCCTCCGGAGCTGGAAAAAGTACACTCCTACATATCATGGGTACATTAGACCAGCCAACTCAAGGCACGATTTCATATGAAGGGAAACAACTCTTAGGCATGCCTGAATCTGCACTCGCTGACTTTCGGAATCGCCGACTAGGATTCGTCTTTCAATTCCATCATCTGTTGCCAGAATTTACCGCTCTGGAAAATACCATTCTTCCAGCTCTGATCCAAAAGCAACCACGAGTCGAGGCAAGCAAAGCGGCTAAAGCTCTTTTAGAAGAAGTCGGTTTATCTCATCGAATGGATCACAAACCGGGGGAGTTATCAGGAGGAGAACAACAGCGAGTTGCGGTCGCACGAGCCTTAATTCGAAACCCAGATCTGGTCTTGGCAGACGAACCGACAGGAAACCTCGATAGTCATACAGGAGATTCGTTGTTTCAAGTCTTGCGAAACCTCAATCAGCGACATGGTACGGCGTTTGTGATTGTCACACACAACCAAAAACTTACCGAACAATCCGATCGACTCATTCACCTTGAAGATGGCCGTATTACTGAAGATCGAATCCTCAGATAGTCGATAGAGGGAAGTTCAAAAATTAAAAGACTCAAATACCTGGCACCTAGATTGTGACGATCAAGCTAGAGACAACACAGTTATCGGGCTGCAGTAATCCGATCTTTGATGACATCAAATGTGGCTTTAGGGACCACTTGTTTAGCCACTAATTCTCCACGTAAACGATACGGTCGTTTCGCGACGACCTCTGCAGCGACTTCCTTCGTCAGTCCGAGGAATAGGATGAGATCGCTAGCCGAAGCCTTATTGATATTGACTAACTGTACTTTTTTCCCTGAGGCCGGAACGGGAGTACTCTTGACCGAAGCTGGCGCTGTTTTACCGGGTATCGACTTCCCTTTGGGTTGAGTTGAAGACCCTATTGATTTCTTTACTTTTGCAGGTGCCGAAACCTGGGCCATAGTTTTTTGTCGATTAGCCTTGAGTTCCTTTTGATACCGCACGACAGTTTCTTTCAAGGCTTTATTCTGACTCTTGGTTTTTTGAAATTCCCTAGCCAACCGCTTGTGCTTCGCAAGGAGTTGCTGTTGCTTGCGGAGCAACTCCTTTTTCCGACTTTGTACGAGTGCTTGCTCACCCTTTCTTCCCTCTTTAATACGCTGAACTTCAGCCGTCATCATCTCCAAGTCTGTCGAAACGGCCTCGTTTGAACTTTTCACCGTTTTTACTTGCTGTTCAAGGGCATCTCGATGCATGCGCATTTTCTCAAGCTCAGCTTTCGCAGACTCCATATCCGAAACTGCAGCTTCATATTTATCCTTTGAAACAACACAGCCCGGCAACACCAGAATCAACATCATGACAGAGAACAACCACATTTTCATGCATGGCCTCCCTTTTTCAACTCGCACATCTCTTTGACTGAATGGAATCATGGTAGCTCCAATTTTTGAACCATTGTTAACGAAATACTCATTTGCTTCATCAATTTGGGAATTGAGGAGAGAACTCTTATAGGATAGCCCTAAATCGGTTATTTAGCAAAACCCCTATGTCAGATTTCCAGTCAACACCTATGGTTCCAAATAACTCATATCTAAATGGAAGACAACACCTGTCGACTATTCATAGAAATTTGTCCGTCTATCTCGGAGAAGATCGTTATACGGATTTATCATTTTATCCCGAGCTTGCTGAGGGTCAACATCAATGATCATGAGGTCCGATTTGTCTTCTGGTGCTCGATAGAGGATGGTTCCAGTTGGAGAAACAATTTCACTCTTGCCAATAAATCGTAACGATGACTTTTCACCTCGAGTCTCTTCACCAATTCGATTGGCCGTAATGCTAAATACCCTATTTTCTAAACACCGAGTTACCATCGCATCGGGACAATGGGGAAGAACAAGGTTCGAGGGATGACACAAAATATCTGCCCCCTTCAGCGCTAGCGTGCGTGCGGCCTCTGGGTAAAACCAATCAAAACAGATGAGCAGGCCGATATGACAATGGCCAATATCCCAAACTTGAAATCCCAGATCGCCTGGGGAGAAAAACAAGGTTTCTTCAAAAAACAAATGAACCTTACGATAGACTCCGAGAAACCCAGCAGGCCCGACGAATACTGCAGAATTAAAGAATTTTCCAGCATGACTCTCAGGTATACCAGCCACGATATAACAATCTCGTTGCTTGGCTAGCTCCGCTAACCGACGCGTAGTAGGACCATCAGGAACTGATTCAGCTACATTTGCAACCTCCTCACCAGAACAAAATTGATACCCTGACATAGCTAATTCTGGCAAAACCAGCAAATCACAGTCGATTGATTCCAGACAACCAATCACCTCATCCAAGTTATGTTGTACGTCTCCAAATCGTGGGGAATATTGATAAAACCCAACCTTCATATTCTAACCCTCATGAACTCCAGCCACACGTATTTCACTCAGTCAGGTAGTTTCAAAATTGGCAGAGTACCTAGTCGGTGATGTGAAAATGCTCTATAAAACGAAACAAGGCGGGTAGGGCCAGCCCTACCCGCCTTGAGAGCTACCAGTCACGATAGATTAGTGAACCTCTTTCATATGCATCACAGCACTAGCCGCATGCTTTGTTCCCACTTCAGCATGTCCTTGCTTCCCATGGGCAATGGCTTCCTTCAACTCATTCACACCCTCATCTAAATGCGGGTTTTGGACATCCTTTTGTGCCGCATGAGCATGGGTCAATGCTTCTTCCGCATGAGAGACCAATGCATCGGCATGGCCCATTCCACCATGCTTGGCTGCTCCTTCAGCATGAGCAATAGCCTCTGCAACATGAGGATTACCACCGGCCAGGACAGAAGAGGAAAAGATCCCCATAGATAGCAGTGCGAACAAACTACCAACTAACATGGCTTTCTGAACTACCATTCGACTCATTTGCAACCTCCTTGGTGATAATAAAGCAGAAATGAATACCGCCGAAACATGTTATATCCTCGCATGCCTTTAGGATAAGATCAAGAAGGCTTTACGCCTTCCGGGTTTGTCACCTTGTGTAATAATTTGACATCTTTTTCGGCAGGCGCGGCAAAATCACGACTCCACTCCCACCATGACCCTGGATAACATTTGACATGCTCAAAATCGATAAGACGTAAAATAAAATAGAGCCAGGCTGCACGGACACCTCCCAAACAATACGTCACAATTTCTTTCTGCTGATCAATGCCACGCTCTTCGAAGACTTTTTTAATGTCCCCCAAATCTCGTACGGTTGCATTGGAATTCAGAAACCCACTCCAGGGCATATTGATCGCTAAAGGAATATGACCAGCCCGCGGTAACCCATCCACCTCTTTTCCGGCATATTCTTCCACACTACGAGCATCAAGAATATCCGTTTCAGGATGTGGACGTTTGACTAACTTTTTCAACTCATCTTTTGAGATGATCAACTCTGGACGAAGGGTCGCGGTAAAGTCTCCAGCTGGTGGCTTGATAGGTTGATGCTCATAGGGACGCTGCTCCGCAACCCATTTTACCCATCCACCATCTAAGATACGTATGCTTTGATGCCCTAAATATTGCAGCATCCAATACAAGCGTCCCTCATCTCCCCAGTTATCAAATGGATTGGAATAGATGACGATGTCACTATGGTGATTGATCCCCAATGTTTGCAAGCGCTGCTCAATAGCCTTTGTGTCAGGGTTTAATAACCCTTTTGCAATGGCCTCAGGATCGCTATATTCGTGCCATGTACTATGAACCGCGCCAGGAATATGAGAGGAATAAGCCGCAGCTCCACGTACATCAATAATCACCAGGCCATCTCGGCCAAGGTTTTGCGCAAGCGTTTCAGTATCAATTAAAAAATCTTCAATCATAAGCTCTCCTTCTTTCGCACGCCCGATTATCCCACCGATTTGCCGTCTATCGGTTTAGCGCATCCCAATCGCGGATCTGTGGGCTGGGCATCTAAAGCCACCGATAACGTTTCATTAAGAGGAAATTCTCGTTCATAAATAGGAAACATATAGGGATCATCTCCCGTTAAGCCATAACTTTCCCGCAACATTTCATGCTGTCCGTCAGTCAAGATATGGTACCGAATCCTGACTTGCACCTTCCAATCGGCTGCGTCATCTGGTAAATCATAGGCAAACTGATAGTCACGACTCGCCAAGGGTAAGAGGCGATTATCATAGACCTCCAAAATAACTGGCTGCCAAAGAATCCATCGTCCCATCGTCTCTGACTGATGTTGGATAATATTTCCTTCACCATCACGAATTAAAAATTCCACGGAAAAATGTCTATCGGGATCTCCTGTTGGAATTTTATGCCCTGCACCGGCATTAATAAGAGTTAATGTGAAATTAATGCGAGCCCCAGGAGTAGGCTGCACAGGGTCGGCAACCACTTGAACAGCAATCGCTCGCTTAATCATGTCAGGGTCATGCCCTCCCCGCCAGAGGTGCCGTCGGCCATGTCGAATCGGTCCCCCCTTGGCCACAGGTCGTGTCACCTCCGGCATATGACAACTCTGACAAATCAGGCCCTTTTCCTTCATGAAAAACTCACCTTCAAATTCAGTGTACGTCCCACATGGCCCTCCATTATAAAACTGAAATGGGCCTGAGACGACGCTATGACACCGATGACACATTTGTGTTGTGCGAAACGCGGGATCAAACTTCGTTGGATGAGGGGCAACGGAATCTCCAAATGGACCATGAATCACACCATCCCGGACATGGCAGACAGCACAGGTCACTCCTTCTCGTTCAAAATCCGCATCGTATCGATAGTTAGGAATTTGCGTTGCTTTCTCCACGCGATCATCTGGAATGTCCTGTATTAACATCGGTTGTTGATTTTCAAGAGGGGCATGACAGTTTAAGCACACAAAGACATTGTCATCTTTTTTCCAATAGGCCTGAAAAAATGGATCGTCATAAGCATGCGCATGAATACTCGTCTTCCACTCCTGATAAATTTCCTGATGGCAAGTCCCACAATCTTTCGCTTTCAAACTATTTAAACCAACGGGAACCTTTTGAAAGGGAATGGCTCGAGCGTAGTCATCACGAAGTCCAAAAATCACCGTGGGCCGATATTCGGTGTAAAAAATATACACCAAGACTCCAATGACGAACATGAGGAGAATCAAGCCAGGACCACGCCATAGGCGTCTTCTTCTCATCTTTAAGCCTCTATCATAGTGATAAGATGTTGCTCAACTGACCGAGCAAGCCCCTCAAGGTGATACCCACCTTCCAAACATGAAATCACCCGCCCCGAAGCATGTTGTATGGCGATATCCAACACAATCTGTGTCAGCGAGGCATAGCCTTGTTCAGTCAGACTCATACCGGCCAAGGGATCATCCCGATGGGCATCAAATCCTGCAGAAATGAGCACGAATTCTGGGCGGAACTCATGAGCGGCGGGAACTAACACCGTTCGAAAAATATCGTGATATTCCTCATCCCCTTGCCCCCCAGGCATGGGAACATTCACCGTCAAACCATTCCCATCTCCACGTCCAGTCTCCGTCGAACGACCAGTACCAGGATAGAGAGGGAATTGATGGGTACTAAAAAATAAAACCGAGGGATCGTCATAAAATGTATGCTGCGTTCCATTGCCATGATGAACATCCCAATCCACAATCAAGATGCGTGAAAGACCATAGTGCTGCTGAAGATACTTTGCCACAATAGCGACATTATTAAAAAAGCAAAAACCCATCGCTTGCTCAGCTTCAGCATGATGGCCTGGGGGTCTCACGGCACAAAATGCCTGGTCAACTTGCTGAGCCATTACCGCATCAGCCGCCACCATTGCTCCTCCTGCGGCCAAATATGCGGCCGCAAGAGTCCCTGGACAAAGTGTCGTATCAGCATTTAAGGAGGCATAGCCAGAGCTGGGAGATTGTGTCTCAAGCGCTTGAACATACACAGGTGCATGCACCTGTTCAATCCATGTCCGCGATGCGTGAGTAGGGATAATAGGTGTCAAACGCTCAAAAGTTTTGGTTAAATCCAAGCGAGCACGAATCGCCCGTAAACGTTCAGGAGACTCCGGGTGTCCAAGACCCATCTCATGGCCCTCAAACGTTGGATCAGCAACAAACCCGACACGACTCACGGAAACCTCCTCTAAGACACGTGATGAGCCACAAACATGTTGAAGCACCAACAATCAATCACTAGGCCTCGATTTAGATAAATCGTGGGTAGAAAAGAAGGAAGGAACAATGCGCAGATCGTACCATAGCCCCAAGAGCCTGGCCAAGATAAGACCTGCATAGAGCCTAGAGAAGGTAGAGTAGATTCACCAATATTTCTCGGAGTTAGACAATGAGATCAGGTGCATGATAAATTCGAACTACGCACACTGATTCATCTCATACTTCGTGAATTAAAGATTATGCCTAACCCTAAGATTGCACAATTCAAAAAGGTCCTCAAGATGGACCCTCAAGATGAAACCCTCTGGTTTGGACTTGGGAAGGCTTATTTAGGAGATGAAAATTGGCCAGAAGCCATATCCGCACTTGAAAGCTGCCTTGACGTAAAACCCACCTATTCCGCCGCTTATATGGCCCTCGCTCAAGCGCTTCAAAAAAATGAAGACATTGAAAAATGTCGTGAGATTTCAACAAAAGGCATTGCCGTGGCTACTGAAAATGGCGATCTCATGGTCATCAAAAATCTCGAAGACCTCCAAGCTTCTCTCACATAATACAGCCTTATTCCCAGATCTATTCTCAAGGCTACAAGACTGACTTCAACGCCACAGTCTCTTGCGCACCCAAACGATAGGTGGCAACCGCATTGGCCACGAATAACCGAGTTCGAGGTAACAACACCTCCGCTTCTGAACGGGCCACCCAAGACGCATTGTGTAAACGTATATTAGAACGAGCCAGTTGCGCGGAAAAATTCCAACACGTGAGCAGGACCGCACTGATCTGCGGGGTACCGACCAATGCAGTACTAAGCAGACCAGCCAACCGCTGAAGATCAATTTTTTTCTGCCGATATTTTTCCGACTCTAACCATTCAATGAAGGGAACGGTTACGGCCAACAAAACAGGAGCGCAGTATCGATTGAGTTGCTTGGACTTTTCGGCCATTCGCGAAATGAGACGTCGAATAAACACATCTTGGTACATATCGTTTTCGAGCCATGGTCCGTCAATGTTCTGAGGCTCCGTCACGCACCGAACAGAAGGGGTTGGAACAATGGCCGTAATCTCAACAAATAATCGCTCCACACCCCAATAACATTCTAAGTCTGCAGTGCGAACTGCAGACTCTTCGAGAAACGCCACCGAAAACCCGGCAGATTTCATGAGCAACGCCACCTCAATCTCTACTTGTGCTGGCTCAGATACCCCAGATTTAAAACGTTCGTATTGTTCACGCAGTCCAAGTAGCCGAGCATGGCTTCCAGAGTCAGTACAATGCTCGTACAGTTGTTGCCATTGCGACTGAAACCCCTCTCGTCGTTTTCCTTGTTTCTTTGTCTGTATTTGTTCGGCACGAAGGCCTCGAATAAATTCGTCACGAGTAGTCGCTTCTGCCAGACGACCTTTTCCGCGAAATCGTTTTTTCATGACTGCAAAGGGCCTTCCCCATTAAAACAATTGAACAGTGCCATATGAAGCCTAATACGCAACTCCACAATTCAACTTCATTGAGGGTATGGTACCAGAAGAGACGAACGTAAATTCAGTACAAAATCAGTAGAGGATAGCGAGCAATAGAGCTTCGGCGGGTTACTCTTGCGGTCGAGATCGTTTCAATTCTTCTAGGGTGAATTGTTTGGGTAACAACACAGGAAACACAAGACCAATGGGATCACCACGCATAATCGTTGTAGGCTTCTCAAGCTGAAGCAAAAAATTGGTGACAAAGGCATCATAGTCAGGGAGAAAATCATAGAGGTTGGGAGTCTGTTTATATTCTTGGGATTTAATGCCTTCCCATATAGAATACGTGCGCTTGGGGAAGTGATAAAAGTGGTTTGGAATGTTTTTCATCATGAACCCAATGTGTTTGGGATAATAAAATCGAATGCCACAGCAAAGCTTGGGAAATCCACTGTTCAAGATAGAATCCACATACATTCCTGAAAAGGACTTATAGCCAAGAAGTCGCTCTTCTGGTTGAATTTCTGGCGATTGCCATTCAAATCCCTTCGCAGAACGACGAATACGACAATCGGCAGGACTCCGGATGAGCCAACCATATTGACCAACTGTCCGAACCGGTCCACAATCATCGGGGATTACCTTATATCCACTGCCAGCAAGTTCACGCTGCTCAGAAAGTGGCATATTGGTCATCAACGGCCGATGAGGATGGAAGTCTAATTTCAATCGCTCAGGAGCAAATGCCGTTGAATACTCCCGCTCCCAATAGATCTTCCACTTATGATCGCTGAAATCGTGTTGTTCACTCATCAGGTTTTTCTAACTATCGAACGAGTCTTTATTGCACAGCAGTTGGATTTTTCTCCATACCTCGTTTCACCATCCACGCCACTTCAGCCACCCGTCTCCCTAGTGCCTTTGCATCAGCTAACTCATTGTCGTCAATACCAGGGCTTCCACCTTCCGTTGTGGCCGAAGCTCCAAAAGCTCCCCCCTCACTCACCACAATCATCTTATTCCCAAGCATTGCAGACAAAATAGTGAGCATTGTCACTTCTTTGCCACTTGAAACTTGACCACCTGTCGCGAAAGCTGCGCCAACTTTATTCTGCATTTTAAACTCAGGAAATACACCAAACTTAAATTGCCAATTATCAAAAAACGTCTTGACTTCGCCAGCCATATTCGACCAGTACACGGGGGAACCAACAATCACCGCATCACTACCAAACAGTTGTTCAACAGTCACATCACCAACTCGCTGAATTATCACCGTGGTACCTGAAACGGTTCGCGCACCTTCTGCTACCCCCTTCGCCATAGTCTCTGTATGGCTCGTTAAAGAATGGTAGGTAACAAGCACCTTTATCCCACTCGGGTATATGTCAGAATGATCAACCTGAGCATATCCTACAGAAGCCCAGGACAAACACCAGAGAGAAAACCAAAGAATAAAACAAAGTTCGCGAATCATAATGGAAAGAAAATGACGACTTGAAACTCAGGCGAGCAAACAATAGCCCCTCTCCTGCAGTAGGAGAGGGTTAAGATACACGTGAGGATAAAGAATTTCGAAAAAGACGGTATTCATGAAAACCTATCATCACCCTAAGATTCTCACCGCCGTTCAAATTCTTCATCCATCTGTTCTTCAACCGAAACATGTGTCAACGTCCCTCGATAGTCGCACTTGTGACACCGTACCCGAAATTCCTCAATCCACTTCTCTTGCACAAACGTTTGGTGACAGGAAGGGCAAGTAAATACCCCTCTCACATAATGAACCTGTTTCCTGTATTTCATAATGCACTCCTCCTCACATTTAGTGTCAAATAAACGATTAGCCTGCCATAAGCCATTTTGGAATTGCAACTCAGACGATTCGCCTCAAAATTTCGAGAGTGAAAACTGCAATACTTGCTGTTTTCCTAAGTATCTGTACTCACACAAATGTGCTACTGTAATCAAACATATCTATGCCCTAGCTAAGTAAATGAAAAGGAAAGATATAAACACATCAATATCGGCAAGATTACGACTCTCTAAACGATCGCAAAGGCAAGTCCAAAACCCATCAACACAGAGGACGGGGAGAACTCATGAATATTCTTCTGACAACCATTATTCCGGCCATGATGATTCTACTGACAACATCGGGATGTGGAGTACTGATGGAAAAACCTCCCCCCCCGCTTAGCACGCCAGCCTTGGCATTTACAGATCTTTGCAAACAACCAACCACAATATTCTGTCAAGACTTTGACCACCTCCCAGCCGAGAATAGTGACGCAACTGAAGGGATATTTCTCAATGGAGAAAGTTGTGCCCAAGCCAAAAATAATCCACGGCGAGGATGTCCAGAAATCGAAGAGGGAACCCTAAAATTTACTGTGGCCTCAAACAGCGACGGGGGAGCATCCGGACAATATTACATTCGCTTCACCGATCATAATGACGGGAAATCCATTGGCCCAGGCCAAGAAGTCTTTATCCAATGGAAACAACGATTTTCAGCTGTTTTCTTACAGACTCGTTTCAAAGGAGGAGGATGGAAACATGGCATGCTCGGGGCAGCCGATGAAGGCTCTTGTTCCAGCAACGAAATTGTCGTGCAAAATGTCCAGCAACGAGGATTCCCTCAGATGTATCATGCCTGTGGAAAATATCAGGGTTTCGAGCAGAAGATAGGACCGTACGATAGAGATCTTCAACCAGGAGGGCCTGGAGGAGTCTGCTCCTATGCTGATGCCCGAACAGGGAATATTTCTTCCGGGTGCACGAAATACTATCCCGACGAATGGCTCACCTACCAAATTGGGGTCACCCACGGGAAGCCTGGAGAACATAGTCGTATTCGCCTGTGGGTATCTCGAGAAGGACATCACAGCAAACTCGCGATTGACTACCAGAAACGACTACGCAACAACAAGGGATTCGGTAAGATGTGGCTCTTACCCTATCACACCAACAAGAAGCGGAGTCAGGCACATCCTACGGGCCATATTTGGTATGACCAATTAATCATCAGTCACACGCAATTACCTGATCGCTAACTCAGCACATAGAACTTTGATAGGTTGGAGTGGGGGAACTGACTTACTACGTCACATGGCATGTAAAATAATCAGCGAGTATTTTAGTGCAGAAACGAATCAATCACGCGGGAAAACTGCGACAACGGTTGAGCTCCAATGATACGCTTGATATCCACTAAGGCACCGTCTTTGACACGTCCGACAAAAAACCCTGGTGTCCCTGTTATCCCAATGCTTTGCCCAAACGATTGATCAGCATTCACAGCCTCGAGAACTTGAGGGTCGTTCTGGCAAGTCGAAAATGCTTCCATGTCGAGAGCAAGATTCGTTGCTAACTCTGTGTACAGCTCTGGCCCAAGTCGAGTTTGATTCTCAAATACGCCCTCCCGCATATCCCAAAACTTGCCTTGCTTCCCAGCACACCGAGTCGTAATCGCAGCTGAACTGGCTTGTGCATGAATATCAAGCGGAAAGTCTCGAGGAATAAACAGCACCTTGCCCGAATCAATATACGTCTCTTTTAATTTCGAAAATGTTTTGACGTGAAATCGTTGACAAAACGGACATTGGTAATCAGTAAACTCGACAATTCCAACCGTGGCTTCAGAGTCTCCTAACATTCTGGTATTTAATTTGGAGATTTCGATACGTTTCGGTGGTGGCGTAACCGTTGGACGCGAAGGACGAACATTGGCTGTAACTTCCTGACGAAGTTGTCCAACTTCTTTCCGCAACGATTGAATATCCTTGCGCATCTCCCCTAGCTCTTTCAGAATCAAACTCTCAGTCGAACCTTCTGTCGGTTGTTCAGCGAGAGCATGTCCGCCAATGAAAAGTACGCCCAAGGAAAATCCAATGAGTAGCAGCCCAACTCTCTGAAAGCTGTTCATAAATTCACTCCTCCATCACGCAGAAACATTCAACACGCTACCTCTCCTTCATCTTCTCAGTTATCCCACAATACTATATACGATACAAGACAGAATTGTTCTTGCTCTCTCGGCCTGAAATTGACAGTAAGTCAATTAACAAGTAATACAATGGTACGCTTAAACGTACTAAATGGAGCTAAAAAAATGAACAGATTTCGTCTTTTGGAAGATCTCACCCCCATCAGCGACTTTCGCGTACACACCGCGGAAATCGTCGCCAAGGTCAGAAAAACTAAACGACCCCTTATTTTAACCCAACGAGGCCGCTCGGCTGCAGTGTTAGAAGATATCGAGGAATACGAGAAAAAAGAAGAGCGGTTAGAGTTGCTAGAGTCTATTCTCAAAGGTATGCAAGCTGCTGAAAAAGGAAAGGTCATCACGCATGCAAAGGCAATGTCTCAGTTAGACAAGATCCTCAATGGCTAAACGAACATCCGTCAACTGGACGCAACCAGCGTTAGACAGTCTGCTTGAGATCGTCTGCCACATTAAGTTAGATAACCCTTCTGCTGCTCAGCGATTTGCGGCAATCATCAAAACCAAAGTCACTCGGCTTCAAGAGTTTCCTGAATCAGGAAGAATAGTTCCAGAATTCCCCTTCAGTGGATTGCGTGAAATCATCGTCAAAAGTTACCGTGTCATCTATCACATTCGTCGAAGTCCCCTCAAAGTTGAAATTCTCGCAATCCGCCATAGGTCACGCCTCCTTGACCTCTCTCCTGATCAATCGTAATTCAGTAGACCAACACAACGAAATTGGCCAACTATTTGGTATCAGCCCTCAAGAATTCGTAACAGCTGATTGATTTCTTGATTGAAAAAACTAGACTATATAATCAATTGCGCGGCCAGCTTAACCACCGACAAGAAAAAGTCGTCGCTCGATTGTTTGCTGCAGGATTGGAAGGATTTCAAGGAGGGCTCAGTGCAGAAAATTATCTTGCCATCACTAAAACATCACGCAGCACGGCTACCAGGGATTTACAGGGTCTCGTCGAAATGGGTGCGCTTCAACGAACAGGTGAACGCAAGCACACTCGGCATACACTCAATATTCCCAGTGTGTCTGGATCGGTATGAGGAAATAGCTAGATAGAGATAGTCATTGTAATCACCTTAGAGAAAGACCAGTCGAAAGAAATAATTATGGACAAGGAAGGCACCGGCACCCTCTTCTACCGATGTAGTTCGCTAATGAGGGGTATTACGGACCCGGTAACCCGCTATCCAATTTAAAAAGAACCGAAGACTTGTACAAACACTTCTTACCTTTTTGACTCCCAGCTAGCTCCCATCTTTTCTCAAACTGCTCAGCTCTTGCATCCCGACCGGGAATATTCAGATGGATCGCTTGCTCAATAACCATAAATATTCCCGTTCGGTAATAAAAGTATTGATTTATCCTTATGAAACCGTGCTGCGAGAACGCTGTCTGCTAGGGCGTGTGCGTCGACGAGGCTCTACTGAAGAAGAACGCTCAGCTTTCTCACCTAACCAAACTTTGATTAATGACTGATAGGGAACATCGCGTCGATTGGCCTCGACCTTGATCTTCTCAAGCAACGAAAGTGGAAGGCGTAAAGAAATGGCTTGAGTCGAGGGCTTCACATTGGGAAATGTCACGTTCTTTGCCTGTGACCAATCAACATACTCCGTGGAGTCGTGAGTATCCCAAAATTGCTGTTCCTCAATTTCTGTTTTAAATTTTGGAATGGCTTTGAGTTTTTTCTTCATAAATCGACCGTTCCTTTCGATGCATCTCTCTCGCAGAGATTACTCGAACTTTTCGTCCTCCATATTTTAACGTGAAGGTGATATGGAGTAGACGTCCCTCATCGGTTTTACCAAGAACATGAAATCGTGATTCCACTTCGCTGTGTTTCTGATCTGCCATGGCGACCATTGGGACATTAAAGAAGACTTGCTCTGCCTCCACCTGAGTAACCCCATACTTTTCCTCACTTTTTCGAGCATTTGCTGCGTCCCAGTCGAACCCATCAATCTGCCGAAAGTCAATCATTTACGTATATTATCATAATATACATTAGCGCACAAATTCCCTCTAACAATCAACCACAAACAGACTATCTATGCTTACGATGCTTCCGTGGAAATAGTTCGGTATGAATCCGTTTGAGGCGGGCCTGTTCGACATGCGTGTAAATTTGCGTGGTGGCGATGCTGACATGGCCGAGCATCATTTGGACGGATCGGAGATCTGCACCATGCTCTAACAGATGTGTAGCAAAAGAATGGCGGAGCATGTGCGGTGAAATGGATTGAGAAATCCCCGCACGTTTGGCACGAGCTTTGAGCATTTTCCAAAACCCTTGCCTAGTAAACGGTTGTCCTCTTCGTGTGGGAAAGAGGGCTTGTGAGATTCGCGTTTTAAGCAACTTTGGCCTGGATTGACTCAAATAGTCGGTCAGCATTTGGTTGGCTTTTTCTCCCACTGGCACAACCCGCTGTTTATCTCGCTTACCTGTGGCTAATACATAGCCCACATCTCTATTCACATTCGATACTTCTAAATGGATCAACTCTGAAACTCGAAGGCCCGTGGCATACATCAGCTCCACCATAGCTGCATCACGAAGATCTTCCGAATGGCGTTGCAATGGTAAATCTAACAAGTTTGTGACATCAGTCTCACTCATCACTTTGGGAAGACGTGACCATTGCTTGGGTGATCCCGCAAGAGGAGCCAACAGACCCGGCTGAGTGCTCTCCACACCCAAATAACGATAGAGGCCACGTATCGCAGCCAAACAACGCGCCACAGAAGCTGAGGCTAACTGCTGTCCTCGAAGATAACGAAGAAACTCCTGAAACGTTTCCTTTGAGACTTGCTTGAAACTAGACTCTTCTTTGGTGGTGAGAAAATCCCTGAGTTTTCGAAGATCTCGTTGGTACGAAGCAAGCGTATTAGTTGCCAACCCTCCCTCAATTCGTAATGACGTCAGATACTGATCAATCACTGTATCCATCGTTTGCTCCAGCTCAGTTTTAACCTTGACGATTTTCATTTCTCTCATATATTAGCGCTAATGTCGTTCTTTTGGTACACTATATTGAAACCACATAACTTCTCGCTGTTGGACACGAATCCTAATCTTGCGTTTCACACCTTGGTCACACTCTAGACTAATTTCTGTACAATTAAGTGAACAACCTGAACCCCCTTCTCCTCTTTTAATGCGCGTCACATTGTTCTTCCTCTCAGGCCTTATGTTGATCGGTGCATCTTGGCTACCCTGGCCAGCTATAGCCTTTTCCGACCAAAATCTCTCGCCCATACTTGTGGCCAGAAAACAGAGCAATACAAACCAGACACTCCTTGATCGAGCAAAAACCCGCTTTGAACTTCAAGAGTTTAAAGCCGCATTGCGATTTCTTGAACAATTGATTGAAAATGGTCCTCCACCCGCTCTCCTTCAGGAAGCCTACTTCCTCCAAGCAGCTATTTTGCGATCTACGAATCAAGAACGTAGTGCGGCCACCATTATGGAACAATTGTTAGATGAGTTTCCGATGTCGCCACTCGCCAATGAAACTCGTTTGCTCCTCGGCCAGCTCTACCTTTCCCTCGAACAACCTGACCGCGCCCAGACAGTACTCAGTCAAGTCTTTGACTTTTCCGCTGATGCCGAAATTCGACAGGAAGCCCTGAGCCAAATTCGAGAGGTCTATATTGCCCAAGGGCATCATGTTGAGGCTATTCAATCAGCACTCAATGAGATTGCACTAGTTGAATATCCACAACGCGAAGAACTCAAAACCGTCATTCAAGACCTTGTCCTCCAAAAAATGGATCAATCCTCATTACACAACCTCATTGAAGCCTATCCTTCTCGCTACCCCGGCGACTTAGCTACTATTCGATTAATTGAACTCCACACGGCCCAAGGGGATGAAGTGTTGGCGGAACGAGATATTCGGGTGTTTCTAAAACATTTTCCAGACCATCCTTATGCCCAAACTGCCATGGCTCTGCTCCAATCCTTCATGCATAAGATTAAAATCAACACGCATGTCATTGCGGCCTTTCTCCCATTTTCTGGCCCAATTAAAACATTTGGCACAGATTCATTGAACGGTATTCGGCTCGCGTTAGAAGATAGCAAGTCCCGTTTAGGCAACATCTCCGTTGGCCTTGTCGTCAAAGATACCGCATCGACGACGAGCTCCTTGCGCCATGAACTCGCACAGGTCTTGAATGACTTTGCTCCAATTGCAGCTATCGGGCCCTTGCTGTCACGTGAAATCCAAAGCATTGCCTATTTGGCCGATGATTATGAAGTGCCAATGTTAACGCCATCAGCAACATTGCTTGATGTTCGTCGCTTTGGATCCTATTGGTTTAGCACGGCATTGACCGCGTCTCTTCAAGTGCGGCAACTCGTGGACCATTCCATGACACAACTCGGACATAAGCACTTTGCGATTATCGCTCCAGACACCGCCTATGGACGTGAGATGAGCCAACTCTTTACTCAAGCGGTTGAATATTTTGGTGGTGAAATGATCGCCGTCGAAAGCTATAACGAACAAGAAACAGATATAGCCGAACAGATTATCCGCCTGAAAGATACAGACCTCACAAAACATGGCACGACGGAAACTGAAAAAATATCGAAGAAAAAAACTCGCACCATCTATACTCCGGGCATCGACTCAATCTTTGTCCCAGGAAAACCGGTAAATCTTGCATTGATTTCTTCTCAATTAGCTTTTTATGACATTAACGTACCTCTCTTAGGTGCGAATAGTTGGCATGACCCTAAAATTTTTCGCTGGGCCAAGCATGGAATTGCGAACGGGACCTTTACTGATGGGTTTTTCCTGGAAAGTCCAGACCCTTCCGTACAAGAATTTATCCAACGCTATCGTACTCGGTATGGCTCAGATCCTTCATTATTCTCCGTGCAAGCTTACGATGCCACTTGGCTCATCCTTGATACGATTCAGAAGGGTGCCCTTTCCGGAGCCGACGTTCGCGAACAATTTATCCGTCGCCATGATCTTCCCATCCTCAATAGTTTTGCATCCTTTGGCTCGACTGGCATCCTGAATCGGAAGATCTATATACTGCAGGTCAATAATGGACGATTCGTTCAAATCAATTAGTCAATATGGATGACATTGCACCGATAATACATGCTATTTCTTACCGAGCTTTACCTCTGATATTTGCGATTGTCCTTCATGAATATGCCCACGGGTGGGTTGCCAACTACTATGGTGACCCAACAGCTCGTCTCGCTGGGCGACTCACCATGAATCCGCTGGCACACATTGATCGTATGGGGACAATTATCGTTCCACTCTTGTGTTTTTTTATGCCAGGAGGTTTCATGATTGGATGGGCGAAGCCTGTGCCCATTCAGGCAAGTCGCTTACATAATCCTCGGCGAGACATGGCCTACGTCGCCGCGGCTGGACCAGCAATGAATCTGATTCTCGCGATTATCAGTGCCATCATTCTCGGCCTGATTGTGTCAGCCGATTCGTATCACGCGGGAACAGCGGGTCAGGAGGGAGAGAAAGATATCGTCGATATGCTTCTTGTACCTCTTGCTGCCATGTGCTGGTTTTCTATCTCAATTAATGTCGTATTGATGGTTTTTAACTTACTCCCAGTCCCACCACTTGACGGGGGGCGTATTTTAGCCAGTGTTCTACCCCCTGCATCCGCGATGACCTTACACCGCTTGGAGCCTTATGGCATGTTTGTGATTCTCGGCATAATAATGCTAGAACCCCGTGTTCATATTATGTCCACGGTGATTGGGTCAGTTCGTCAGGTTTTATTGGCAACGGTTCTTCCAGAACAAGTTTCATGACTATGACTAAGAAAGAGACAGTCTGTGGCTAAACGAGTGTTAAGTGGTATGCAGCCTAGCGGACGACTGCATTTGGGAAATGTTCTTGGAGCACTCGACAATTGGAAAGCGCTTCAAGAGGAGCATGAATGTTTTTTCTTCGTGGCTGATTGGCATGCCTTGTCAACAAATTATGCCGACACCAGCCACATCAATGAATATACACAAGGGCTACTCATTGATTGGCTGGCTGCCGGAATCGATCCCAATCGATCGACCGTCTTTGTCCAATCCTCAGTCCCGGAACATGCGATCCTTCATCTCCTTCTTTCGATGATTGTCCCGGTTTCCTGGCTTGAACGAAACCCGACGTACAAAGAAAAGCAAGAAGAGATCAAAGAAAAAGATCTCTCGACCTATGGATTTCTTGGATACCCTATTCTCCAGGCTGCAGATATTCTTCTCTACAAGCCAGATTTAGTACCAGTTGGGAAGGATCAACTGCCACATCTAGAGTTAACCCGAGAATTAGCTCGACGCTTCAATCATCTGTATCAACCAGTCTTTCCAGAACCAAAAGAGCATCTCACTCAATTCCCCAAAATTACGGGAACTGATGGACGAAAGATGAGTAAGAGCTACGGCAACACCATCAATGTTTCAGACTCAGAGACTGAAGTTCGCAAAAAACTGAAAACGATGGTGACCGACCCGGCTAGAGTTCGACGCACAGATCAAGGCAATCCGGAGGTCTGTCCAGTTTATGATTTTCATAAAATCCTTTCTCCTCGTGCGGTCCAAGAGCAAGTCAATCAAGATTGTCGAACGGCAGCCATTGGCTGTATCGATTGCAAAAAACTCGTTGCCGATGTGCTGGTTGAGCGATTAGCTCCCTCCTGGGAAGCCCGCATTGCGTTGACAGCCAAGCCTGATGAGATTCAAGATATTATTCAGGATGGAAAGAACAAAGCTTCTGCTGTAGCCAAAGAAACAATGAGAACCGTCAATGAAGCCATGAAAATCTAAAGATGCTGGACTAGATCACAAAGACGACGTTGTTTTTGAAAAAACTACTGTTATTTGGTCAATTTGCACGTCTCAACTTCTTGACTTAAGTCACCTTGCCCAGTACCATCCAGACACGTAACTGGGACAAGACCATTCACATATAAAACTCAAGCGAATCAATCAATTATGGCTATTCGTGTTGCAATCAACGGCTTTGGCCGTATTGGAAGAAATTTTTTTCGAGCCAGTCTCGATCACCCGGATATTCAGATCGTTGCGATCAATGATCTCACTGACTCGACTACTCTTGCACATCTCCTGACCTATGATTCGGTACATGGACGGTTTAACGGACAGGTTGAAGCCCAAGCCGAACGGTTGGTGATTAACAACCAATCAATCGAAATTTTTGCTAAACGTGATCCCAAAGAACTCCCATGGAAACAGCATGATATTGATATCGTTATTGAATCGACAGGTCATTTCACTGACCATCAAGGGGCAAGCCAACACCTTTCGGCCGGGGCGAAACGTGTGATTATTTCGGCTCCAGCCAAAGATGCAGATTTGACTATTGTCTTAGGCGTTAACGAATCCAAATATAACCCTAAGGAACACAATATTCTTTCCAATGCTTCCTGTACCACAAACTGTCTTGCCCCTGTATCGAAAATTCTGCTCGAACAGTTTGGTATTCACCATGGGTTTATGACGACCGTGCATTCCTATACCAATGATCAACAACTCCTTGATTTACCACATAAAGATCTACGAAGAGCCAGAGCAGCTAGTCTCTCTATGATTCCGACATCAACCGGAGCTGCGAAAGCCTTGCATCTGGTTATTCCTGAGCTGAAAGGAAAGATGGATGGGGTAGCCATTCGCGTCCCAACACCCAACGTCTCCTTGATCGATTTATCCGTAGAAGTGGAAACAGATTGTGATGCCGTTGCTGTCAATAAAGCCTTCCAAGAAGCATCCCAAGGATCTCTGAAGAATATATTGGATTACTCAGCTGCACCAATTGTTTCATCAGATCTCAATGGGAGCGCCTACTCCGCCACACTTGATTCACCCTTGACGACCGTCATGGATAAACGAC
>JBMYWX010000030.1:0-19808 GCA_049607825.1 Nitrospirales bacterium
CATCCGCCTCTCCGGCTGAGCTGACGTCTGAAAACCTTACGTATGATCAGGTGACGGAAGTGTATGTTGCGACGGGGTCTGTCGTCTTAGTCCAGGGGGACAATCGTCTCACGGCTGATCATGTCACACTACATAAACTTTCAGGTGAATTGCACGCAAAGGGGCATGTGTATTTGCAAGGCAAGGATACAGATGTCTGGACTGAAGAATTAGACATGAACCTGAATACCGAAGCTGGAATCATTACCAATGGCGATGTTTTTATGCGAGAAGAAAATTCCTTTGTGACTGGTCAACAGCTTCGAAGGTTTTCGGAAACCCACTACCGAGTCAAGGAGGGGTCATTTACGAATTGTGATGCCAAGGACGGTGAAGTTCCAGCCTGGAGGTTTACGTTTCGAGATATGGATTTCGATTGGAATGATAGTCTGTATGGTGAGGGCGTGTGGTTTAACATTAACGATATCCCTATTATTCCTATTCCAACCTTTCGATATCCCCTTGGTAGCAAACGAAAAACTGGATTACTGATTCCAACTGTCGGAATCGATAATGTATTCGGATTCCGCTATCGACAAAGCTTTTTCTGGGCCATTACACCAAGCCAGGACTTCACGATTTCTCCGTTGATATTGAGTAAACGGGGAGGTGGGAGCGATTTTGAGTATCGGTATATCTTAGATCGACGATCACAAGGTAATTGGCTGGTCAGTACATTATATGACACAGATCAAAGTCGAGGACGAGCTGATATCACCGGTGCTCATATACAAGAGTTTAATCGAGACCTGTCTTTGAAATTGAAGGTCAACTATTCTACAGATAGCTCTTTCTTACAAGACTTAAGCAACTCTGGAGTCCTTCGTGCTTTACCTAGTCAAGAATCTGTTTTGAATGTAAATCAGCGATTGAGCCATGGGAGTGTCTATTTACTTGGCCAATATCTTCAGCCATTGGGAAGCGGCGGGACTACTACGTTTCAACGAGTTCCAGAGATTGGGCATCGTCTACCGAATTATTCCGTATTTGGCAGCCCCTTGTCAGTTGGTGTGGACTCTACATTTGTACATTTTTTTCGAGAAAAAGGTTTTCAGGTAAGCCGGCTAGACTTCTTGCCTAGTGCATCACTTCATGGTCTCCATCTTGGAAATATTTTAGGAATCAAGCCACAAGTAAAAGTGAGAGAAGTGGCCTATAGTCGAGGGCTTACATCAAAAAAGGTTCAAAATCGGGCAACTGTTTGGGCGGCACTGGAGGCCAATACCTATTTGTCTAGGCGATTCAGGCTTGGTCAGGAAACGCGAATTCGCCATTCGATTGAACCGAGCGTTATCTACGAGTTTGTGCCACCAACTGCTCAGTCAAAGCTTGTGAGGATTGATGCCAAAGATGACCTCATAAAAAAGAGCCTCGTGACATATTCTGTGAAAACACGGTTAAGTGAGCGACGTCTGACTAAAGGGTCGAGTACGTGGCTCGACATGTTAGTGGCGCAAAGTTATCACGTAGGGAGCCCACCAACTCAAGCTAAGCGTTTTTCTGATATCTGGGGACGTGTGACGTTGAATAGGCCTATTAGCTTTACTCAGGTGTTCTCAGATTTTAGGACATCAATGGATACATTTTATGATCCAAATCGCTCAAGGCTTAGTCAATGGAATACAGACTTTCGAATACAAGCCAAAAAAAATTGGTATGTGGATGTAGGACAGCGATTCACTCGATCTGGTCCCAGAGTGAGGCGGGGAGATATTTGGAATCCTGTTTCTTTTAATGAAGTCTTATCTGAAGAAGATGAAATTTTTTTCGTAACCGCAGGCGGAGGTATTCGCTTACCATTTGGATTGTCCGTTGGATCTAAAATCTACCGCGATATAAAAAGAAATGAGACCTCTGAGCTTGATATTGTTGGACTCTATCAAAACCCATGTCGATGCTTTTCCTTTGGGTTGTATTACATTGAGTTCCCAGATCGAACACAGTATAACTTTTTATTTAGTCTCACAGGTCTTTGGGCAAGTCAAGGAGAAGGGGCCGGATTAATGGAAAAGATCTTAGGTCCTTTGTTCAGTGGTGAAAAAGGAATTCCATGGAGAACCAGATAAATTTTACTCCTTGCAAAATTATAAAAATGGGTGTTCTGGCGTTACACCATGGAATCATATGTCTAGTAGCCATATTTTCTTTTTCAGATCGTCTAGCGTGGTCTCAAGAACCTATCACGGATCAAGTGACTGTGACGGTGAGCAAGGGGCGGTTGTTAGGGATTCACAGTGGAGAAGGGATTGCTCGGATTTCTTTAGCTGCTGGTGAGAACATTGTCGCAATGAAAGCGAAAGGGATTACTGGGTTTGTTCAGACATCGGAGCGTTTACTTGGCTATTCGGGGAAACTTCAGCGTTGGAGTAAGCGTCGCCTAGAAGTTTCTGAGGTCGTGCAAAATGTGTATGTGACCCCCCGATTAGTTCTTGTTGTTGGCGAGCAACATATTTATGGGTTTCAGAGTGAGGTAGGACAGTGGAGGATCAAACCGTTGCGGTCTGGGGAGACACTGACTCAGGCCATAGTCAAAGATCACGTAGCTGTCGTGATATCGAATCATCAGGCTTTTGGATTTTCGGCTTTTACTGGTGGATTTTTTATTAAAGATCTCCCGCTCACATATGAGGAAATAAATAGTGACGCGAACGACAACATTATCATTCTCAAGTTGAGCGATCGGCAGTTAGTTTTTCGATCGCGTCTTGCCGTTTGGACGGAGCTGCGGTAGCGACCATATCAAAATGTCTTTGAATGATTAATTAGAAGAAAGGGTGTTGGAGATAAGCGAAGCCTGAGTGAGTCCTGGGTAATCGACCCCAATAGGGCTGGTTGAACAGTGAGTGCCCCACCATTCGACGACTTCGTGAAGAAACGGATCTTCTGGGCCTGTGGCAAAGAGGTGTCCATAGAGATAGCCCGTTTTTGTATCAAATAAGATAAAAATAGGCATGGCGGTTTTATCAGACACGATTGCGTTCCCCTAGCAACTAGATTTAAAGACCGTCATTCGGGTGTTCCCTTAGGCTTATCAGATACTGTCGGTCTGTGGTCTTGACATCTTGAGCTGCTGCTGCCACAAGGTTTAAGAAATACAACAGAAGAATAGAGCAACTTTATGAAAAAATTAGGCTTGAATGGTCAAGAAAGTCCTGCGTTTTACTTGGCAGCATATTTATTTCAAGTGGAGACAGTATAGAATTTCTTCTTTTCACTTGACCTTTGTGGCATAATTAATGTTATCTATGCACCTACTCCAGATATACCGTTAGTGGATTTCACCTGCTTCTAGTGAAAAGTTCAGAAAAAAGGAGGGTTTATGGGCTCCTCTGACGTGCACACTTCCTCTAACAGTTTCCCGCATGCTCATATCCTACTCGTTGAAGATGAGAAAGACGTTCGGGAAGCTCTGAGTGCTCAATTAAAGGACGAAGGGCATCAAGTCGTTGAGGCAGACTCTGGTACAGAGGCTCTGTCCTTATTGCAACAATCTCCATTTGATATTCTTCTGACCGATGTCATGGTACCCGGCATCAACGGGATTGAACTGGTTGAACAAATTGCTGATCTTCAGCCTGGGCCCGTGACTATTGTCATGACGGGATATGGGTCAGTGGAGATGGCCGTCAAAGCGATCAAAGCTGGTGCCTTTGATTTTTTACAGAAACCGTTTTCCGTTGAAGTGCTAAGTGCGACAATTGAAAGCGCTTTGCGTGTCAAGTCTCTTCGTAATGAAAATATTGAGCTTCGTCGGACAGTCAAAGGGCAGTTTGGCTTGGGCAATCTTATTAGTTCGAGCGAGGTGATGAAAGAGGTTTTTCGGCTTATTGAGTGTGTGGCTGATACTGAGAGTACTGTATTAATCCTTGGTGAAAGTGGGACAGGAAAAGAACTCATTGCACAGACCACACATTTTCACAGTGATCGCCGAAAAGGATGTCTCATCCCGGTTAATTGTGGGGCCATTCCTGAAGCCTTGCTCGAGAGTGAGTTGTTTGGTCATGAAAGAGGCGCATTTACTGGGGCGGTGGCAACAAGAATCGGACGATTTGAGTTGGCGGCTGGTGGGACGATTTTCCTTGATGAAATTGGGGATCTGAGTCCACCCTTACAAGTCAAAATACTTCGTGTCTTACAAGAAAAAACATTTGAACGTGTCGGTGGAACTCGTACTTTTAAAGCTGATGCTCGAGTGATTGCGGCGACGAATCAAGATTTAGAAGACCTTGTAGCCAATAAGCGATTTCGGGAAGATCTCTATTATCGATTAAACGTGGTACCTATTTTAGTGCCCCCCTTACGACATCGTACGGAAGATATTCCGTTATTAATTGAACATTTTATCAATCAATTCAATGAGCGACGAGCGGCAAAGTTAACGGGAGTATCCCCTGAAGCCATGAGCCTTCTGAGCAGTTATCAATGGCCTGGAAACGTCCGAGAATTAGGAAATATTGTTGAGAGGATGGCCATTCTCAAGCGAATTGGGCAAATTGAGATTGAAGATCTGCCGGAGAAGATTCGTTCACCTCATGCCACTTCTGTGGCCAATATTCCCGCAGCGATCCCAGTTGGAGGAATTAACCTTTCTAACACGGTAGAAGAATTCGAGAATCGTCTGATTATTGAAGCTCTCGAACGAACCAATTGGGTCAAGAGTAAAGCTGCTCAACTCCTTCACATCAATCGTACGACTCTCATTGAAAAACTCAAGAAGAAGTCGCTGGCTGAAGTTGTGGCAAATAGAACAGGACGTGACGTGAATCCGGTGATCTCTGTTTAATCGTATTTCACCTGGGAGTTCTCTTGTGTTTGATACGTATCCTCGAAGTCTTATCCTCCTCTCAGAAGAAAGTTTTGACTAAACCGTCAACCAATTGACGGACTCTTGCCTCCGCATTTTACGACCATCTGAATAGAATCTCTTTAGTTTTCAGATAGTTCATACTGACATCACTTCTATCACCTTATTCCACAATATCGGTCTAGTTTTTGCTCATCCTTTGTTTGAATCTCAAGCACAAAGGACCTGAGTCCGTGTATTTGCTCCTTATCGTCTTCACCGTATTCTTGTTCGAGGGGTTGAGTCATGCTTCTCCATGTTCAGATTTTCAATGGCATTATCCGGCAGAAATTGTTGAACCTGAGCTATTCAAAGATGCCCAGCATGCCATGACCAGTGGACAGTTCATAGAGGCCAGTCAACTGCTTGCCCTGTTTCTCAAGGAGCATCCTGAAGGGGCGTTAGCCAAAGGGGCGAAGTGGGCTCTGGCTTCGTTGCCAGATGCTGGAGAACCTGATCCAGAAAATCAAACCATGAATATCATTGAACAGTTAACGAATCAGAGAAGACAAGACCCTGAAAGTCCCTATGTTCCATGGTCGCTGTGTCGTCTAGGAGAGCTTAATGAGGAAATGGGATGGTCGACTGAGGCCAATGGCATTTATGAAGAGTTTTTAGAGACCTATCCAAAACATCGATTGGCAGGTGGGGTGTTGTTAAACGTGGGTTTAAGTTTTCTTCAGGCGAACAAAAATATTGAGGCAGCTCTGACTTTTCGACAATTAGTCGAAGGCCCTAAGTGGGGTAAATATCATGTCCAGGGGGCATTGGGGTTAGCCAATGCCACTGCATTATCCCAGGCTTGGAAGCAAGCATCATATTGGTATCAAGTCGTTGAAGTGGAACAACCTGAGCTTATCCGCGCATCAGCTTTGTCTTCATATAACTATGGGCTAACAGAGTCAAAGTTAGGCCATCCTCATCGTGCCATAGATTGGTTGCTCACCACGTATAATTTACATCCTCAGAAAATTGAATCTGGTCGAGGATTAAATGAAATAGGACATTATTTATCCAAGATGCATCAGGAAATGGCTGCACTCTGGTTCTTTCATGAAGCGGCGTACCTTTATAAATCAGAGGAGCCTGGCCGTAGAGGGGAACTTTCCATGGTACGGTGGGTGGCCTCGTATTTAGCCACTGAGCATACAAGAAGTGAATGGGAATCCCTCTATCATCGATTCGATGAACTGGAAATCTATCTTTCCGTTTCGTGGGATGGAGTGATTGAATCGACACGAATTTTGGCTCAATCTCCTGAGGGAGATATTGCTGATGAGGCACAGTTTTGGTTGGCTCGGGGATATCAAGAAACTGAGGATTCGAGGAGTGCTCTACAAGCTTTTCGTCAAGTTCTTGAATCGTCGCAGCATCAACAGTTGCGAGAAAAAGCTCAAGTGATTCTCACAGAAATATTATTAAAGGACTTCCGTGAATATTATGAACGCCAGGCCTGGGTGGGTCTGATCCGAATCTATGATGAGCAGAAGTCCTTAATAAAGCTGCTCCCATACAATCTCGAGTGGATGCGTATGATTGCTGATGCTTATCGGTTCATTGGCTTGCCGCGTCAGGCAATGCATCGATATCAGGAACTGTTAACACATGACCTTGCCCCGAAGCTGAAAGAAGATATTCTTTGGTGGAATGTGTTGTTAGCGAATGATCTTGCTGAGGCGGATTTGATTCGTCATGCAGCCGCAGCGTATTCCCATGACCATCCACAGGGAAGCCAACGCTTTGAGATCGCGATGATTCTTGGACAGTTAGATATTCGAGAGAAACATAGTCAGTCGGCCGTGAAACATTTTACTCAGGTGCTTGAGCAAGGGAAAGATAAAGAAATACAGCGAGTCGCTCGACGAGAGCGGGCACGTGCGTATCAGGGGTTAGGGAAATTTGATGCGGCGATTGCTGATTATCGTCATCTGGTTAAGGCGTCATCAACTTCAGTGGGAATTCGACTATCGTTAGGAGACCTTCTGTATGAACAGAAGCGATTTACCGAAGCTGAAGTGGTCTATCAATCCATTGCTGAATTGGAATCCGAGCCGGAAGCCAAAATGTGGGCACGCTTCCGATTGGCCATGTGTCTGCAAGAATCAGGAAAAGCTCAAGCTGCAACAGATCTATTAAAAGACCTTCGTCAACCTGGACAAAATATCAAGGATTTAGAGCTGACCATTCAATCTGCAGCCGCAGCGGTGATCGATGAATTTATTCCGGCAAAAAGAATTTCATAATACACACGACGCTAATTTTTGGTCAGGACTATGATTGATTCCCTCGCAGACGCAAAACGATCGTTTGAAAAAATTCAGCAGGCTCTTATCGATAAAGTCGAGTATCTTGATCTGGAGTTACGAACGGTTTCAATCGGATTAAAAAATAAATTAGAGGAGGCACAGAAGTTTCGTGACCAAATGAACCGTTTGTTCGAATGTCTTCCAATTGGTGCGATACTCATTCATCAGGATGGAACGATTATACAAATGAATCAGTCTGCCACCTCTATATTAGGCTCAGAGCATCCCTTACGAAAAGGACAATTGCTTGAATCTGGATGGAGGAAGCTTGGCTTACCGTCTATTCCCTTTTCGTTTTGTTCGTATCAGGACAAGTGGTTGACCTGTTGGGAAGAAGCCTTAGGGAAGCCAGGGGTCGTCCCATGTCTGACGGTGCGATTTATTGCCAATGAACTGCGGAGTGATATTCAACCGCATAATTCTGAAACATTGTGTCGTCCAGGTATGGATGACGTGATAGCGAAAGTGGCGCATGACCTTCGCAATCCCTTGTCCAGCATTGAACTCTTTTCATCTCTCGTGGTGAAACGCCCATGTAACGAATCTGCGCATCATAGTCTTGGCACTCATCTCTTACAGTCCGTTCGATCATTAGCGCTATTTGTGAGTCATATGTTGCTCGAAAAAAAGTCCAATAGGATGCATCGAGACTCCGTGAATCTTAATGTGCTTCTGGAACAAGTGAAGACATTGTTGACTCATGCATTGCAAGCTCATCAAGTTGTCATCAGGCAATCGGTATCGGCTGAGGTTGAAATCATTGAGGGTGATTCAACTCTTCTTCAGCGAGCCTGTCTCAATGTTCTACATAATGCCATTTTGGCGTCTCCGAAAGGCGGAGTCATTGCTATTGATTGTCGGCGTGTGAAGAAGTTCCAGCAGATGCATCAGATCGACGTTGATGAAGTGTGTATTCAAATTCATGATAAAGGTAGTGGAATTAATGGAAAAGATCTACCGCATATCAAGCAATTGTATTATTCAAACCGGAGTGGGGGGACAGGACTAGGATTGTCCATTGTGAAAGATGTGATGGATGCTCATCAAGGAACTATTGAAATACGAAGTCGAGAGGGGCAAGGGACAACCGTGTCCTTGATCTTTCCGCAACAGAGGAGATCTGAATGATCCAAACAGAGCCACATGAGAAGCAACCGATTTTGATCGTAGAAGATGATGAGCAACTGCAAACCGCTTTAACCCAAACCTTGGGGGATCACGGTTATGCGGTATCTGTAGTGAATGATGGATATGAAGGCATGGATTGGCTTCAAAGAAATGGAGCCTGCTTGGTCTTAGCCGATATCAATTTACCAGGTAAGAGCGGTTTGGATATGCTACGAGACATACGGTTGGCTGGAAATCAAGTACCTGTGGTGATGATGTCTGCATATGGATCTGTTGAATCAGCTGTAGAGGCAGTCAAATTAGGTGCGACTGAATTTCTCCAGAAACCATTTCCATCAGAAAAGCTTGAAGAAGTGATTGCGCGCATCAGAGGCGACGAACCAACCCCGAAGCTAAACACCGAAAATTTCATGGCTAAGGAATCTGAGTCCGTTGGATTCCTGACTCGAAACGAACGAGTTAGGCAGACGCTAAAGACGTTAGAGACTGTCGCCATGAGTCAAGCAACGATTCTTATCCAAGGAGAAAGTGGAACTGGAAAGGAGGTATTGGCTCGCTATGTTCATCGACATAGCCCACGAGTCAATCAACCGTTTGTCGCCGTGAATTGTGCGGCATTGCCCGAAGGGTTGTTAGAAAGCGAATTATTTGGCTATGAAAAAGGAGCCTTTACCGGAGCGCTGACTAGACGATGCGGAAAGTTTGAATTAGCTCACCAAGGCACATTGCTCTTAGATGAAATAGGTGAAATGACGTTAAGTCTACAAGCAAAGCTCCTCCGAGTTTTACAAGAGCGAGAAGTTGATCGCTTGGGGTCTCGCAATCCTGTCCAAGTGGATGTTCGGGTCATTGCCACCACAAACAGAAACCTGATTCAAGAAGTGCAGGCCGGACGATTTCGAGAAGATGTGTACTATCGATTGAGTGTCATGCCCGTTACGATTCCACCTTTGCGTGAGCGGCCAGAGGATATAGAAGTATTGGTAGAACATTTTTCAAATCAATCGTTTGTTCGTAATCGTCGTGTCAGTGGGGGGATTACAGAAGAGGCGATGAATTATCTCAAAACTCGGCGGTGGCGAGGAAATGTTCGTGAACTTGAAAATGTGATCGAGCGAGCGGTGTTGTTATCAGACTTAGGACCGCTACGAATGGAGCATTTTGCATTTGAAGAGCCCGTTATGACTTCCCCGACTCCCTCCTTGCAGCCCACAGGGTCCATTTGGGAAATGGAACGAGATTTGATCTTTCGAGTGTTAGATCAACACGGAGGTAATCGTACTCATGCAGCCCGGACGTTGGGCATCAGTATTCGAACCTTGAGAAACAAGTTGCGGGAATACCGTCAGTTAAATGGAGGTGCTAGCCTTGAAGTGTAAGGCTAGTGGTCTCAATCATTTTGGAGTGGAATTATAATTGTTGTGATCGATCACGAATAGCAGGAAAGGGTGGGTAGATACTGCCCATGGGAAAAAGATTCACAGTAATAATTTGGGCATGCATACATGTAAAGCAGGAGAAGTCATGAATTTCTTCTACGAGGGAGTTCTGGACATTAACTTACTTATAGATGAGGGATAAAGCCTGTTTGTCTAATGAAAGAGGCTGGCACCAGTGTTGCTG
This sequence comes from Nitrospirales bacterium, assembly GCA_049607825.1. Taxonomy (GTDB): domain Bacteria; phylum Nitrospirota; class Nitrospiria; order Nitrospirales; family UBA8639; genus JAGQKC01. The sequence goes on from JBMYWX010000030.1 coordinate 9,940, forward strand.
TGTCATCATAAAGCAGACAAGTTCTCGAAATGGTGAGTGTCATATTACTGGAAATGCGTAGTTATAGGCGTATGGAGGACTAAGGTGGGAATGACAATTTGGGACGGTGGAACGCAACTGTATGAAAAGGCTTTGGATGTACGAAGTGCGATTCATGAAACAGTGGCCTCAAATTTAGCAAATGAGGAAACTCCAGGATACAAAATGCGGCAGCTTCCTTTCCGCGAAACCCTCGCCGCGCTGCAACGTGGAGAACCACTGCCGGGCACAACACGTATGCATCCGCGACATATTCCACTTGTATCTTCACAACATCAGATTTTTCAACATTCCAATGTCGTGAATACGGGGGGAGGGCTTGATGGCAATACGGTCAACCTTGAACAAGAGATGACTCGGATGGCTGAAAATACCATGATGTATACGGCTGTGAGTCAATTTTTAAAAGGACGGTTTGCTGGGTGGAGTGCCGCTATTGCCGAAGGGAAAGGTTAATCATGAAAAAGTTCATGCCGGACATAACGGAGGGCACAATCCAATTTCAAGATAGTCATTGGTCTTTGGGGACGAAAGGAGAATGTGATGAATGTTGATCGATTATTTAGTGTCGTGGGATCAGCGTTAAATTCGCAACGACAACGACTCAATATTATTGCTGGAAACTTAGCGAATGCAGAGTCTACACGATCACCGAATGGAGGCCCTTACGTTCGACGGGATGTGGTCTTTCGCTCGAATTCACCCAATACGCCATTCAATTCAGTTTTCTCTCAAGCGTTTGGACGTTCAGGCGAACCTCACGGAGTCAAAATTGATAAGGTGGTGCTTGATGAACGACCACTACGACAGGTCTATGATCCACAACACCCAGATGCCGATGAGAAGGGATACCTTCATCTACCGAATGTGAATATCATAGAAGAAATGACCAATATGTTATCAGCTTCTCGCGCCTATGAAGCAAATTTGGCAGTGTTAGAGACGGGAAAGACTATGACGATGAAGGCATTGGAGATGGGACGGTAATTCCAAATCAATGAGTCGATGATCTTATCACGGGTTCAGAATCATTAGAGTCATTGGCTGCTTAGAGGATAAGATCGAAGAGAACATCTCACAACAACCTTATCTGTCTCTTATGAAAAGAATGAACGGATATCACTCATAGAATTAAAGGGTTGCCAATGGATGACATGCGTATACGTCAGATTGATCCGGTTCTTGATGCTCTTGCCAAAGATGCTATACGCGGGCCGTCTCAAAGCTATGGTCCAAGTTTTGGTGAGCATCTGAAAAATGCTGTAGCGGCTGTCAATCATCTTCAACACGAATCTGGGCGGCTAGAGGATGCAGTCGCAAGAGGTGAAGACGTCAATATTCACCAGGCCATCATCGCTGGTGAAAAGGCTGGTTTATCATTTCGACTCATGATGCAAGTGCGAAACAAAATGTTAGAAGCCTATCAGGAAGTTCTTCGGATGCAGGTATAAACCTTGAGGTTCTAAGGTTCTCGTGATGAAGATTGGAAAAACCAAGAGGAGGTAACGACTCTGGTGAACGTGTCTCATTCTCGTTGCAACGTTCAGGTCTGGCATATGTGATTTATGGCTGAAAAAGCGGAACATCCCAAAACACTTCCCGATACGATTTTGTACAATTTTATGGCCCTCACGATGCCTCAACGCATCGGACTTGTGCTGTTATTAGCACTTGGTATAGCTGTCATCCCCATGTTGGCCCTCATGGGGAAAGAGCCAGACATGGGAGTGTTATTTGCAAATTTGGAGCAAGGGGATGTTCAAGCTATTCTCTCAAATCTTGACCGACAAGGCATTCCCTATGAATTGTCACAAGCTGGGGACACGATTAAGGTGCCCAATGAAAAGGTCCTTGAACTACGACTGCAGATGGCAACGGATGGGCTTCCTGAGGCGAGTGGCGTGGGATTTGAAATTTTTGATCGGGTCGGATTAGGGACCACACAATTTGTCCAAAAGATGAACTATCGTCGTGCCCTGCAGGGAGAACTGGCCAGAACGATTGCTCAAATTGGTGAGGTTGAGCGCGCGCGCGTACATTTAGTCATTCCAGAACGTCGACTCTTCACCTCCGATAAACAGCCTGCTCGAGCTGCAGTCGTGTTAACTCTTCGGCGAGGCGCTTCCTTAACGCAGTCACAGGTACAAGGGGTGATTCATTTAGTTTCCAGTAGTGTGGAAGGTCTTGATCCGGCTGAAATTACTATCGTTGATGGTCATGGACAAGTATTAAGTAATACGATCGCCCAGAAGGAATCACAGCTAACCACGTCTCAAGTAGAAATGCAGCGAAGCGTGGAACGTGATTATGAGGAGCGAGTGCAGAGCATGCTGGATAAGGTACTGGGTCGTAATAAATCAGTCGTTCGAGTTTCGAGTGTTCTTGACTTTCGTCAAGTCGAAGTGACTGAAGAAACCTATGACCCCGAAAGTCAAGTTGTGCGAAGTGAAAATCGCAGCCAGGAAAAAATCACTGAGGAGAGTGGAGGGGGAGAATCTGGAGTTCCCGGGGTTCGGAGCAATGTTCCCAATGATGGTGACGTAACTGGAATCAATGGTGGACCCAAAGAGGCCAAGCGAAAGAATGAAACATTAAATTACGAGTTGAATAGAAAAGTTAGTAAAATTGTTGAACCAACTGGGTCTGTCAAGCGCTTATCCGTCGCTGTTTTAGTTGATGGAACCTATGCTCCAGCCGAAGGTGCTGACGCAGGAGGTGAGGCCAGTGACAGTGATATGAAATATATTCCTCGCTCTGAGGAAGAAATGACAAAGCTGGTGGATATTGTCAAAAAGTCAGTTGGGTTTTCAGAGGCTCGAGGGGATGAAATTGAAGTTGTGAACACACCATTTGAAGGAACTCCTTTAAAGGAGGGAGATGAGCATGTTGCCACGGTCGTACAGTCATTTCTCACGACATGGGGAGGCGTCATTAAACCTGCTGTCTTTTTATTGTTGGGTCTTCTGGTTTTACTATTCGTCGTTCGTCCCATGGTCACAAGCTTAACGACACCTCCTGCTGAGCCTGTTCAAATTCCCCAAGATGGATTGCCTGCAACCGTTGCAGATTACGAATCAGAAATTACTGAAACGCCTGAGGAAACGGCTATCAAGTTAGCTTCCGATAATCCTGCGACGGCCGCACATGTGATTCGATCCTGGTTAAAGGAGGAAAAGGGGGAAAGGGTGGAAAGAAGTTAATATGTCCGAACTTTCAGGGTATGAAAAGTCAGCTATTCTTCTCTTAGCAATAGGAGAAAGCGCGGCTGCGGAGGTGTTGAAAGTCTTGGATCAAAAAGATATTCGGGCGATTGGGGCCTATTTAGGGGCAATGGTAAATGTCGGGCAAGACGAGCATCGTACGGTTTTAAAAGAATTTGTGAAGGAAGCTGGAGCTTCAGGTCTCTCTGTTGAAGGGAAAACCTATCTTGCCAAAATTCTCAATTCAGCTCTGGGAAAAGATAAGGCAAGAAGAATTCTCAGTTCTCTTAATACATCTGAAAATGCTGGATTTGAAACCCTGAAGTCTATGGACCCAGCTTCTATAGCTAATATGTTGACCTACGAGCATCCTCAAACGGGTGCACTCATATTGTCAAACATTGAATCTGATCAGTCGGGTCAGGTGCTGGCATTATTACCAGCTCATAAACGAGATGCCATTGTGTATCGAATGGCAACAACAGAAGAAGTTTCTCCAAACATGTTGGAGGAATTAAACGGAGTCCTTCAAGACGAATTACGTGTTGGTTCCTCAAAAAATGCAGTTGCAGTAGGAGGAACAGGATTAGTAGCTGAAATTCTCAATACTGTGAAGCGTGATGTGGAAGGTGAAATCATGACTTCCTTGGATGAGAAGAATACTGAAGTTGCAGAAGAAATACGGTCAAAGATGTTTGTATTCGAAGATCTAGAAGAGATTGACGATCGAGGGATGCAGGAGGTCTTGCGAGATGTAAGTAAAGAGGAAATGATTTTGGCGTTAAAGGCGGTGGATGATAACCTCAAAGATAAATTCTTTAAGAACATGTCGAGTCGTGCAGCAGAATCTCTGAAGGAAGACATGGAAAGTCGTGGACCTGTGAAATTAAGTGATGTTGAAGGTGCTCAACAGAATATTCTGAAGATAGTTCAGAAAATGGCCGGAGAAGGACGAGTTATTCTTGGAGGCAAAGGTGAAGAGCAAATGGTCTAAGGTGATTAAAACTGAAAGTCGTTTGTTGCCTGTTGAATCGTTTGAAATGGCAGAACTCATCCCTTTTTTCCCTGGATATGTGGCGCAACGTCGGATAGCCAAGGAAGAGGAGCCTGAAGTTGAACCTGAAGTTGAGCCACCACACGATTGTTCGGTTTTGCAAGAGCAGGCGTTTAAGGCTGGGCGTGAAACAGGTATTCAAGAAGGAATATCTCAATGTCAGCATGAAGTCGATCTGGAAATGCAGCGAGTGTTCCAGCTTGCTGAGCAATTAGGGCAAGCACGATCAGATATGGTGGTGAAGGTCGAGGCCGACCTATTAGAGTTGGCGTTTGTCATTGCGAGAAAGGTCATTCAACGGGAAGTCTCTACGACTATTGATATTGTGACAGATCGTATTCAAACAATTCTCAAGGACCTTTCGGCTACGAGCGGTGTGCACCTTAAGGTCCATCCGGACGAAGTGGAGCATATTCAAGACAGGCAAGCTCGTTTTGTCGGTCGAGATGGAAACCCCTTGGCTATTCGTATTGAAGGAGATGAAGCCGTGAGTCTTGGAGGGTGTTCTATTCATACCGACGGCTTGGATATTGATGCCACGATCGAACAGCAACTTCATATTCTGCATGAAGCTGTCGTTTCCCAGAAAGAATCTCATGGACCTCACCCGTCTTCTTCCTTGTCTTGACCACACGCATCCGATATCGATATCTGGCAGAGTGCTCAAAGCCGTTGGGCTGACGGTGGAGGGCACAGGACTATCTGCTACGATTGGCCAAAGTTGTCAAATTATCCGAGCATCAGGAGAGAGTGTGACTGAAGCTGAAGTGGTCGGCTTTCGAGGAGACCGTGTGATGATCATGCCGTTTGGGCAAATGCAAGGGATTAGTGCTGGAGATCGGATTCTATTTGAGCCTCGTCCTGTGCAAGTGCCGGTAGGACCATCAGTGTTGGGTCGAGTATTGGATGGACTTGGGAGACCAATTGATGGAAAAGGTCCAATTCCTTCCATCGAAACTTATCCACTCAACGGAACGATCCCAAGTCCACTTGAACGGGATCGTATTTCGCAGCCAATGGATCTCGGAATTCGTGCGATGAATGCTCTCTTGACCTGTGGAGTAGGTCAAAAACTTGGGATCTTTGCCGGAAGCGGCGTTGGAAAAAGTATGTTACTGGGGATGATTAGTCGTCATGCCTCTGCAGATGTCAACGTCATTGCCTTGATTGGTGAACGAGGACGCGAGGTGAAGGAGTTCATTGAACGCGAGCTTGGCTCTGATGGACTACAACGATCAATTGTGATTGCCGCAACATCTGATCAACCTCCATTAGTTCGGTTACGAGGAGCACTCATTGCTAGCGCCATTGCAGAGTATTTTCGAGATCAGGGAAAGCATGTATTACTGATGATGGACTCGGTCACGCGCCTGGCCCATGCACAGAGAGAAGTCGGGCTTGCCGTGGGAGAGCCACCCACAGCCAAAGGATATCCGCCATCCGTCTTTAATTTGCTTCCTAAAGTGTTGGAACGAGTCGGCCCAGCTCGGGGAGGATCGATTACGGGTTTATATACCGTTCTGGTGGATGGTGATGATATGACTGATCCAGTTGCCGATGCCGTGCGATCGATCCTCGATGGACATATTCTACTTTCAAGGAGTCTTGCGATACAAGGGCAATATCCAGCGATTGATGTCTTAGGAAGTATTAGTCGAGTGATGTCTGATGTAGTCTCGGTGGAACAACAGGATGCTGCTCGCACACTTCTTGAAATGATGACCGTCTATCAGAATTCTGAAGAGCTTATCAACTTAGGAGCGTATCAGCCTGGAACAAATTTCAAGCTTGATGTGGCGATAGCGATGCGAGACCCGATTCGTCATTTTCTGATGCAAAAACGGGGAGAGCATCAAGGGTTAGCAGAGAGTGCGTCTATGTTAGATCAATTATTACAAGATGTAAAACACGCGTCTGCCAAGATAGGAAACGGACGGCCATGAACTGGACAACGCTCTTACGATATAGAATTCAAGTCGAAGATGTCATTCGTGAAGAAGTCATGATGGCAGAATTGGAGAAATCTAAACAAGAATCTAGTCGTGTCCATGCACGTAACGAAATGGATCGTATTGCTATAGATTTAGATCGGAGTCTTCAGTCTGGAGTAGAGTCAGTCTTTGCTGAACAACGTTTTGGCTGGCTTGAAGAAACTGGGGTTTTTTTAGAACGCCAGGTCAAACGTATTTATGAAATTGATGGAAAACTTGAAGCATTGCGTGCTCGGTTAAGGCAGGCTCATCATGCGCGGCGAGTGGTAGAAATTGTCATTGAAAAGAAGGAAGCCGCCTATATGAAGAAACTTGCTCAACAGGAGCAGGTACAAATGGAAGAAGTGACTGCTCATAAACACGTCTCACTCTCAACTGAAGAATTGGCATAGGTCAATACCATGAAGAGGTGGTCATGATAGATATTAATACCGTTAGACGAAGCTATGGCGTGCAAGGAGACACAATGAAAAAGCCGCCTAGCCATCTCGAAGGTGAATCATTATCTCGATTGAGACCAGTCGAACAAGGCGTGGGATATAGCAGAAGAGCCTCAGGGAAACATTCTTTAACATTTTCAGTGAAGCAGTGGTTTCGCTTGATAAAGTCCAATTTTATGAACCTTCTTCGAGGACGAAAACCATTCCTGGACATTTCGTCTCAACTTCCAGTGGAAAGGTACTCGACTCGATTGACCCCTCATGGGGGTGGATTGAAATACTCCGACCGCACAACCTTGCAACATTCGTCTCGGCTTCTAGCCGGACGATGGCTCAATTTTTTGAGGCCCTATCTAGGAAGTATGGGTAATGACCACCGCAGAACCCTGAAAAATTTGCCTCGGCTTCCAGCAGGACAGTGGTTGAATTTTTTGAGACCCAATCGAGGAAGTATGGGTAACGACCACCACAGAACCCTGCAAAATTCGCCGAGTAGAACAAAGTTGCCGCGTTTTTTAGTTCTACCTTGGTGGGTTGTGTTTGTCGTACTTGGGGCAACAGCCATTATGTCGGTGTCCTATTCGGTAGGAGAAGAACATGAGGTGACTAAAGAAACATCTCATGAAAATCAAGACGTTGCAGATCATGATGAAAGAGAGGACATAAGTGAAGAAGCGACACTCATTCAACAATTGCAAAAGCGGTTGGAGGATATTGAAGAGCGGGAACAACGTTTGCAGCAAAAACAAGCACGAGTTGAAGGTCTCCAACGGGATGTCGAAGCCTTAGCCGCAAGACAAGTCAAAGAGGCTGAACGACTAAAAACTATGGTGAGTGACTTTGAGCGGGAGAAAAATGCCGTACCAAAAGAAGACCCTTCTCTAGACCATTTGGTAAAGGTGTACGGAGCGATGGATCCAGAGGAGGCCGCGCTGAGGATTGAAAAAATGGAAGATCACTTAGCTTTGGAAATTTTAGCAGGTATTAAGGACAAAAAAGCTGCCACTGTGCTTGCGGGAGTGAAGCCAGAAAAAGCGGCGGCATTGTCACAAGGTCTTCGGAATTTTAAAAAAGGTAATGAAAAATAGCGTTGGCATATTACTAGGTACATGTGATCCATGACATCTCCATTTCTTCCTATCGTCAATAGTTCTGCCAGTTCCAGTACAGGAACTTCTGAGGTCGGTCGTCAAGCTATTAAGCCGTCAGCCGAGGAACAAGGACAGAGTACTGTGGCTTTTGCCGATGTGTTAGAGGGTACGCAACACCTTCAAAAAGAAGGCGGAGATGTGTTGAATAATCCCTCCGATGAGGAACAAGTACTATTTCAAGAATTCAATCAAGGTGAAATAGTTGGGGTTTTGGAAGTACAAGTTTCATCCCAGGCCCTCGTTACAGGACCAAGCAATACCGGGGTCTCTGCACTTGTTCAGACTAAACAGACGCAGAGTGTGATAACGCAAGGGCAAGGTCCAGCTGGGGGAGCAGCAGTGACTGCACAAACCTTATTGACTGGTGTTGTTCAGCCAATAGCTGTCAGTGGGGCAAGTTTTCAGGAATCTAGGAGATCGGAAATTATTGGACAATCAATTTCGCCTTTTGACGGATTACCTTTAACTAATCGGGCGAATCCATCAACAGAAGTTAAGGCATCGCAATTGGCCAATTTGCTTCCTCATGATGCAGCGAGTGGGGGACGAATTCGTCCGTTGTTGCATGAATCTGCTTCTGAAATTCTCAATTCCCGTCCGCCACTTATTCCTGGAGCAAATGTGGGGAGTCAGTATTCAGTGGATGTCCAACAAGCACTGGTCAAGCTTGAAGCGGCTGGGAATACGTCTCCAATAAATATTGGAGCGCTGTATGCCCAGAATAGACTACCTCAACTACCTGAAGAACCTTCCTCGCTTCTCACTCGGACTGAAGGGGAAGCAAAGGCAAGTGGGAGCATTGGTCTATCTCAAAGTGGTGAGGCTGGCCTTGGGAATTCAGGAAATGGGTTGCCTTTTGGTCATCATACGGGAAGTGGTCAAGGGCAACTGTTTGATTCGACTCCAGTGACTCAAAGTGTAACGAGTCAGAGTCAAGGGGCTATCAAAGCCAATAATTTTGATGATCGATTACAGTTGTTTCAGGCCTCCGTTCCCCATCGTTTGCAAATTGATGTGCAATTATCGGAAGCAAATCGTGTGCAGGTAGATGTGGGGGTACAGCAACGACAAGTCTATGCAGGTGTGCTCTTGGATAATCCTGCGTTACGGTCACTCGCAGCACAAAATATTCAAGCGTTAGAGGAGCAGTTAGGGCAAGCTGATTTCGAATTAGAGGAATTTGATGTACATGATGGACAACTACTGAATGAATCTTCAGGGCAAGAGCAATCTGAACAGAGAAATTTTGAGGGTAATCAATCTAGGAAGTCAGAGGCTTCAGTCAGGCAGAGAGGGCAGGAGAATTCTCTCAGGTACATCGGTGCCGATACTGGATGGCATTTAGTTGTATAAGACATCATTTTCAGTGAGTCTGTATTAGGAATACTATAGGTAGAAAAGGAAATCTTTCATGGACGTCACATCAACTCTTCCCCCTACACGAACTCCGGTGAATGCAATTACGTCAGAGAATGTTCAGGAGTTAGGACGTGAAGTATTTCTGCAGTTGTTGGTGACCCAATTGGCGGGTCAAGATCCTACCAATCCTGTAGAAAATGAAGATTTCATTGCACAACTGGCACAATTTACCTCACTAGAACAAACCACCAATATCAATGACAATCTGAAAAGTCTTATCGGACAAAGCGAGCAACAGTCAAAGTTGGATTTAGTAAATTTGATTGGACGAGAAATTAGTGCGCAAGGAAATATTTTACCACTGAAGGAGACTGGCGATCAGACACTGTCCTATGTTTTGGATGAAACAGTAAAAACATTGGATATCGGTGTATTTAATGAAAATGGAACCTTGGTTCGAAGTTTTAGAGATCTAGGGTTTCATGAGGCAGGACCACATCGAACCGTGTGGGATGGAAAAGACCATAATGGTGATCGTGTTGAAGCTGGAGTATACAGCTTTGTGCCTAAGGCCTTCGATGCCAACGGAAAAGAAGTGGTGGCCACAACCTACATGCGCGATGTGGTCAAAAGCG
>JBMYWX010000031.1:0-19319 GCA_049607825.1 Nitrospirales bacterium
CTCTCCGCTACTGCCCCATTAGATAATTTGGAGAAGGGAACGGGCTTGCATTGAACTGATGGCCACAGGAAGCGCTGCCCGTTTCTTTTCCATAACGCTAGCACCATCACCACGCCCCTCATTTCATTACTCCCATTTTCGTGCCCCCCTTGCATTCACCCACACACCTTCTTTATACATCTCAGCCATAGGCTAGTCAATAGGCGTAAAATAAAAATAAGAAGTATTTAGCCCAATTAAGCCTTGACATAATATCGCATTATGTCTATGGTTTGCCTAACACTATTACAGGAGGCCGGCTTATGGCAAAGATGAGAAGTCCAAATTACCCTTCACTTAGCTTAACGGAGGCTATCGGATGCGCCAGAATACTCTGGGACAAGGAGAAGCGAACGGTTATCTCTCCTGAAGTAGCGGTTAAGGCGTTGGGCTATAAGTCGCTAAGTGGTGTTTCTCGAACCAAGTTGGCTTCCTTAAGGAAGTATGGCTTAATTGAGGACTCAAGAGGTGGGATCACACTTTCAGATTTAGCAATAAAAATTCTCCACAGTACTGACGCTTCAGATGACTACATGAGTGCCCTACAGGAAGCTTCATTAATGCCGGAATTATTTCGAGAGTTACAGCAAACGCATGGCGAATCATCTGATGAATCTTTAAAGGCACATCTAATGATTGAAAGAAGGTTCTCGGAAGAGGGTGCAAGACTGTTTACTAAGTCATTTAGAGACACAATGACTCTTGCGTTCCCTGAAGGAATGGGCTATTTTAATCATGGAACCATAATTGAAACTGACAAAGAGCCTGAAAACATATCCAGCATGACAGACAAAAGTCTTACGCAAGTCGCAACACCTCCGGCTGTAAATACGCAGGTTTTCTCTTGGCCTCTATCAAAGGAGGTAACAGCAGAGGTTCGCTTAACCGGAAAAGTTATTAAACCTTCTCATATCGAACTTCTGACTAAATATCTAGAGCTTGCCAAAGATGCCATTGGCACCGAGGAGGATGACGAGGAGGTGAGTACACGTTAACCTACAATTCATTAGCAGGCATTCATGATCTGAGGCGGATCGGAATTACCGACCGCTTTTTTATTTCTACTTTCTATTCTTTAATTTCAAACTAGTCCACTACCCAATTCTAAAACATCTTTAAACAATTTCTCGATCGTGCTAAGATCCGCATCTTGCAGAGCAAAACGACAATGAAAGTATGAGTAAGAATATGACCATCAGATCTCGACGTAAGAGAAAAACTGAGATAATATAATATAAATCAACAGGTTACGAGCGGAGAGGTGGGTGAGTTTGGCTGAAACCAACGGTTTGCTAAACCGTCGTAGAGTAACATCTACCGCGGGTTCAAATCCCGCCCTCTCCGCCAGTATACCGAGATCCTCTACCTGCTCCTATCCTAGGACATTTCGCTTCAACATTTGGCCCTACCACTATTTTGTTTTCTCTGATTTCTAGAACCTTCACAGGTGATCGAGATTTCTTTAGACTGACATCCCAACCGCTATGCGCGAACATCGCTGGGAAACTCCTTCACCATTAAGTTTTGATGAAGTCATGCAGGTGACTGAACAGCTGGCTAAGGCCGGACTGACACCTGCTCACCCAGAAAAAGATGTGATTTGCTATATCGAGGAGTGGGAAGTTGAGAATCCTCGAGGCATCAATAAACTTGAAGAGTGGCCATTAGAAGATGTAACCCTCATTCATGTATTGGATCATTGGAACGGTGACTTTTTCTTACTCGCAGGGCAGTATCATACGTTGGTGCAAGAATACCGTTCGGTGAACACCTATTGCTCCCTGTGTCACCCATGGCTTATTCATGAACATATGGTGACCCTTCAACCGACCGCCATGCTCTGGGTTGGCTTTCGTCATACACATTCCTTTATTCGTTTCCGTGTACACACGACAGACGTTGTGGCTCCGGGTGAAACCTGGGCTGATCACCAACGACCTATGTGGCTCGAAGAACGACGTGCCGCCTTCCAAACAGCGATTGACACTCTTGAGTTACCTCTCGTGCCAACGATTGATCATAGACAAGTTACCATACATTCACCGCGTCAAGATGCACCATTATTTTGCTCTTGGCCGGATGCATTTGGCCCCTGCCAAATTGAACTCAATTCTCCCGACGTCTTTGAGTTTCTTGTCCCAGCCAGTCAACTTGCCGCCACGTATCACGGATCACCACCAACCGTGCGAGCCTATCTCACGGGATTTTCAGAAGATCAGCTAGCTCACTTTGATTCCTTCGATACTCCGAAACGGTCCATCTATAGATGTTCAGCACATTGTGCCGTGAATGAACTGCCGGACATTCTCTCGGTACTTGGAGAAACTGGACGGCTCTACTCCACACTCTGCGAATTTCAGACGGCAACAATTTTACCGGAAGGAATCGACTCAGCTGTGATTATCGGAGTGGTAGCCAGCAACGGAAAGTTCCAGATTGAAGCTCGCTTCAATCGATGCCCAATGAGTAAGAAAGATACCGCAAAGTGGTTGGAAAAACTGATCGGAAAACCAATGGATTACAGTCCCCTTTCAGCCTTTCCATAGGGATGACCACGTTCAACGTTTCAGTAACCTAAGAGCAGCCGAATAGACTTCCTCGACCGAAATCTGTTTCATGCAGCTTTCTTCACCACGAGTACAACCTGGATAAAAACATTCTCGGCAATCGAGACCTTTATAGATGACTGAAGTCTTTGCTCCTCGTGGTCCCCATACTTCTGGATTCGTTGGACCAAACAATCCAAGAACTGGACAACCTACAGCTGCGGCCATATGCATTGGCCCACCATCATTTCCAATGAACAAAACCGCATGCTTCATAAGAGCAGCCAACTCTAATAACTGAGTTTGGCCCATGAATGAAAAAATTCGCTTCTTGGCGATTCCTTGAATCTTATGCCCAACAGCTTGATCAACGGTACTCCCAACCAGAACAACTTGAAGCCCTTGTTCAGTCAATTGATCACTCAATTCAGCAAATCTCTCTGGAGACCAGGCTTTAAACCAATACCGTGCCGTCGGATGAATCATCACCCATCGAACACTCTCAAGATCATTTTGCTTTAATCTTATATTTGCTTTGTGTATATCTCGTACACTCGGAAAGACTGCTGGGTGCGTCACATCAGACTGTATTCCCAAAAACTTGATCGCCAACAGGTGATAGTCCACCGCATGCATGTCTTTTTTCTCTGACACACAGGTTGAATAGAGATTACCTCGCCAACGACCCTCTCGGTTAAATCCAATTCGCACTGATGCTCCAGTCACTTTCGTTAGAACTGCTGAGCGATCGCCATCAGTTAAATCGATGACACAGTCGAACTTTCGTGCCCGTAATTTTTGACAGAAACTCAGTTGTGTAGCCAATGAATCTCTTGGGACTACTAAGACCTCATCGACATGAGGGTTATTGGTGAGAACCTCTTCAGTTCCAGAGTTAACGAGACAGGTTATTCTCGCCTCGGCATACTCTTGTCGCAATATTCGTAATACGGGAGTGGACAGAATGACATCACCAATATAACGAAGTTTGATGACAAGGATATTTTGAAAAGAAACGCTAGTATTTAAGGTTAAACTTTCCATTCATCCATGACTTCGTGAACTGTCTGTACGATATCGTCTACTGTGATTTCTAATAATTTTTGGTAATCGCGTTCATAATCAACATCGTGCCAATACGCCTCCTCAAGTTTTCCCTTTGTGAGCACCATGGCATTGCGACTCCATGGCGAATATTGAACAATGTCAGCCTCTCCATAGAGTCCGATCACTTTTGGCTTAGCATGAGCCGAAGCAATATGCATAGGACCCGTGACATTCGAAATCACTAAGTCCATTTCGGCAAGGACTGCGCTGAGTTCTCGTAAGGTCGTCTTCCCAGATAGATCTAGAGGCTTGGCTTTCATCATCTTCTGAATTTCTGCACACACGGCTTGTTCCTGTATACTTCCCACCAACACAACCTGTGCCTGATACTTTTCTACCAATTGGTTTGCCAGTTGAGCATATCGCTCGGATGGCCAAACTCTCCATTGGGATCCAGCACCAGGGATCAAACACGCATATCGAGTATTACTTGCCTTCACTGGTGATAATAACTCTCTGGCTTTTTCTTGTTCCTCAGACATCACCAATAGTTCAAGTGAGACATTACCCTGATTGCTCTTCTCAACAAGAGGTGTTATCAATTCCAATTTCTGCTCAACCAGATGGCGACCATCTCTGCAAACCTGAATGGGATGATTGTAAAGATAACCTCGCAGACGACTGCGGTAATCTTCGCCATAGCGGTCTTTGGCTTTTGTCATCCATGTCATCAATGCACTTCGAGGTCCGCTATAGAGATCGATGACTGTATCAAATTGTTCATGTTGAAGCTCTGAAGAAAACTTCATCCATTCCCTTAATTTATTTACAATCGACAATTTACGAGATGAGCTTCTATCAGTAAGAAAGACTTTATTGACATGAGGATTATGATGAAGGATTTGAGCACTCACACCATCAGCGACAACGGCTAAATGGGCTGAAGGATACCGCTCTTTGAGCAAACGAAGGACAGGAGTAATAAGAACAACATCTCCAATTGCCCGAATGGCAATAACTAAGATTCGATTTGGAAGAACGTTCACCATGTCCATTCTGTGGAACCACTTACTTGAGAGGAAAGTAGAAGATTATCCAGCTGCGCCGACCACTCGCTTATAGAGATCCACCGTTTCCCTTGCCGTTTGATCCCAAGAAAATTTTTGCGATTGCCGTAGGCCAGCCTCTCTCATCTTTTGTTGTCGATCAGGACTCGTCAGCACTTCTCGAATCGCTGCCTCCAAAGCAGAAACATTGACTGGATCAACCAACGTGGCAGCTTCCCCGACCACCTCAGGAAGAGACGACGTATTGGAACAGATGACAGGGCATCCACAAGCCATGGCTTCTAACACAGGAAGTCCAAAGCCTTCATATAATGAGGGAAAGGCAAACACCGAGGCTTGCTGATAATAACTTGCTAACTGCTGATCCGTAACGACCCCAGCATACACTACCTGCCCTTCCATCCCTTTCTCCTGCACGAGTGCGTGTAGTGATCCACTCTTACCCATATCCCCAACCAACATCAGTTTATGCTCTCGTCGAACTTCATCAGGCAACATGGAAAATGCCACAATCAGCGACTCAACATTTTTTGTTGGATCGGAACCAGCCACACAGAGTACGAAGGGAACAGCTTGTCGATCCTTATCCAATATCTCTCTATTCTCAGAAAAGCATTCACGTTCTACCCCCTGAGGCACAACAGTAATGTTGCCTGATGATACACCCAGCCTCTCCACGATATCTTTCCGAGAGCATTCTGAGACGGTAATGATATGATCAATTTGTTTAGCAGGGTCCGGGATGACCATTCGCTTCAACACCCCATACAAATCGACTTTTCGCTTCACTTTAGGAAAGATCAAGGGCTTGACGTCATGAATCGTGACCACAAACTTTCCCCGCTTCGAGGCCACACAGGAATCATAAGGGAAATGCAGAATATCGTATGGCCCCACGAAGGCCGGAGCCAGTTGCTCCCAAAAGCGTCGTTTAAACACGGGAAATTTACAAAATCGGTAATGAAAATTCGAATAGGAGGGAAAGAGAGACGTTTCAACAGGCATCAAAATTTCATATTCATTTTCTCTATCGACCCGACCAAGGGCATGGATCAGGCTCTGGGTATATCGTCCAAGCCCAACATTAAGATTCTTCAAATGCCAAGCGGCAATCACTATTTTCATTCTAGAAGGCTAGCGTGCATGAATGAGGAGAATACATGTCAGGTCTCGCTGTCTGTAACTTATGAAAAGGATTTAGAATTCGGCTTCTGTTCACTCGGATCGGTCACCACCTGTTGCTCAAAGAGCTTCGCATATTTGACAAATGTATACATGCTGGCAAAAACGGAAAATATCACGCCGCGAGTACCGTCTCTAAATCCTTTTTTCAGAACATATGTCTTCAAAAAAATAACAAAAGGATTACACGTCAAATGATACCAAGAGACCCGCTTCCGAGACTTGCCCTTTTCCAAGGCTGCCAATGTGGTGTAGTGAGAGAACTTTTTAAAATGGTCCGTGATCTGCCTTTCAGTATAATGGATCAGATACCCGGTCAATGTATTCACTGCCCCATCCACAATAAGGTTTTCGTGTACAGCAACATCATTATAGGTTGCTTGCCCACGCCTACAGAGACGAATCTGGTAATCGGGGTAGGCCCCACCATATTGAACCCATTCACCATAAAAATAATTCTTTCTGGCAATTCGAAAGGCGGCCCCATCTATCCTTGGCATAGTTCGAAACTCCTTGAGTTCCTCGGAAAGCTCATCGCTCACACGCTCATCGGCATCAACGATCAAAATCCAATCAGATGTCGCTTGCTCCATCCCAAAATTTTTCTGCAGTCCGAACCCTGGCCACTGGCGGACAAACACCTGCTCAGTAAAGCCCTTCGCCAACTGAACAGTCTCATCTGTACTTTGTGCATCAACCACGATGATTTCATCGACCCATTTTACGCTCTCTAAACAATCTGAAATATTATGAGCTTCATTCTTCGTAATCACCAAAGCTGAGATGGTCGCAGCCCCCTCTACCATTAGCCTTTAAACCCATGCATCACGACTTCACGATAGAACTTCCAGTTCAGCCAACGGTTGTGTCTTTTTCGCAACCGACGTCCTCGATTGACTCGTCCTTCCATCACCTGAGGATGCTGATTGGGAAATTCTTTTAATATTGAATAATTCGGAAACTCTGCTTGAATGGCCGCCTCCCGGTCCAACTCTTCAGGTGAACGGGTCTCTCCATGCCACCACGATTCCATGACTCGCTTTTTCTCACGAAATACCTTTGGTTCTTTCACCCACCCATAGTGGAAGATACGAGCCGGGATCACCTGTCCCGCTGAACCCGACTTAATCATACGATTCGATTCTTGAGTGCAAAAATCACATCCATCTGCGGAAGACTTCAGATTTCTCTTCGTTCGGATGATTCGGGTTGCTTTACGGTACATCCAAGGATCCACCGACCAATAATCCCCTTTGAAGTGAATAACCCGAAACACCAGTCCCAGTATATGGTCTCGATTCAGGTTCGTTACCATGGACTCACGAATCACAGGGAGATCATCTTCATGAACCACTTCATCCCCTTGAATTAGAAATGCCCAATCCCCAGTGCAATGCGAAAAAGCAATATCTTGCTGCATACCCAGGATCCTTCCGTCTCGCTTCAGAGTATCATCCCAGACACTCTCGACAATCTTTATTCGCTCATCCTCCATGGAACGAATTAAATCTAAAGTCTGATCTTCAGAGTTACCAACATTCACGACGAATTCATCGACAACAGGAAGAACTGATGTGATGGCTTCACAAATAGGAAAGTCATACTTAATCGCATTCCGAATAAATGTGAATCCACTAACCTTCATGTGCTAGGCAGGACAAGGTAATGTTCGGTTCATGGATTTCTGTAGGTGTTCGTATAAGGTTTCTGTATGAGATAGCATAATCTGCACACTATAAGATCTTTCGATACATGCACGTGCCGCTTGCCCTAGCCGATCTCGTAATTCTTGATGAAGAACTAATTCACATATAGCCTCAGCAAGCTCTTCAACATTTCTTGGAGTGACAAGGATTCCTGTCTTCTGATCATCCACTACCTCCGGGATGCTCCCAACATTGGTCGCAATTACGGCTTTTTCCATGGCCATTGCTTGTGTCAGTGCCTGAGGCAACCCTTCGGCTTCTGTCGATGAGAGAACAAATACATCCATCTCAGATAAAAGTTCTGCTACATCTTCTCGAAATCCAGTCATGAGTAAATGATTACCTAACCCTAGCTTCTGCGTTTCTTCCTTTAGTAAATCGAAGTCAGGACCGTCACCAACAATAACGAATTTTACATGCGATAATTTTGATATCACCAAATTGGCCGCCCGCAAAAAGTAAAGTAACCCTTTATATCCCCTCAAAAATGACACAGTGCCAATTAAACAATCTTGAGACTCACCGTGTATCTGACTGGGTTTGGAATCACCTTGATCTGTCATTTGAAATTTCTGAATATCCACACCCGTTGGGATGGAAACCACTTGTTGTCCTGGAAGGCGCAATTGATCAATAATATTTCTTCTCACTCGTTCGCCTGTAGTGACCACAACATCGGGGAGCTTTCGGTATAACCATTGATGACGCAATGTATTTGATATGGGGGTAGACTTATGTCGTGTTCGGACAATAAGAGGTTTGTGCTTCGATACTCGTCCAGCTATGGAGGCGGTCCAACTATCAATAGACCCATGTGTACTCACCACATTAATTCGATGCTTCGATACAATTTTGAGAAAAACCCAAATAAGCCAAAACCATCGCAAACGGCTCATGTTCACCGCCTCTACAAGCAAACCCTGTTGCTTTGCACGGACTTCAATCTGACTCCCTGATGGCACAGCAAGGACAACAAAGTGCCCACGATCCCGCATACCGCAAGCTTCACTAAGAACCCGAAATTCCTGGCCTCCTAACTCCATGGACGATTCTGTGTGGAGAATTCGAAAATGCTTGGAGGCTGAACCATCTTCCTTCTTTTCACCCAATGGCCTGCTCTCTCTCATGAGACTCTAATGATTCCTCCTTATCTCGCTCCCAAAGTTTGGCATACTTTACGAACGTATAGTAAGCATATAACCCAGATAAAATCAGACCGGGATATCCATCAAGAAACCCACGACGCATGACATACATCTTAAAAAAAGTGAATAACGGATGCGACAGAAGTTGATGAGTTCGAAAACGACGACCATGCTTTTGCATTTGCTCAGCCATTAACGAAGAATAGCGATCCATTTTCCTAAAATAATGATCAATATCTTGAAATGGGTACTGCAAGACATGGCTTGAAAAATATCCGATTGGTCCATTCACTTCGAAACTCTCATGAACCAAATCATCTCGGTACAGCATATGGGCCTTGTGATAAAACTGTGGTTGTCGATAATCAGGATACCACCCGCAATGTTTGATCCATCGGCCGAGAAAATTATTGAACCGAGGCACAAAATACGCTTTGGCACCCGGTCCTTCTCGTAATCGTCGACGAATTTCATCACACACTTTCGATGTCGCACGTTCATCCGTATCTAAACTAAAAATCCAATCATAGCTTGCATGAGCCATAGCCTCATTCCTCAGACGTCCAAAACCCTGGAATTCATGTTGATAAATTTTATCGGTAAATTCCTGACATATCATAGTCGTACGATCTGTACTAAATGAATCGACAACGATAATTTCATCAGCCCAAGATAAACTTTCTAGACACGGCCGTATATTGGCCTCATCGTTAAAGGCAATTACGACGGCGGAGACTTTAGGACCATTCACTTTCATTTAACGGTTCCGAGTTACCCTCTTACTTCAGACAGATAAGGGAGAAAGGCGTGCTTCCCTCAACATTTGAGAAATTTCGGTCACCACGTCTTGAACAGAAATAGCCGTAAGACATTCTTTTTGAATGCCATGATGACAGACTTTTTTCCCACATGGACGACAGGAAAGGTCTGTATTCATAATACGATGATGATTAGTGCCATAGGGACCCGTTGCGACGGCATGAGTGGGGCCAAAAAACCCAAGAACAGGTACACCTACAGCTGCGGCTATGTGGATAGGTGCAGAATCATTGGCAATCAATAAGTGAGTATGGCGCAGCAAGGGGCCAAGTTGGCGAAGGCGAAGCGTCCCTACCATATTCACAAGTCCTGTTTCTATAAGTCGAGAAAAACTCTTTACCATCCACTGCTGAGCATCTGAACCCAACAACACAACTTTACAGTTTGGCCAGTGAGAAATCTCCTGGGCCAAAGTAACAAAACGATCCAAGGGCCAGCACTTCACATCTTCTCGGGAAAGGGGAGCCATGGCAATAAGTCGATCTTCTGGCTGAACTCCTGCCTCACTCAACCATTTCTCAACGACGACCTGGTCCGATTCAATCTGAGGAATCGAGAAACCCACTTGGGAAATATCTGCACCAAGATATTGCGCAACGACCAAATTGCGGTCAACGGCATGCATCGGTAATAACCGCCAGGGACGATCCATTGGAATTGGGAGCTCTACTCGGTCTGTATAAAACCAAGAACTTCCTTCACGGCTAGCAGCAAATCCTATACGTACCGCAGCCCCTGAGACTCGAGCAAGTAATCCTGTTCGGAATAGACCTTGAAGGTCCACCACTAAGTCAAATTGCTGCTCACGAACACGGCCAATAAGCGAGGGCCAATACCGTAAACCAAATTTCACTGAGATCACATCATCCAGGTCAGGATTCCCTTCTAACATTTCAGCCCATTCTTCCTTAATGAGCCAAGTAATCCTTGAAGAAGGGTAATGTCGTCGTAAGACAGCCAGAGTTGGCAATGCATGCACGACATCCCCCAACGAGCTTGGCTTGAGAATAAGAATGTGCCTAGGTCTGTGTTTCATATAAACAAAGGGACATAAAGTATACGAAGATTGAAACAATACAATTGCATGAATTTTTCCCCACCTCTATCTCTTCTCATTGGGCCAATTTCTGGTCAAGGCATCTCGAAGAATCCAATCAACTGCATCACTAAAATTTAATGTAGTACATTCAATTTCAATCAAGCCTTGATTCTGAGCATCAATGGCTGTTTGGCTTTGTGACGTTGTTGAGACTAACACTCCTATTGCACCAACTGCCTGCGCTAGCTCTAAATCGCTCAACTTGTCTCCTACCATATAGCTACGTGAGACTTGAATGTCTAAGGCATGAACTGCTTGTTGTATAAGACCCGGCTTTGGCTTTCGACAAGCACATCTCTCATCAGGATGATGCGGGCAGAAAAAAATTCCATCTAGAGAGCCACCACCATCTTCCAAAAATTTCTCAAGCCTATCGTGAATTACTGTTAGTTCATCTACGGTCATATACTTCCTGCCCACGGCTGATTGATTTGTCACCAGCACCACACGACTGCCCGCCTGCTTCAAGCGAGCAACCGCCTCGACGACGCCAGGAAATAAAATCAAGCCATCAGGGTCTGTCAAATATCCAGGATCATCATTGAGCGTTCCATCACGATCGACAAACACTGTGATCCCTTCAAGAACTCCGTTCATCCTTGCTCTTTCCTTAGGAATTGTTTCATCGCCACCTCATAGGCTTGCTGAACAGAAACTTGAGTCATGCAACGATGATCGATGGGACAGGAACGTAGAAAACAAGGTGAACAGGAAGCCTTCCCCTGAACGACCATATCTTCTAACCCATAAGGTGCCGTATGGTGAGGGTCAGTTGATCCAAAAATTGCAACCATAGGAACATTAAATGCCGCGGCAATGTGCATAGGGCCGGTATCATTCGTAAGAAATAATGAACACCGCTTAATGATGCCCATAAGCTCACGAAGCGTTGTTTTCCCTGTAAGTACGATAGTGTTACTCCTCATCAATGAAGAAATGGCATGCGCAAGACTTTCCTCCCCCACACCACCGACAACAACACATGTCACATTAGCATTGGAACCTACTGTCTCCTGGATTTGATTCATCACACGCTCAGCTAACTCCGCGAAACGGTCAGGCAACCATCGCTTGGATGAACCATACACTGATCCGGGATTGAGACCAATTAAATAATCACCGCGACTTGTCATTAATTCAGGAAATCGCTGATCAATTCTCTTCTCGTCTTGATTCGAAAGCACAAGCTGTAACCCACGTGACCTGATCCGTCCAACCAAAGACTGCATCAACAGCTGATAATACTGAACTTGATGCGCACTCCTCTTCTGAGAAGCCACAGGTACAGCTTTGGAAAGTAAGAAGGACCTCCCATCAGTTCCATATCCCCATCGATTAGGGATGCCGGCGAGAAAGGTTAGAAACGCAGCTTCAAACGCATTTTGCAACAGAATAGCTAGATCAAACCTAGCAAGACGCAATTGCTTGATAAGTCGATATTTTCCCAATAACCCTGAATGAACACCTTGGTGCTCATAGCTCATCACATGATCAATGCCTGGGTGGCCTTTCAATAATTCAACAATGGCCGGCCTCCCCCATAAGGTAATATGCGCCCGAGGATAGGACGCTCGAAGATCTAGTAGCGCTGGGGTACACATGACAGCATCACCAATCCAATTAGGTGCCCTGACGACAATTTTGTGTATCTCCTGAATAAGCATCCTTAACTTAGGGCAACAGTATTGCGGCAACAAGATTGGTCAAAAAATAGCATGAGGCAGGGAGATCCCTCAGATTTTACTGAGTAAGACATTCTAAGGCTTGGAGAAATTGTTCCTCTCCGTCTACTATTTGGGGTTCTAACTGAAGAACCCATATTTCGTCATGCGCTTCCAAGAATGGAGTGATTTTCACACCATCTTTTTCGGTTGTCAAAAGCATCTCAGCCTTGGCTTCTTTTACCTTCACTCGTAGAGTATGGAGATGAGAGATGTCGTACTGGAAATGGTCCGGAAAATCAATTTCTTCCACTATCTCAACTCCCATTTGTTCGGCTGTCCGGCGAAAAGCTAGCGCATTTCCAATACCACTAAAAATAATTGCTCGCTTCCCAACCATCCATGCTCTAGATTGAATCTCTTGCGTACGAATATTTATGACTGTCTTAACCTGAAATTGAACATCAATCGATGACACCTTTTGGCCAATTGCTACTTCCACAGCGTATAGAGCGTGAGGATCATGAAGCGCTTGATCAACACGAGTGACCATAATGGCTGTGGCTCGCTGTGCAGCAGAGAGAGGTTCCCGTAAACGCCCAGCGGGAAGGACGGCCTGAATGCCTTGCTGATCAAGTGCATCAATCAACAAGAGATTACAATCCCGATATAGCTGTAAATGTTGATAGCCATCATCAAGAATAAAATAATCTACGTCCATTTGCTCCAATAACCATAGGCCTAATTTATAGCGATCTTTTCCCACGGCAATGACAGTACCCGGACAATTTTGTGCCATTAAAAATGGCTCATCTCCTACTTCTAGAGGACTTGTTAGTACTTTTTCACCATTTGAGACAAGGACATAATCTGCAGTCATCGTTCGACGATAACCTCGACTCAATATTCCGATACGCTTGCCCTTCGCTCTCAACTGATTCGCCAACCACATGACGATCGGTGTTTTCCCAGTTCCCCCAACTGTAAGATTTCCAACGCTGACCACCGGACGTGGAAGTCGTTGCGTTTTCAGCCAGCCATGTTCATACAATTGGCTACGGATACGAACCACCAAACCGTAGGGAATCGAAGGCAAAAGGAGGAGGGCTGGGCAATAATGCTGAAACCAAGAAAGACTTCGCTCCACCCGACCAATGTCCACCAGAGAACTCATTCAATTCTCCAGGAAAATCGCATGGCACATCTAGAGTGAAGGACTAGATGCACGACGCGTGAATATCTCCGGCGATTCAACATGATGAGATTCAAGAAGGGAAAGAATAGATTCCACATTTTTAGTCACAACACCCCTATGGGCCAGAAGAACCTCACGAGCAGCCAGGCCAACTCCATGGATCCATGACGCATGATGATAGGCCTGAGTCACTTGTTCGAATAACTCTTGTTCATTGAGAACCTCTACCCCCCCACCAGCTTCACGCAACAGCCGCGCAACTTCTGCGCAATGATCAGTAAAGGGACCAAAAAATACTGGAACCCCCCATCGAGCAGGCTCTAATAAATTATGGCCACCAACAGGGGTCAAGGTTCCCCCAACAAAGGCAATCCATCCTAAAGAGTAGAGAGAGGACAGCTCTCCTCTCGTATCGAGAAGAATGACACGAGGCCCACTCTCATTCTGCTCTGGAATATAATTGTGTGGGATATGGCTCTTGCGGATACATGAGAGTCCATAAGATAACACTTTTGCCTCTACCTGAGTTGTTCGCTCAATGTGTCGAGGGGCAAGCAAGAGAATTAGGGAGGGCACTATTTCACAGACTCGTTTATAACAGCTCAAGAGTTGATCTTCTTCCTCTGAATGTGTACTGCCTGCCACAAATAACTTTTCATTGGTATTCAGACCAAGTACTGAACGAGATACGCTTGTTGCATTGAAAATCGAATCACTGTTCACTTGATCAAACTTCATGTTTCCGCTGGATTGGACAGTCTCATAATCTGCCCCTAGCTCAATGATTCGCTGAGCATCTCGCTCAGACTGCATGAGTGAAAGAGAGATATTCGACAAAACGTGCGACATGAAACCTCGAATATGTTGATATCGAAAAAATGATTTTGAAGAAAGACGCCCGTTTACCAAAATGGCAGGTACCTGTCGCCGAGCCACAGACTTCAAGAGATTGGGCCAGAGTTCTGTTTCAACGATAAGCAATGCAATCGGCTGTAAACATCGTACATACGCATTCACAGCCCAGGGAAAGTCTAAGGGACAGTAACAATGCTGAGCTACATTCGCTAACCGTTGCTCAACAGCTTCTCGGCCCGTTTCAGTGACAGTTGACACCACAAGAGACCAGTGAGGAAAACGATGATGCAACTCTTGAACAAGTGGAATGACGGCCGTCACTTCACCTAGCGAAACAGCATGGATCCAGAGGATTGGAGAATCAAGACGTTGTAGATTGACCGGAAGCCAGCCGAGACGCTGGATGAGGCCATGACGACATCGAGGTTTGGCAAGAAGGATGAGTAGAATAAATGGTAATGCGATTAAAAGAAGAACATTGTAGATAAAATAACCCACGCTTGATTCTCACACCTCAAGAGCCAGAGTCGCATTAATGATTACTCAAGCAATCTGCATGAGATGGTCTCAAACACATGAATTGAACATACTCGTCTGGCATTCATTCTTCAGACATCGCTTCATCTGCTTCACTCGTCATCTGAACCAACGCCTGTTGAAGTTCTTGACGTTTTATTTCAAGAATCTCTCGAGAGGAGGTCGAGTCAACCCACATTGGAGTTCCCCATATAAATAGCGCGTGAGCACCTGGATATGGCACGATAAACTGATCCCAACTGGCGAAGAGTTTTTTTTTGAGTACGCACAGGTTACGGGTACAATAGGGAGTCCAGTCATTTTTGCCAAATACACCACTCCTTCTTGCACCGAGGCTCTTGGACCTTTCGGACCATCGGGCGTAACGACAAGATCCGCGCCTTGCCGTCCATACCGGATAAGCTGCCGAAGTGCCGAATTACCACCCCTCGTTGTGGATCCACGTACGGAATGAAAGCCAAACCGAGCGATAATTCGATGAATCAATTCTCCATCTCTATGCTGGCTAATTAAAATGTATGCGCGTTTCCCTTGATAGACTAATGGCATCATTAATTGACGGCCATGCCAAAATGCAAAGATGATGGATTGCCCTTTTTGGTACAGTTCCTGAACTGAGGCCTCTCCCAACTTTGTGATATGTAACGTCCGTCCTAGCCCTTGAATCAGCCTTGCGCCTAAAGGAGGAACAAGATTTAATTTTGCCCATTGACCAAGGTTCATACAATTAGACCGTATTCGGCTCTAAAGATTCCACACTGGAATTCTCAAATTGGGTGCGGTAAAGGCGCGTATAGCTTCCATCCTTTTGAAGCAATTGAGCATGTGATCCCATCTCAACAAGATGTCCATGTTCAAGAACAACAATACGATCAGCATGCTGAATAGTAGATAAACGATGGGCAATGACTAATGTTGTCCGCTGAGCGTTCATAAGGTTCGCTAGCGCTGCCTGAACAAGTTTCTCAGATTCTGAGTCTAACGCCGAAGTCGCCTCATCAAGAATTAGAATCGGCGGGTCACGCAATATAGCTCGTGCTATGGCTAAACGTTGTTTTTGTCCTCCAGATAGCTTCACCCCATCTTCACCCACAAGCGTCTCTAATTGATTTGGCAATCGCTCAATGAATTCCCATGCAAAGGCTAGCCGTGCCGCTTCCATAACTTCCTCAACACTTGCGTCTGGGCGACCATAGGCAATGTTATGTTGAATCGTGTCATCAAACAATACCGTCTCTTGAGAAACAATCCCAATTTGTCGACGTAGGGAGGCACGACTCGCCTCTCGCACATCACGACCATCGATTACAATCATTCCTTCTGATGGCCGATAAAATCGTGGAACAAGACTCACTAACGTTGACTTGCCACTTCCACTACTTCCAACGATTGCCACCACTTCGCCAGCATGGATTGTCAACGAAACTTGCTGGACAGCGGGATAGTCACTACCTGGATAGTAAAATGTCACATGACGAAACTCTAAAGATTTGGAGATGGGAGGGAGAGCTTCCTTCCCATGATCATGATCAAATTCATTTTCAAGATCTAACACATCAAAAACCCGCTTCGAGGCCGCCAAGGCTCTTTGGATCGCTTGATTAGCACCAGAAAGACGTCGAATTGGAGCGTAGGCCATAAACATGGCCGCAAAAAATGATGAAAAACCTCCTGGCGACATTGCACCAATGCTAATAAGATGGCCTCCATATCCAATAATGACTACAATTCCACACACGCCAATAATTTCCATGAGAGGGGAAGACAGGGCTGAAACTTGAGCCGACTTTTGACTCGCAGATCGATACGCCCTATTGGTTACATCAAATCGTTGAGCTTCCGTTTCTTCTCTCCCGTACGCCTTAACCAGACGGACCCCAGCAAAAGCTTCCTTTAGGACATTAGCCATATCACCCATACTTTCTTGACCTCGAGTCGCTAATTTTCGCAACCGTTTTCCTATACGAACGATCACGAATGCCGAAGCAGGTATGATGAACAACATGACCGTGGCAAGCTTCCAGTTTTGATAGAAAACAACTCCGAGAAGGGCTAAAAATGTCAGCCCTTGCTGGAAAAGGTCTTTCATAATACTCGGAATAGCATTGGCCATCTCATTGACGTCATTGAGCACTCTTGCAACCAATCGTCCAGAGGCATTTGTATCATGGAACTTGACGGGTAACCGTACAATCTGAACAAAGAGCTGATGTCGAACATCGGCGACAATCCAGTTCCCCACATAACTCATCAAATATGCCTGGCCATATCCAAATATTGCTTTCATCACCGCCACACACAAAATAACTAACGGAAGAATACGGAACCAATACTGATCTTGCTCAATCAATATCCCATCCATCAGAGGCTGAACAAGCCAGGCATAGACAGCTTGAAACCCCGCCACGCCGATCGAGCAAAATAATGCCCCACATAAGCGAACTCGATAGCGATGAACATACTGAAGTAATCGTAAAAATGTGGTCACCGATTGACCTCTGCCAGCACACATTCTGCAGCTCTGAGAGAAGCTCCAGGCTCGCCAAGTGATTCACGGACCACATGCAATCGCTCACGCATCTCATCAAGCAGCTGAGGATGATGGAGAAATCGAAGAGCAGTTGGAACTAATTGTTTGACGGTCATATCATATTGTAGAAGTTCAGGAACAATGTATTGACCAGCCACAATATTCACTAAGCCAATATGAGGAATCTTTATCAAGCAACGGGCAATCGAGTAGGTCAACCAGGGGACGCGATACAGAATTATCATCGGCGTTCCAATAAGGGCCGCCTGTAGCGTAGCCGTTCCCGATGTGATAAACAAAAGATCAGAGGCCGCCATGACTTCATTAGGGTGCTGTTCGACAATCTGAACATTTAAATGCTTATAGGGTCCTAGGATATCATGAATAATCGCTTGTGACACCGAAGACGATTTTGCAATCGTCACCTGTAGTTGAGGAAAAGCCTTCTTCATCTCATGCGCTGCTCGAATCATTGTTGGAAGACATTGCTCCACTTCATGCTCACGACTACCCGGAAGAAGCCCTAAGATATGTGAATGTCCGGATAAACCCAATTGCTCTCGAACGACCGCTTTATTATAGGTAGGAGCAACAACATCCATGAGCGGGTGACCAACAAAACTGCAGGGCACTCCGGCCTCTCGATAAATCGCTTCTTCAAACGGAAAAATAACAATCATACGATTCACGACACGACGGATTAAACGTAGACGACGTTTTCCCCAAGCCCAAATCTGTGGAGCAATATAATACACCACATGCTGCTTGGCTTTCGCCGCAGCTTTGGCCAATCGAAGATTCATACTTGGACTATCGATAAATACAATGACATCGTACCGTTCATCTCGCATGATTTTCTTCAAACGCTGCAGCGTTTGGAGACCACGCCGGAGTTGTGAAAATCCCGGGACACCAATGGCATCCACGCGGTCAATCCCAGGAATTAATCGGACGCCTTCAGCACACATCAATTGTCCACCAACCCCATCAATACGAACGTCTGGATTTAAGGTATAGAGAGCCTTGGCCAAATTTGCTCCATGTAAATCCCCTGAGGCTTCGCCGGTAACAATGAGTATTCGCCCTATTGATATCACATTTTTTGTTTTTATCGGCTCCAATTCTCGTAGCGACAGCATTAGCTTTTATTCGAAGAATGGTGAATCTGAGATAATATTCGATGAGCCAATACTAATGATGCCACACCATCCTCCCCAGATACGAGCGGACAAGTGTTGGTCTTAACCGAAGCAATAAAAGAGAGGAGCTCTCGTTGAAGAGGCTCATCTTCCGTCCCGCACAGTTGCTCAGTTTCCACCATGCCTTCACCTCCATTCAAACACATTCGCCGATACATCACGGCACGCCGATCTTGATAGTCGATAGAAATGTAGGCATCCGGCTGAAATACCCGGCATTTCCGAAGACGCCCTGTGGAGATTCTGCTCGCGGTAAACGTAGCCACCGCTCCGTTGCCAAAGACAATTCGAACATTGGCAATATCAATTTGTTCTGACAAAACAGCTAAGCCTGAAGCATCAACGATTTCAATGTGCCCAAGATTCAAAGACAGAACCATATCCAAATCATGAATCATGAGATCCAATACCACATCAACATCGGTCCCTCGTGTCTGAAAGGGACTTAAGCGATGACATTCCAAAAATCCTGGATGATCGATCAAAGGACGAACAAGATCAACGATCGGATTAAATCGTTCTACATGACCAACTTGAAGAAGGCAGTTTTGTTGCTGAGCCAATTGAAGCAAATGCTGTCCATCCTCGACCAAAGAGACTTGGTGACTACCCAGATATAAGATCCAGGGAGGTAGGTCAATGCTCGAGTGTAGCCTACGAGTCCGATCGACATTCCTACGACAGAACAATAG
>JBMYWX010000032.1:0-19204 GCA_049607825.1 Nitrospirales bacterium
AGCGGCTGATACTGTTCGATAAGTATCACTTTCCACGACTAATGCTTCATACATAACGCTTGCCGTATAGCCACGATCTACCCGTTTTACTGGAACGAGTCGGTTGAAGTAACGATCGCTGGGATCCGTGCCTTCTAATTGATGTTTTTCAACGACAGCATTTCTGACACGGAATGACAACGGGAGGGTACTCATTGCCGCAACTCCTTATAAATCAATCTCAAGTAAACGATTTTCTCCTCGCTCAGCATAGTCCTGATTATAAGATTGAATGACGAGACCCGCAAGTCATACCATTTGATCATTATTAAACTCGTTCTCAGTTGACTTCCCAAAGACTCAACACTTACCCTTTCTGAATTATACGCAAGCCTATCATAGTTTCCACACTGATGTTGGGATCGTTACATGGAACGTGTGTCGTTTTCGGACGGAATTCCGCTCAATATTCCCAACAGTCTTACCGTTCTGCGGATTCTCTTGGTTCCCGTATTTGTCGGCTTATTAGTGTATGAGCATTACAATGAAGCCCTCCTGACTCTGATCATTGCAGCACTGACTGATGGTTTAGATGGAGCCATTGCCAGAATGGCCAACCAGCAAACACGTATTGGGGCCTATCTTGACCCACTTGCAGATAAGCTTCTTCTTATGTCTTCGTTTTTGACCCTATCTATTTTACATATAATTCCTGTCTGGGCTGTGATTATGGTTGTGAGTCGTGACGTCATTCTCTTAACGGGTACTTTGTTGGCTCGTGTTACTGAATCGTCGATTGATATTTCCCCGACCGTACTGGGAAAAGGAACGACTTTAGTTCAGTTCACCTATATTACTATGGTGGTGTTGATGACAACCGGTCGTGTGCATCTTGATACCCTTCAACCTGTGTTGGCCGTCATGGCGACCCTGACCGTTGCTTCGGGTACTCACTACCTCTATCGAGGGATTATGAGTCTCAATAACCAGGGGACCTCATCCTGAGATCTGAACCAATTATGATACGAGAGCGAATGGGACAAATGTTGTTAGAGGCACAACTCATTTCTGAGGAGCAAGTCCATTCAGCCTTACAGGTTCAAGAGGTGAGTGGCAGTCGTTTAGGGAGTATTCTTGTTGAGATGGGTGCCGTGACAGAAACCACATTATTACAATTCCTGAGTCAGCAATATGGGGTGGCCACAATTGATTTATCGACTTGCCAAGTGGAGGCGGATCTCCTGAGGCTGATCACCTTGGAGATGGCTCAAAAATATACCGTCGTGCCCGTTCGAAAGACCGGCTCACGATTGATGTTGGCCATGGTTGATCCTTCGCTTACAAGTGTCCTAGACGAAATTAAATTTCTTGTGGGAGCCCATGTCGTGCCAATTGTCGCTATGGAGTCTGATATTCTCGCGGCTATTCGACGACTCTATCAAATTGAAGATCATGCTACGGTTTGCAACGTGGAACAATATGAAGCCAGTACGAGGCGACCATCAGCGGAGTCAGTTTTGGATGCAGCGTCCGCTCATCGCGAAGGTTTCATGCTTGGAGGTACGGAGCAGGGTTCCTCCCTGGCATTTGCTGATCTTCAGGCTTGCTTGCAAGAAGTGACGGCTTCATTTCCGTTGGGAGAATTAGTTGAGGATGGACTCGATGCGATGGATGATCGCGCCCCGATTATTCAACTGGTGAATAGGCTTATTCAACAAGCTGGTACCTCTGAAGCGAGTGATATTCACATTGAACCCTATGCCGCGTTTGTTCGAGTGCGTTTTCGTTTAGATGGTGTCTTACGAACGATTATTCACCTTCCCAAAAATGTGCAACGTGCTTTTATCGCACGAATTAAGATCATGTCGAATTTGAATATAGCAGAGCGTCGTCTTCCACAAGATGGTCGTATGAAGATCAAATTCCAGGGGAGTCAAGATTGTGATGTTCGTGTTTCAATTCTGCCCTGCTTTTATGGCGAAAAGGTCGCTTTGCGGATCCTTAATCGATCCAATCTCAACTTGGATCTGACTCAATTGGGATTTAATGAGTCGAATCTTTCAAGAGTGACAGCTGCGTTAGAAGTTCCGCATGGCATGATTCTGGTGACTGGCCCTACGGGTAGTGGGAAAACCACAACCCTCTATTCAGCGCTTCAGTCCCTCAATTCTCCCAATGTGAACATTGTGACTGTCGAAGACCCTGTTGAGTATCAACTGACCGGTGTCAACCAATTGCAAATTAAGGATGACATTGGACTCACCTTTGCCACCGGACTTCGCTCATTTCTTCGGCAGGACCCTGATGTGATCATGGTTGGGGAAATTCGTGACCAAGAAACGGCTAATATTGCGGTCCAGGCCGCGTTGACTGGTCACCGCGTGCTGTCTACTTTACATACCACTGATGCCCCACAGGCGATTACCCGATTGTTGGACATGGGCATTGAGCCTTTTCTCGTGTCTTCCGCGCTGTCTCTTGTGATTGCGCAGCGATTAATTCGTAAAATTTGCGAACATTGCCAAGAGCCGGATTCTATCTCGAGTCATCAACTCGCATTATTAGGTTTTCAGCAGGAAGAAATTGGATCCTTTCGTCCAATGAGAGGCCGAGGGTGTTTGCGCTGTCAAGGTATAGGCTATAAAGGCAGAGTGGCCTTGTTTGAAATCCTTTCTCTGACTGAGGAATTGCACGAAAAGATTCTGGCGCGAGCTCCAGCTCATGAACTTAAAGCTTGCGCATTACGTTCAAATTTTACCTCACTACGATCGAGCGCTCTAGAGCATTTGAAATCAGGGATGACCTCTGTAGATGAGGTTCTTGCCGCAACTGCGTCTGATGAGCAGGAATAGTTTATTGGTCACGATATGCGAACGCTTTATGATCTTTGTCAGTTGGTTGTCGATCGCGTTGGATCGGATCTTCACCTTGCCGCGGAAAGCGTTCCGTGGATTCGGGTGGATGGCCGGTTACAGGTGCTTGATGGTCCCCCTTTTACGGGTGACGATATTTCGCGATGTTTACAAGAATTACTAAACCAAGAGCAGCAGGCTCACTTTGATGAGCATAAAGAGGTTGACTGTTCATTTACCGTAGATCGTATTGGCCGATTTCGGTGTCATATCTACATGCAGCGCGGTTCCGCCGCCGTGGCCTTACGGTTGATACCTCATCGCGCTCCCTCCTTCGATGAGTTAGACCTTCCCTCAACTCTCTCTGACTTAATTCATAAACCCCAAGGCCTACTTTTGATTGCTGGGCCGACGGGAAGCGGAAAAAGTACAACGTTTTCAGCCATGATTGATGGAATCAATCGAGCAAGATCTGCACATATTGTGACTCTCGAAGACCCGATCGAGTTTGAGTATGTACCTAAAAAATCTCTCATTACTCAACGAGAAATCGGGGCAGATGCGCCAGACTTTCACTCAGCCTTAAAGGGGGTCTTACGTCAGGATCCTGATGTGGTGGGTCTTGGTGAGTTACGTGATCTGGAGACGATTCGTTCGGCGTTAACCGTTGCAGAAACAGGTCATCTTACGCTTGCAACGGTCCATACCAATTCTGCAATTCAAACCCTCAATCGATTGATTGCTGTCTACCCTCCGCATCAGCAAGATGAAGTGCGGGCGCAACTAGCTTTGGTCCTAGAAGGGGTTGTTTCACAGCGGTTGATCCCTTGTGCTGTTGGTCGGGGGCGAGTCTTAGCAATTGAAGTATTGATCCCTACGCCAGCAGTTCGTAATTTGATACGAGAAGACAAAATTCACCAAATTTACTCGATAATGCAGACCGGTCAGGCTAAGCACGGTATGCAAACAATGAATCAAGCTCTTGCCGACCTATGTAAGCGTCGCATGATCACCTCTCAGGTGGCCCTTAGGTCTACGTCGCTGCCTGAAGAATTGTCGAGGCTGTTAGATCGGGCGGGGGGCGACAGAGTGTCATCTGGCCGTCTCAGTCACCTTCGTCCACATTAATGTTGTGATTGGCGGTATGTCTGTTCACATCGACCTTTGGAGGCTGCGCGTCTAAACGGATTATCCTATGGCTGTTTTTATTTATTCAGGAAGAAATGACGGAGGACAAGCTTTGAATGGCGAAGTGGTGGCTGATAGTCTCAAAGGAGCCATCTCGGTATTGCGTACTCGTCATGTCCTTGTGACCAAAATTGCTCAAAAGTCTGTGAAATTTGAACGGTGGAATTGGTCGAGACGGGACGTAAGGACCGCCGGTATTAAGGCGCAAGACCTCCTTTCTTTTACCCAGCAATTTGCCACCATGCTGAAAGCCGGTATTCCGCTCTTAGAATGCCTCACTATTCTGGCTCAGCATTCTGAAAGCCAGACTCTCAGGCAGATTCTTGAGGACATTCGCCAAGATATCGAAGGCGGTGCAGGATTGGCGGACTCTCTACGAAAGCATCCGCGAGTATTTAGTGACTTCTATGTCAATATGATTGATGTGGGAGAAGCAACAGGTATGATGGATGCTCTGCTGAAGCGACTGGGTCTGTATCTTGAGCGACAGGCGACTCTAAAAGGGCGTGTTCTTTCTGCATTGGCTTACCCCGCAGCATTATTGGGAGTTGCATGTCTTGTTCTCATATTTATGCTCATGTGGGTAGTCCCGCTGTTTGATCAGATGTTTAGTGAGTTTGGGGATACTTTGCCGTGGATGACTCAGGTCGTCTTAAATCTAAGTAATTGGATACAAGGAAATGTGCTATTTCTCATAACCGTGATATTGGGGATTGCTATCGGAGTGCAGCAATTCTACCATTCATCTCAAGGTAGAATGTGGATTGATTCCTTTCTTCTCAGGGCTCCATTGCTGGGCCGATTGTTTCAAACTGCAAGTGTTGTTCAATTTTCGCGAACGCTGGGAATTTTACTTGGGAGCGGCGTTCCGATTCTTGATGGTCTTCAGATTGCAGGAAAAGTCTCTGGCAATCGGCTTGTTGAGCAGACGATCGAGGCTGTTCGCCATCGCATTCGTGAGGGGGAAACGATTACTGAACCATTGGCGCAGAGTGCGATTTTTCCTCAGATGGTGACCCACATGATTCGAGTAGGGGAATCCACGGGGTCTCTGGATACAATGTTAGATCAGATTGCTGACCTGTATGAGCAGGAAATGGATCGAACCATAAGCATGTTGACAGCATTGCTGGAACCAGCGGTCATTCTTCTGATTGGCGTGGGCATTGGTATGATGGTTATTGCTATGTACCTCCCGCTATTTTCGATGGGTGCCTTGATCTAGCTTATGTGAGAGTTATGCATTAGGTATGGGGAAAGCTTTTACTTTCATGCCCAAGGTTGATGAAGTTCGAGTCAGGGCACCTGCCAAAGTGAATCTTATCCTTAAGGTGCTAGGGCGATTGCCAAATGGCTACCATGAAGTGTGGTCGGTCATGCAGAGTGTGAATCTTTTTGATCTCCTGTCTCTTCGTCGGGGTTTTTCTCCTAATGACATTCGATTGACGTGTGACACTGCTGCCGTCCCTTTGGGAAAAGATAATATCGTGTATCGTGCGACAGAGCTTGTCTTAAAGAAGGCCAGCATTGATGAGGGGGTTGAAGTCCATCTTGAAAAACAGATTCCAATGGGTGCAGGGCTTGGTGGGGGGAGCAGTGATGCAGCTGCCACCATTTTCGGGCTTGTTCAACTCTTTCAGCTACAATGGTCGATATCTGAGATGGCTGCACTTGGGGCGACTCTCGGGAGTGATGTGCCATTCTTTTTCTCGATGCCACAGGCCCTTATTCGTGGTTGGGGGCAAGAAGTGGTGCCTTTGACTGTGACGGGGACTCAGTGGATTCTATTAGTCAAGCCAGAATTCCCAATCGAGACTGGTTGGGCCTATCAACAATTAGCTAAATCTCGAAGCTTAGTTCCGACATTGTCCAAGGACTTGCAGGGCATAGAGAGAGGGGAAGTCTTGGATTTTGATGACATTCTTCCACTTATGGAAAATGATTTTGAGCCTGTGCTATTCCCCGAGATCTCTCGTCTTGGTGAATTGAAGGCTCAAATTCTCTCTTTGGGATCCGAAGTCGCACTGTTATCTGGGAGTGGCTCGACGATATTTGGGGTTTTTGCTCAAGAAGAAACAGCTTTGAAGGCTATGGAAGTGATAGCAGGCGATTCAACCATGCAAGTGTTTTGTGTGTCGACTGGCTCGAGAGGGTTTGCCCTCACCTAGCAGTATGCTCATAATGCAAAATTTTAGTTTTTAGCTTTACATAGTTGATCCTACAGGCTTCTGAGTTGACAATGTGAGGAAAATGGAATTAATTTGAAGGGTTTGCCAACGAGTTAGCTTTATTTGATTGGTATTCAGATCAAGGTAGTCTAAAGGGTTAGTATGTCTAAGGCATTGAAGCTATTTACAGGAAATTCGAATGCGGCATTGGCTAAGGAAATTTCATCCTATGTCGGCCAAGAGTTGAGCGCAGCAACAGTGACGACGTTTAGTGACGGGGAAATCCGAGTAAGAATCGATGAGAATGTTCGAGGGACGGATGTCTTTCTCATTCAATCTTGCTGTGATCCAGTCAATACATCGATCATGGAACTCTTGCTCATGTTAGATGCGGTCAAGCGATCCTCGGCTAGCCGAATTACCGCGGTCATTCCGTATTATGGGTATGGTCGACAAGATCGGAAAGATCAGCCACGAGTACCGATTAGCGCTAAACTGATGGCCGATCTTCTGACCGTTGCCGGGGCACAACGAATTTTGACAATGGATCTTCATGCAGGTCCTATACAAGGATTTTTCAATATTCCTGTGGATCATCTGTACGCGACTCCGGTGTTATTAGAACATTTTCAAAAAGAAGACTATAAAGACGTCGTTGTGGTGTCCCCTGATGCAGGTGGTGTCGAGCGGGCTCGAGCGTTTGCCAAGCGGATTGACGCAGCCTTAGCCATTATCGACAAGCGACGTGAAGTGGCGAATAAGGCAGAAGTTATGAATATTATTGGGGAAGTCAAAGGAAAGCATGTACTTCTGTTAGATGATATGATTGATACAGCAGGGACTATCGTTCAAACAGCTCAAGCCTGTATAGACAATGGGGCGTTAAGTGCCATTGCTGGGTGTACACATGCCGTGTTGTCGGGGCCAGCCCTTGATCGGTTAGAAAATTCTTGTTTAAGTGAAGTGGTTGTGACAAATACTATTCCGCTTGATGGGAGAGATCAGCGTTGTTCCAAGCTTCGGTCGTTGTCTGTTTCTTCATTGTTGGGTGAGGCGATCTTGAGAATCCACAGAGAGGAGTCTGTAACGTCCTTATTCGTCTGATGACGAATTAGCCTTGTAGGAATAAAAAGACGAAGATATGCTAAACAATTGACAATTGTATTTCTGGTAATTATGTAGGAATGTTCATTAAAATAGTACGAGCCAAGTGAGGGAATTTCGATGAAATTAGAAGTGAATGTTGCAAGACGAGACAATGCTGGAAAAGGTCCAGCCCGTGAGCTTCGACGTAACGGGAGGATTCCAGCTGTGTTGTATGGGAGTGGGACTTCACTCTTGTTGTCTATGGATCCTAAAGACGCGAGGCATGTCATTCTGTCTCAAACTGGTCATACTGGCCTTTTGACCGTACAAATAACAGGTAGTGGAGCACCTGAGCAGAGAGTGGCGTTGTTAAAAGACTATCAAATTGATCCGGTTGCTGGCACGATTCTCCATGTGGACTTGTTCGAAGTAGCCATGGAGAAGCCTCTTCGAGTTAAAATTCCCGTCATTACTATTGGTTCACCAATAGGTGTCAAGGAGGGCGGCGTACTTCAAACTGTGCTACGCGAGCTTCATATTGAATGTTTGCCAGCGCAAATTCCTGACCACATTGAAGTTGAGACTTCAAGCTTACAAGTTGGCCAGGGCATTCATGTCAAGGATGTCGCAGTTGCTGACGGGGTAAAAATTTTAGATGATGCTGATCTCATGGTGACGCATGTTGTAACCAAAATCTCAGAAGCAAAACTGGAAGCGCTTCTTGCTCGTGAGACTCAAGAAAGTGCTCAAGGGGACCCCAAAGCTGCGACGGCTGAAAAAGGTGCTGCTACTGCTCCAGATGCCAAAGCTGATAGTAAGGGCAAGGAGGCTAAGAAGTAGCTCTTGTTCTTTATTGTTGGTCTTGGAAATCCTGGCGACCAATATTCTGCAACTCGGCATAATATTGGTCGGAGAGTGGTAGAGCAATTTGGATTAAAGCAAAAAACTAAATTTTCTCAAGGAACTCAAGCCTACGAAGGCATTGGATCAATCAGGCACAAGCATTTCCGACTTGTTCTTCCTCAAACATGGATGAATCAAAGTGGCATTGTCATAGACGATCTTACTCGCCGTTCTCAGATGTCTCCCAATGAGCTGATTGTTGTCTATGATGATTTGGATTTAGATTTTGGGTCCTTGCGCATCAAAACACAGGGAGGATCAGGCGGGCACAATGGTATTCGTTCAGTTTTGACCTATTTGGAGACAGATCAGTTTTGCCGATTGAAAGTTGGTATTGGACATCCACCTCCTGTGATAGATGTCGCTGATTACGTACTTTCACCATTCTCTTCATCTGAATCTTCGTTGCTTGATGGAATATATTCTCGAGCGGTAAATGCTCTTGAATCGTTAATACTTGATGGAGCTAATGTTGCGATGAATCAATTTAATAGGCAAGTTAAGCCTGAAAGTCATGCCTGATATAGAACCTTTATGGTTTTTAGGCGTAACTGAATATTACAAAATAGATGAAGTTAAATAGCTAAGGTGTCATAACTCGTTGGTTTGACACTTTCTTTTTACATATGATACCGTTTCTCCCTTATCCTGTGTAACAGGTTCCACTATTTAAGCGATTTTTTGAGGGTAATCTATGAAAGTCTATGAATCCGTCTGTATTGTCTCACCGTCGCAAACTGATGAAGAAATTGCCAAATTAATAGAGAAGATCACAGAGACGGTTGGGCGAATTGGCGCCAACCTTATTAAAATCGTCAATGAAGGTAAGAAAAAGTTAGCCTACGATATTCAGCATGAACGACGAGGAACCTATTTGATCGTTCAATTTGAGGGGCAAGGCAAATCAGTCAATGAGTTAGAACGTTTCCACCGCATGGAAGATGCGATTATGAAATTTTTGACCGTTGAAATTCCGGCAGACCAGATCAATAAAGATTCCAAAGAAAATGAGAATATAGAAAATGTAGAAGTTGGAGTAGGATCGTCAGATGACAGGGTTCAATAAGGTTATTCTCATTGGTAATCTTACAAGGAATCCAGAACTTCGCTATACTCCAAGCGGAACTCCAGTGGTCAATTTCCCACTAGCAGTAAACAGACGCTATCGACAGGCAGATGAGCCAAAAGAGGAAGTCTGCTATGTAGATATTGTAGTATTTGGGCGTCAAGCTGAACATTGTGGGCAATATTTGAGCAAGGGAGATGGGGCTATTGTTGATGGTCGATTGCAACAGCGTCGTTGGGAAACCGAAGATGGGCAAAAGCGGAGTAAACACGAAGTTGTTGCTCAAAATGTGACTTTTATGCCAAAGCGTAATAGCAATCAGCAAGGGAGTGGAGAGACGGATATGGTAGAGGAACCCTCATATGACTCTGAGTATTATTCTTCCTGAGGTTAGATAGGAGAGGTATTTGTGGAACGTGGACGATTATTTCAACGACGTCGGGTTTGTCGGTTCTGTCATGATAGTACCCCGTTAGATTACAAAGATGCAGGATTGCTCAGAAATTTTCTGACAGAACGTGGGAGAATCATTCCACGGCGAACTTCTGGAAATTGTCTGCGTCATCAGCGACGGTTGACCGTTGCCATCAAGCGGGCCAGGCAGATTGCATTGCTATCATTTGCAGAAGATTAATGGGACTATCAGTTATGAAAAACCTGGCTTTTTGAGGTGTTATAGGTTTTGGTGATGGTATCAAAAAAAGTACTAGCCTCTCCTACTTCATTGAAGTTTCTTGTCCAAGATATTCCTGAGGAAGGGTTTCATTTAGCGTATGACATTAGTCAAGATGAACTTGCACTGACACAAGATGAAGGTCGAATTCTAGGCACTCTTCATTTGGATTGTGAGATAAGGCATAGTTCAGAAGGAATATGTGTAAAAGGAACCTTATCTGGAAGTATTATTTATGGATGTGTTCGATGCTTGTGCGATTGTCAGGAACAGATTGTTCTCCCATGCCTAGGGCTTTTCCAAGATGATCAATCAGAAGCGCAATCTTCAACTATTACGCTAGATGAAGAATCATATGATATAGGACTTGATGAAATAGAAGAAATTTATTCCTATCAGGACAATCGCATTGAGTTAGATACAATGTTGCGCGAGCAAGTCATTCTCATTACCCCTATTCAGAGAATTTGCCAACCAGATTGCAGAGGTTTATGTCAACATTGTGGAATAAATTTGAATCAATCAGTTTGTAGCTGCAGTGATGACGTTGGTTTTTCTCCGATGGTTGCTGCTTTGCAGAAATTGAAACAGCAACTATAAAGGCG
Source organism: Nitrospirales bacterium (assembly GCA_049607825.1). Classification (GTDB taxonomy): domain Bacteria; phylum Nitrospirota; class Nitrospiria; order Nitrospirales; family UBA8639; genus JAGQKC01. Next base: position 10,521 of record JBMYWX010000032.1, read on the forward strand.
TAAATTTTTAGAGTTAGATTCTTTCATTGACTGAGTGTTATCAAGACTAGATTAGGAAGGTGACTGCGTAATGGCTAATCCTAAGCATAAAATATCACGTGCTCGTCGAGATAAAAGGCGAGGTCAAATAAAACTTTCCCCTCCCAACCTTTCTCTGTGCCCTCAATGTCACGAACCCAAACTTCCGCATACAACCTGCCTCAACTGTGGCACATATAAGGGAATGGCAATTATTGCTGTTGAAGAGGGTTAGTCCCCTCTCATTCCAATCTTGTGATCCACTAATCTCACAAGGCCTATGAAAATTGCACTTGACGCGATGGGGGGAGACTTTGGATTAGGCCCTCTGGTGGATGGGGCGATGCAAGCGGCAAGGGAGCTTGGTGATGAAATCGTTTTGGTTGGTGACCAAGAGAAAATTCAATCTCACCTTGATTCGATCAAAGGTAAAAAATCGTCCCTGAGCATTTGCCATGCATCGCAGACAGTGGGGATGCATGAGTTACCAGCGTCCATAGCCAGAAAAAAACGAGATTCTTCAATCTGGGTTGCGACCAAATTGGTCAAATCTGGAGATGTTCAAGCAGTGGTTAGTGCTGGGCATACCGGAGCAACCATGGTGTCTGCTTTTTTCTTACTTGGATCTATTGAGGGCGTGGAGCGTCCCGCCATTGCCGCAAGTCTTCCAACTCGGCAGGGGAATGCGGTGATGTTAGACGTTGGGGCCACCGTTGACTGTACCGCTCAGCAGCTCTATCAGTTCGGTATTATGGGAAGCGAATATGCGAAGCATATTTTACAAGTGGGGAAGCCGCGAGTGGGGATTTTGAGTATAGGAGAAGAGGATACGAAAGGAAATGAAATGACCAAAGAAGCCTTTCGACTCTTAAAGGGTAGTTCCATTAATTTCATTGGAAATATTGAAGGTCGAGATGTGTACAGTGGTAACGCTGATGTGATTGTGTGCGATGGCTTCCTTGGGAATGTGGCCTTGAAAATCTCTGAAGGTCTCGCAGACGCGATAAAAAAAATGTTGATGAAAGAAATTGCGCAATCTCGACTGGGTCGATTGTCATACTTGTTTATCGCAGGTCCTTTGTTGCGTCTTCGTCGTCGCATGGATTATGCCGAGTTTGGTGGGGCGCCATTGCTTGGAGTGAATGGTATCAGTATTATCTGCCATGGTCGTTCCTCAGCTAAGGCAATCAAGAATGCAATATGCCGAGCTCATAAGTTGGCCGATGGTGGGTTTGTTGAGCAGCTTCGCTCCGATATTGCGGATGGCCTGAAAGTGTCTTTGCCTGAACCCTCATCCGTTATTCAACCATGAAGAGTGGCATCCTTGGAATTGGTTCCTATGTTCCTGACCGTATTTTAACGAATGCCGATCTCGAAAAAATGGTAGAGACTTCGGACTCCTGGATTGTGGAACGAACAGGCATTCGAGAGCGTCGATTAGTTGGGCCAGGCGAGGCGTGTTCTGACTTAGCGACCAAGGCTGCAGAGAAGGCTTTAGCTCAGGCTGGTATTCAGGCATCACAACTTGATCTTATTATTGTTGGCACATGTACTGGAGATTCCCCTCTTCCCTCCACAGCATGTCTGGTGCAACAACGAATTGGGGCAACTGGCGCCGCGGCTTTTGATCTGAATGCGGCATGTTGTGGATTCGTGTATGCACTGGCCTTAGCCGATTCCTATGTGAAAACGGGATTGCAGTATGTTCTCGTGATTGGGGCTGAGGTCATGTCTTCAATTACTGATTGGACGGATCGTAATACGTGTGTGTTGTTTGGTGATGGAGCTGGAGCTGTAGTCGTGGGGAAAGCCAATGAGGACAAGGGAATCATGTCTATTCACTTACATGGTGATGGTGAACATTCTGAACTGATACAGGTGCCTGGTGGAGGCTCACGATATCCAGCTTCGGAAAAGACAATGAACGATAGACTGCAGTTTGTTAAAATGAAAGGGAATGAAACATTTAAAGTTGCCGTAAAAACAATGGAGGAAGCTGTAAGAGAGGTATTAAATTTTCATCGTCTTTCTATTGATGATGTCGATGTTTTTATTCCACATCAGGCTAATATTCGAATTTTGAAAGCCGTTGCTCAGCGGCTGAAGTTTCCGCTAGAAAAAACCATCGTCAATCTTGATCGTTTTGGGAATACCTCTGCCGCATCCATTCCCTTGGCTTTAGATGAAGCTACTGCAGCCGGGCGGATTCATCCCGGCGACGTGGTTGTCATGGCGGCCTTTGGTGCAGGGCTTACTTGGGCCTCAGGACTTATGCAATGGTAGGCAAACATATACATAAATTTCAGTAGCTGGAGTTAGGAAGGACGTAATGGTAAGTGCTAATCTATTGCTCGGAGTGAGGAAGTCATGAGTGAAGACATTAAGCCGTTAGAGGGAGAGTGGGCGCTGATTTTGGGAGCCTCAAGTGGGTTTGGTGAATCTGTTGCCTTGGAATTGGCTTCCTTGGGGATGAACATTTTTGGTGTGCATTTAGATCGAAAAACGACTTTGCCGAATGTTGATCGAATTGTGAAAGCCATTCGTGATTTGGGGAGGTCAGCCGTTTTTTTTAATGCAAATGCAGCAGATTCTGATAAACGAAGTGAAATCATTTCCGCGATGCGAAGCAAATCTGACGAATTGGGCACGCCTATCGTTATCCGAGTCTTGTTGCATTCATTGGCCTTTGGGACCTTGAAACCGTTTCTTGCACAATCTCAGGCTGAGGCCATTTCAAAACCCCAAATGGATATGACAGTCGATGTTATGGCCAACAGTTTAGTCTATTGGACGCAAGCGTTAATCGAGCAAAAGTTCATGGGACGTGGGTCAAGAATTTTTTCAATGACCAGTGCCGGAGGGGCAAGGGTGTGGCGTACGTACGGTGCTGTTTCTGCGGCCAAATCTGCTTTAGAGTCTCATACAAGACAGTTAGCACTTGAGCTTGCGCCCTTAGGCATCACAGCTAACGCGATCATGGCTGGAGTTACCGATACGCCTGCGTTGCGGAAAATTCCAGGATCGACTGAGATGATTGATCTCGCAAAACGAAAGAATCCTTCTGGGCGGTTGACTTTACCGAAGGACGTAGCTGATGCGATTGGTCTCTTAAGCCAACCCAAGGGGCAATGGATTACCGGCAATGTGATTTGTGTAGATGGTGGAGAATTTATTGTTGACTAGTGGCCTTTACCAAAAAAAATAGCAAACCAGTGAAACAATGTGATGATTCTCAGGGTGATCCAGACTCAGATAACTATACCGTTGCCTGAAATAACTAAAAAGGCCACTAGGGATTTTCAGTACGAAGTACGGCTCTAAATTTAGAAGTCTATGACTAATTCAGTTGGATTGCTTTTTCCAGGACAAGGTTCGCAAAGTGTTGGCATGGGACGTCCTTTGTATGATGCAGACGCTCATGTGCGCTCGTTATACGAAGAGGCCAGTGTCGTGCTTGGATTTGATGTGGCTCAGTTGTGCTTTGAAGGACCTGCAGAAAAACTTAATCTGACAGAATATACCCAACCTGCATTGTTAGTCACAAGTTTGGCCGCCTTATCCCTGATGCAGCAGACGCAACATAGTCTTGGAGAATACTCAGCCATTGTAGCCGCTGGCGGGCTTACGTATTCTCATGCTGTTAAACTTGTCCAAAAGCGTGGGCAATATATGGCGGATGCTGTAGCGCCAGGGAAGGGTTTGGTCGCAGCAGTACTTGGCCTCTCTGAAGAGGAGGTTGACCGGGCTTGCCAAGATGCGCAATCGTATGGTGTGGTGGCTCCTGCCAATTTCAACTGCCCTGGACAAATTGTCATAGCTGGAGAAAAGGTGGCGGTCGAGCGGGTCATTACCCTTCTAAAAGAACGGGGGGCTCGCCGAGTGATGCCGCTTCCAGTCAGTGTTCCAGTTCATACACCTCTCATGAAAGTGGCTGCGGATCGCCTACAATCAGATATTGATTCTGTGGACTGGTCTGATTTAAAGATCCCGTTGATCAATAACGCCGACGCGCATTCAATAAGCAAGGTTGATGAGGTTCGTGCTTCATTAATAAAGCAATTGCCATCTTCTGTCCAATGGGGAAAATCTATCAATAAGATGGCGGAAATGGGGATTGATACATTCATCGAGGTTGGGCCAGGTAAAGTCTTGGCTGGGCTTGTAAAGCGAATTCTTCCAGAGTCACTCATTTTAAATGTCAATGATGTAGAATCGTTCATGGCCGTTCGATCAAAGTTGGCAGTCTGACCCATTGCTGTGATTGGGCAGGAATAAAGAATTTGGAGAAATTGCTATGTCTGTAGAAGGAAAAGTGGCCATAGTGACCGGTGCTGCTCAAGGAATTGGTCAAACCATTGCGACCTGTCTTGCACGTGATGGCGCAGATGTTGTGGTGATGGACCTTGATATTGAACTATGTCAGAAGACGCTTGCGGCCATTGAGCGTGAAGGTCGAAAGGCTATGGCATTACAGACGAATGTGGCAGAATGGGATTCTGTAAAAACGAATATCGACCAGGTATTAAAAGAGTGGGGGCATATTGATATCCTAGTGAATAATGCTGGAATTACCAGAGATGGCTTGTTGATGCGGATGAAAGAGGATGATTGGAACCAAGTTCTTCAGGTGAACCTAACAGGAACGTTTCATTGCACGAAGGCCTGTTTGTCCTCTATGAGCAAGCAGCGTTCTGGACGCATCATCAATATTGCTTCAATTGTGGGCGCAATTGGTAATGCTGGGCAAGCCAACTATGCGGCTTCCAAGGCGGCCGTCATTGGATTTACCAAAACTGTGGCACGGGAATATGCCAGTCGAACAGTGACTGTCAATGCCGTAGCCCCAGGATTTATCGATACAGCCATGACGCAAGGTCTCTCTCAAGACGTCAAGGATGCCTTATTAAAACAAATTCCATTACAGCGATTAGGAAGTCCCGCAGACGTGGCTGAGGCGGTCTGCTTTTTGGCATCTGATGCGGCAGGATATATGACGGGACAGGTCATGCATGTCAATGGTGGCATGCACATGGCATGAACTATGCTGAGAGTGGTATAACCAAGTTTTAAATGAATAACATGATCGATTAAAATCTGACATTAGGAGGATGGGCAATGGAAGTGCAAGATCGAATTAAGAAAATTATTGCTGAACAATTAGGTGTAGAAGAGGAAGAAGTGATTCCAGAGGCTAAGTTTGTTGATGATCTCGGGGCTGATTCCCTCGATACTGTTGAGCTTGTGATGGCGTTAGAAGAAGAGTTTGATGTCGAGATTCCAGATGAAGATGCAGAAAAGATTCAAACTGTCGGTGGTGCCATCGATTTCATTAAAGAAAAAGCTTGATGATCATCGATACAAGGTACCGTTCATCCCTCTAATTTAAGTTCCGTGAATACGAGTGTAGAGAGCTCTCGATGGTGTGTTCCTGCCGAACGTTTTCTTCATTCATCCCGGTGAGGACAGAAGGAAAATAGCGTCATGTCGAATCTCCTTAAGCGGCGAGTGGTCGTGACTGGTCTGGGGTTAGTGACTCCATTAGGCATCGGTGTTTCACAAACGTGGAACGCCTTGTGTATGGGAAAGTCTGGAATAGGTCCGATCACTCGCTTTGATGCCACAAAGTTTCCTTCACGCATTGCTGGAGAAGTGAAAGACTTTAATCCAGCGGATTTTATCGAAAAAAAAGAAATCAAGAAAATGGATACGTTTATCCACTATGCCTTAGCCGCAAGTCAGGAAGCGGTGGATGATGCTAAACTTAAGATTACCAAGGACAATGAAGATCGGGTCGGCGTGTATATTGGATCAGGTATTGGGGGATTACCGGCTATTGAGCATTACCATAAAGTCTTAATAGAGAAAGGCCCCGAGCGCGTTACACCTTTTTATATTCCGATGGTAATTATTAATTTGGCTTCCGGGCAGGTGGCGATTCGCTTTGGCGCCAAGGGGCCAAACTCTTGTGCGGTTACGGCATGTGCCTCAGGAAATAATTGTATTGGAGATGGGTTTCGCCTAATTCAACATGGCGAAGCTGATGTGATGATTGTTGGAGGAGCTGAAAGTACCATTTGTTCTACCGCCTTAGCAGGTTTTGCCTCTGCCAAGGCTTTGTCAAGACGGAATGATGATCCGGAACATGCAAGTCGTCCGTTTGACAAAGATCGTGATGGGTTTGTGATCGGTGAAGGTTCAGGGGTATTAGTGCTTGAAGAGTTAGAGCAGGCTCAATCTCGAGGGGCAAAGATTTATGCTGAAGTGGCTGGGTATGCGATGAATAGTGACGCCTTTCATATCACTGCTCCTTCTGAAGATGGGAGTGGCGCGACCAAATGTTTAGAGCGTGCGCTACAGGATTCAGGCGTGAGTAAAGAGGAGATAGGATATATTAATGCTCATGGCACCTCGACCATGGCAGATGCGGTCGAGACTGGTGTGATTAAACAGGTTTTTGGAGAGAGAGCCTATCGTATTCCAGTGAGTTCGACAAAATCTATGACCGGTCATCTCTTAGGGGCTGCGGGTGGTATTGAGTCTATTTTTACCACACTAGCTCTGCAGGAAGGGCGGTTACCTCCAACGATGAATATTGAAAATCCTGACCCTGCTTGTGATTTAGATTATATTCCATTGAAGGCTCGAGATGTAAAAATAACGGCAGCGGTATCCAATGCCTTTGGTTTTGGCGGGGTGAATGCTTGCTTGGTATTTAAGGCGTTTCCTGGTTCGTAGTCACCACTCTGGTGTGAGTAAAATAGGTTTCGAAACACATGAACTAATTGAGATAGTTCAGACTGTCCTTCACATTTATTCGAATATGGTATAATCAAATATTGTTGAAGTAGCGTGGGGTCTTCAATCTAGGTCCGGTGGTATGAGGGTAGAGCGTTCGTGTTTTCAGAGGTCCAATCTAAACTTGGATATGTCTTCAGCAAACCTGAACTATTACATCAGGCCCTGACTCATAAATCCTTCCTTCAGGTAAGCCATGATCCGACTCCACAAGATAATGAACGGTTAGAGTTTTTGGGAGATGCAGTTTTAGCATTAGTCATTTGTGACCATATTGTTTCAACATTTCCAAATGCAAATGAAGGAGAACTCTCAAAGGTTAAAGCGTTTTTAGTGAGCCGTTCATCATTAGCCGCAGTCGCCAAACGGTTAGACTTGGGAGATGTATTGCGATTAGGGCGAGGAGAAGAAGCGACGAATGGCCGGCAAAAACATTCTTTGCTCGCAAATGCCTTGGAAGCTATCATTGCGGCAGTGTATATTGATGGAGGTAGCGAAGCTGCGAAAAGCTTTATCTTACGTGTCTTCAAACCGGATCTTGATAATCTAGGGACGGTCACGTCTGGAGGGCCAAGAGGCGATTATAAAAGTCACCTACAAGAGCAAGTTCATAAACAATTTGAGGTGAATCCTGAATATCGTCTTGTTCATGAATCAGGTCCAGATCATCAAAAACAGTTCGAAATTGAAGTATGCGTGAAAGGACGAGTCAGAGGTCGGGGTACGGGAGCCACTAAAAAAGAAGCGGAACAAATCGCGGCCCGCCATGCTTTGGAAGAAGGGTTGGCAAAGGACGTTTCATAAATATGGCATTCATTTATCAGGAGAGAGGAGCAAGGTCTATGAAGAGGGTAAGTCCAATAAGTTGGGTCTCAATGCTGCTGGTAGGCAGTTGTTTTTTCGTGGCATGGAGCACTGTGAGCTGGGCAGCTTCACCGAATCTTGTGTTGGTTGGTGATGAAAAAGCCGAGTCATCCAAAGCACCTCATGCCATTCTCAAAACAAAGTTTGGGGAAATGGAGGTAGTGTTTTTCCCAGAACTGGCTCCCAAACATGTCGAGAGTTTTATAAAGCTCGCAAAGTCAGGTTTTTATAATGGCACCATTTTTCATCGTGTGATCCCGGGGTTCATGATTCAGGGAGGCGATCCCAATACCAAAGATCCGAGCAAGGTGCAATCGTATGGAACGGGTGGCCCCGGTTATACGTTGCCGGCTGAATTTAGCAAAGTTGCCCATGAGAAAGGGATCTTATCTGCGGCCCGTACGTCCGATCCAAATAGTGCGGGTTCACAATTTTTTATCATGGTCGATAAGGCACCACATTTAGACGGACAGTACACCGTATTTGGCGAAATCATTAGAGGGATAGAGATTACCGACAAAATTGTGAGCCAACCTCGCAATCCTCGTAACAATCCACTTGAACGAATCGAGATGACTGTAGAAATTGTAGAATAACTAGATAAAGCTCGTTCTCGTGAATCGTATCTCGTGAGATTCGTATCTTTTTTTCGTATTTCTTTCGAGCGACGAAATACGAACAACGGATCACGAGTTTAAAGATTAGGGCTCTTGAGCAACAGGTGGTGAGTCTTCAAGGGGCGCGCCACCAGGGATGATAATACGACCCCCAGCTCCAGATTGACGAGCGAGTTGCTCGGCGACGTCAGGATGTCGAAGTTTAATGTATCCAATGAGCCCGCTAAGAAAACGATTGGATCGAAGTCCTTCTCCTGAAAATCCTTGAATAAACTGGCTAGCTCGATCTAATACTTGAGTGACCATGTGAGTGTCGAGCGGTTGACGGTCATCCAAGGTTTTATACTCCTTCTTCAATTCTTCCCCAAACGCTGGTGGCGCGGCTCCAGG
>JBMYWX010000033.1:0-18450 GCA_049607825.1 Nitrospirales bacterium
GTTTGTATGATGTTGGGGAACCGACGCGCCCTGTCGTGCGTTGAAAGGTTCATGGAGGTTTCATGTTTCTAGCTCCCCTGACTCCTCCTTGCAAAAGTGAGGATTGTATACTTTACATCTGTAAGAATAATCATAAGACTTAAATATGAATACTGCTGCAACGAATATCAGCGAAGAAGTCAGTGAGGCCTTGAATCGGCAAGATGGGCAAGATTTGCTGAACACCTATCAGGAACAAGGCGAGTTTCTGACGATTGAATCATTTCTTCCTGAGGGTGTTATTAGTCAATTTATGGAAGAGGTCGAAGGCGTTCGTCCTCTCTTGAATCGTAATTTTATCCCGCGGCATAAAAAGGGCGGAAGTGTGAGTTATTTTATTGTCAAAGAATCAGCCCCAGCACTGACGACTTTGTATAAAAATGAAGCATTCATTGAATGGCTGAGTCAGCTTGCAGGCGAACGTTTGTTATTGTGTCCAGAAGATGACCCGCATGCCTGTGCGTTATATTTCTATACTGAAGTCGGAGACCATATCGGCTATCACTATGATACGTCGTATTACAAAGGTGCGCGTTATACGGTCTTGATTGGTTTACTTGATCGTTCGACGAGTCGCCTTGAATGTCGACTTCACACCAAAGATCCTTCCAAAGAAATCAAGGAACTATCGTTAGATACCAAGCCCGGGTCATTAATTTTCTTTAATGGCGATAAACTTCATCATGCGGTGACGCCACTTGGAGAGAAGGAAGAACGAATTGTTCTCACTCTACAATATGTCACAAATCCAGAGATGGGACGGTTTAATCGGTGGTTTTCAAATATGAAAGATGCGGTGGGGTACTTTGGATTGTCTGCATTATTTCGTCGTTCTTGATGCGTCGCTCGTTGCTCGTGAAGCGTATCTCGTAGAAATTCTCTTTGTCTTTTACGAAATACGAGATACGAACGGCGAGATACGTTTTTTCAGTTAAGTTTCTGCTCCTACCAAGACCACGGTGACGTTGTCTTCTCCTCCTAACTGATTGGCTGTATCGACAAGCTGTTGACAGGCTTCTTTCAAAGAATGATTGTATTGGCGAATGACGTTGAAAATTTCGTCATCATTCATCATTTTCGTGAGTCCATCAGAACACAAGAGGATTTTGTCGGTTATTTGAATCGTATGTGATTGAATCGAGGCCTCAACCTCTGACTCAATGCCCAGTCCTCTGGTGAGAACATTTCTCAATGGATGCGTGGCTGCTTCTTCTCGAGTGAGAAGACCGAGTTCAATGCGTTCTTCGACGAGCGTATGATCTCGCATTAACTGTGAGATCCCATGTTCCTGAATGAGATAGGCCCGACTGTCTCCAATGTGCGCAATGGTGGCTTGACTTGTCGATTTCGACGATATGGACAGGATGACCGCGGTAGTGCCCATTCCTGAGTATTGAGTATGCTCGCGTGCATGATTGCGAACAGCACGATTGGCTGCGTCAAGTGCCCCTCGCAAGATCACCTCTCTATTGTCAGTATGCGAAGTGTGGTTCGTTGTTTGATGCTGCTGAACATATGATCCTATAGTCTCTATGGCTAACTGACTTGCCACTTCACCGCCGGCATGGCCTCCCATACCATCTGCGACAATCCACATGCTGTGGTCTGGATGTAATTGAAAGGCATCTTGGTTGATCTTCCGCACCCTTCCAATATCAGTAAGTCCCCATCCATGCCACGTCATTGTTTAACCATTTTCTGTTGTCTCATATACTCAGGGGCTTGGACTGGTTGATATCGCTGTTTGAGTTCATCGAAGACATGTTCTGCTAATGGTTCGAGATTTTTGACATCCATTTCATTATAGGTAAGCAGCCGTGTTCCGGCATCGGCATCACCTGCACACCATGCTTCCCAAAGAAGTACGGCATCCCACCCCGTCAATCCTTCCACATTCGACGGTCGTTGTAAATCAAATTCTGCTTCGATATGTTTCAAGCCGCCCTTATACCCAAGCCTTCTGGCTGCGAAGCATAGATCAAAATGAGGATGGTTGATTGTGAGCCGTGGGAATTGAGCACGGAGATACGGCACATCAAACCCCGATCCAAAAAATGTGACCAAGAGATCATACTTGGCAAGTTCATTGGTTAGTCTGTCGTAGTTCAATGTGTCTCCATGAACCAAAGAGGTCATACCATAGCATCCATAAATACCAACGACCGTCACATACCCATCTGCGGCTGGAGCTCCGTTTGTCTCAATATCTAAAAAGGCCGTCTTGTGACGAAAGGTCTCAAAAAGCCGCCAATGATCACGAGACTTGAGACATCGAGCAAAATACGTGGCATGACCACATTCAAGGTGATGGAGTGCGGTCTGGAGTTCGGTATCATACAGTTCTTTACGTGCAGGGGGAATACCTGGCACCGAAGGAGATGCCAGGAATGTCTCCCACGAATCAATCCCGTGCTCCCATAAGCGTTGTTCTGTCGACTCTCCGATGCCGTTAAGGAATATAAAGGTTGATTTTAACATGAGTGTCTTGAGTACCTAACTGAAGACTCTAACCTTGATTTCACTGATAGGACGAGCTACATTCAAACGCATTGATATGTTCTCACACACTAATAGACAGAGGTTATCATTATGGAGCTGCAAACACGGCGGATTCGAATATCCATCGGTGGCGTCAAGTTGGAGGCGGATCTTAAACCAACACGAACGGCCCAGGCAATCTATGAGGCGTTACCAATTGAAACGTCCGTCAATATGTGGGGCGAGGAATTTTACTGCAATGTGCCAGGTGTCAAAGATCATAGAGAGACGGCCACGACACAGGTGAAGGTGGGTGATGTGGCATTTTGGGGAGTCGGTGAGATGCTCGCCATTTTCTTTGGGCGGACTCCGATGAGCATAGGGGCCGATCCTGTTCCCGCTGATCGTGTCAATGTGATAGGGAAAATTATCGGCGATGCTCAGAGTTTTCGAGAAGCCATCGGTGCGACCACGATCAAGGTTGAGCCGGTTTCCTAAATTTTAGTATGACTGTCACCAAAGAGCGAATTCATACCATTGCCTTTACGGCGATTCAGCGTCTACAAGCGCAGAGGCATCTTGAAGTTATTGGATCTCAAGATCAGCTTGTTCGAGCTCTTGAGCATGCGATTACGGAAGAATTGGGAGCCGAAGATCGATTAAATTCAGAAGTGCGTGATTTACTCAAGAAATTCGACGCTGAATTTCAGAGCGGTAAGGCTGATTATCAAAAAATGTTTTCGATGGTGAAGCAAAAGTTGGTTCGAGAGCGCAATATCGTGCTCTGAACGCGACACCTTGATTTATCCTTTCTGTTTTTTAGAATTGAAGTCCCTATGTCATCTACGTTGTTAAGTGACGAAAAGCAAACCCACCTTTCCCATACGATTCTCCAGTTTCTTCAGACCCATCGTGATGCCACATTGAAGAGTGAGTCGACGGTCGTCTTGAAGGAAATCAAGAAAGTGTTGAATGAGCAGGTGAAGATCGAGCAAGAAATTCACCAGGCCATTCGCAAGAAGTTGGAGTCGTATTCCCGCACTATTCCAGAAGGCTCCCAGGAATGGGACGTCCTTTATCGTAAGACTCATACCGAAGAACTCCGTAAGCGGAATCTCGGATAATTTCACTTTCATTACGAAACTCTTTATTGCTCACGGACCAAGATCGCGTTGGGCGTCGTCTGGGTTGTGTCTTACCTTCAATGTGGAACTGGTTGTTTGGCACATGGTAAGGTTTGATAGCTAACAATTGAATGATTGTTCAGAAGAGGAAGAACATGGCTGAACTGGATGATGAACGCGAGAAAACCTGGTATGGCATTGGAGCGGCAACGTTATCAGTCATAGCAGGACTAGGGCATCTGTACCTAGGAGTTTCGCGTGGGTATTGGTTTATCGCTTCTGGAGCGATTATGTATATCATCGGTGAATACTATTGGCATGTGGCGACATGGATATATATTCAATTTGCAATATTTGCCGCCTTTGATGCGTTCTCTTTTGGGAAACGTGGTCGTGGGTTATTGTGATTGTAGCGAGAGATGGTGATGAGTCAGATCATGGATAATGGTACGTTTCGACATACTTACCGTGTCTGCGTGTTGTTCCTGGGAATGATGTGTATCTCTGAGATTTCTATGGGGCAACTGGGGTTCGCTGCCGAACGAATCAAGGCACATCTAGAAGTCGAGGATGTCCTGACGCTTCCAGGGGAACGCGTGCAACTGAAGGCATGGCTTGTTAGCCAGGAATTACCAAACGAGAATCTTGGGATAAGCGATGAGGAAGTTGAGTTTTTTATTCAAAATAGAGCTATCGGTACATCGAAAACAGGTCGTGATGGGAATGCGACCATTGAATTCGTGCCTCGGGTCCGTGGAAATTTGACCCTCAAAGCTCGGGTTCGTGGAAGTAGCAAGGTGGCCGATCTCGAGGCGCTGGGATTATTAGCATCATGGGAAAAACGTAGACCTATTCTTATTGTGGATCTCGTGTCTCTCCTGCCACCGAATATTCGTACGTTGTCGTCTTCACCTTCTGTACCTCTCGCAACATCAGGAACGTCAATTCTCGCCGATCCGAATACGAACGCTCTTCCTGAACTGGAAAAGCTGGGGAAGTTCTATTACAACCTGGTGTATCTTTCTCGTTCAAAAGCAGGCTCGGTCAAAGTTTTGCGGAAATGGCTTCAAGAACATGAGTTTCCATTGGGCGTGCCCATGGCTATAGAGCCTGGGACACAGTCACTTATTACATTTATTGAGAAGCTACAATCTGATGGCTGGGAAAACGTGGAGTCAGGTATTGGGCGTTCTACAGAGTTTGCTGAAGTGCTCCTCGAACGTCGAATTCAAACGGTTATTATTCAGGAGGCTGAAACTGATGAGACCTTTCCGAGGCGAGCTAAGATTGTCAACGGTTGGATGAAAGTCCGTCGGCATTTATGATTTTCTACCTGCACTGTGCTTGTTAGATAGTGTCGGCCGGAACGTATTTCATTTTAGGCTGGTATTTCATTGAGTGACCAATACGTTATGTGTTTGTTGTCCTGTTTGTCTCACCTGTGCGTTTCATGAAACCTGCTAAATCCAAAACGCTATTTAACTGTCAAGCCTGTGGCTATCAAGCCCCGCGATGGAGTGGTCGTTGTCCTGACTGTAACGAATGGAATTCTATGAAAGAGGAAGTCATTCGCAAGTCAGGGCAAAATCGTTCATCGGGTGTTGGCGTTGATTCTCAAAAACCCATGCCCATTGGAGAGATTCTTGGTGTTGAAGAAATGCGTCTGCCTACGGGCATTGGAGAACTCGATCGTGTGTTGGGTGGTGGGGTCGTTCCTGGGTCGGTAATATTAGTTGGAGGAGATCCTGGTATTGGGAAAACCACCTTACTTTTACAGGCATTGCCCTCATTGAGTTTTGGTGAGGGCAATGTCCTCTATGTATCGGGTGAAGAGTCAGTTCGTCAGATTAAGATGCGAGGTGATCGCCTGAATGTCTCCTGTCCGTCCTTGTATGTGCATGCAGCCACTTCTTTGCAAGAAATTTTCAAAGTTGCCCAAGAATTATTGCCGCAAGCCTTAGTGGTCGATTCCATTCAAACAGTATTTACAGAAGACATTACTTCAGCTCCAGGGAGTGTGAGTCAGGTACAAGAGGTGGCTTGCCAGCTTATGTGGTATGCCAAACGGACTGGAGTGCCCGTATTTTTGATCGGACATGTCACGAAAGAAGGTATGATCGCAGGGCCTCGTTTACTTGAGCATATTGTTGACACGGTCTTGTATTTTGAAGGTGATAAATCTCAGGCTTATCGGATTCTTCGGGCTGTCAAAAATCGATTTGGTGCGACGAATGAAATTGGCGTGTTTGAGATGAATGATAGTGGGTTGACGGAAGTATCGAATCCTTCTGAATTATTCCTGAGTGGAAGGCCCGTTCAAAGTACTGGTTCTGTCGTCGTCTCTAGTCTCGAAGGGTCTCGACCGATCTTGGTTGAGCTTCAAGCCCTTGTTGCTGACACTGGGTATGCGATGCCAAAACGAATGGCGAACGGTGTCGAGCTGAATCGCGTTGCCTTGTTATTGGCCGTGATGGAAAAACGCTTAGGACTTCATCTTTCGGGTCAAGACATTTACGTGAATGTAGTTGGAGGTTTGCAGATTGATGAACCCACGATGGACTTGGGGATTGTCGTGGCTGTGATATCAAGTCTCCGTGAACAGCCAATTGACGCACGGACATTAGTGCTGGGTGAAGTTGGACTCGGGGGAGAAGTTCGCCCCGTCGGACAGGCGGAAGTTCGCGTTCGTGAAGCTATGAAACTAGGTTTTGAACGCTGTCTTCTTCCAAAAGACAATCTCAAGAAATGGACGCCTATCTCTGGGATGGACGTGATTGGCATAGAGGATATTCATGGTGCTTTCGATTTGGTTATGGCAGATGTCTAAGACGAAGCGAGGGACTTGGCATCTATCATGTTGGGGTGCTCTACTTATTACAATTCTGCTCTTTACTGGATGTACGACAGGAGTCATTCAACCGAAAAAGATTGTTGGCGATCAAAAAACACGAGAGATTATCAATGTTCTAAGAGAAAAAGAACCGCGTATTGAGAATCTTAAAGGACTCTTTCGAGCGTCAATTACCGGATCTATTCTTCCCTTGTCTCGCACTCTCCCTGGCGTGGTGTTTTATAATCGGCCAGATTCTATTCGCTTAAAAGGTTTGACGCCCGTGGGCGGGACGTTTTTTCAATTTACTCGTTCAAGCAACAACTATCGACTGATGTTGCCCGCAAGTGGGCGTTTGACATCAGGGAGTATCCATGAGCTTCATCAGGCTGGAGACATTGGAAAGGTCGTTGATTTGAGTTTGAGAGCAATGGACGCAGTATTGGGAAAAGTGAAAGGGCTAGAGTCTGACGAAGTACGATTCTATGAAGAGGATCGTGGATTTCGCACGGATTTTCTTGAGAGTCGTGATAGAGCTGATGAAGTTGCCCTGACACGTACCTGGGTTGATAAGCAACGTCACGATATCGTGTATGTGGAATATCTTAATCATGATGGTGAATTGTTGATGAGCATTGAATGTGAGGACTTTCGATCAATTTCTCCTCAGGACTCTGCTTTCGGATTAACCCAGTACTTACCCTTTCGTGTTCAGGCTGAAGATACTCGATTGTCTGGTTCTGTGACCTTGCTATTTCAGGAGTTAGTACTTAATGCTGGGTCATAATGATAAGTCTTTAGAGAAAATGCTGATTCTCGCCGTTGAGACTGCCACCAGCCAACAAAGCGTGGCGATTTTACAAGATAGTCAGGTTCTCGGATCTCGAAGTCGTGATGCAGAGGGTTCTCATACACGATGGCTTATTCCTACGATTGATGAATTGCTGACCTCTCTAAGCCTTGATATGGACAAGGTTTCTGGTCTGGCCGTCTCAATTGGTCCGGGGTCGTTTACAGGGTTACGAGCTGGCCTAGCGACAATGCTTGGATTTCGCCTGGCTTTTACATTGCCATTAGTGACCGTCCCAACCCTTGAAGCCATGGCCTGGAACTTCCGCCCGAGTCATGAGGTCATTTGTCCCATGCTCAAGGCGAGAGTAGGTGAAGTGTATTGGGCATGCTTTCGATGGGAAGGGGATACGTTGATTCGAATAACCGATGATCAAGCAGGCTCCCTTGCGACTCTGATAGAATCGCTGGAAGCACCAACCTGGGTCTTTGGAGAAGGGTGGGCAGTTAACCAAGATAAACTTGAAGGGAAATCACATCTGTTGAAACCTGTGTTGTCAAGGTTACAGCCGACTTCGGCGGACAGTGTTGGGTTTGCGAGTCTTCAGCGGTTTCGATCAGGGGATGTTGCCTCGTTTGGCATTGCCCCACATTATGTCTTACCGTGTCATGCTGAACTTGTTAAGAATAAACAGAAGACGTTGTAATATAAATAGTGGCAGGATTAGACGACATATGCATTACTCAGGCGACAATTGATGACCTTGATGAATTAGAGTCTCTTGAAAATAGAACCTTTTCAGTTCCATGGTCTCGTAAAGCTTTTGAGGCTGAGTTGAATGGAAATGAATTTAGCTACATTTATATCGCTCGAGGTGGTGATTCTATTGGTGAATTGTCCTCGACAAGGCAGTCCGTCTCACCGCGGATGGTTGGGTATATTTGTGTATGGGTTGTCTTTGAAGAGTTACGATTTATGAATATTGCTATTGAAGCTGATATGAGACGACGGGGTATTGCCTCGAAATTATTGAGGAAATCTCTGGACGTGGGTATTAATCAAGGAGGCCAACGCGCTTTGTTGGAGGTTCGGGTATCTAATGAAGCAGCCCAGGCATTATATATGCATTTCGGATTCACTTCCTATGGGAGTCGGCGTCACTACTATACGAATCCTAATGAGGATGCTATGCTGATGACACTTGAACCAATTACTCTTCCCAGCACATGATCTGACCTCAGTTTCAACGTGTTGAAGGTTAAGACTAAATTGGTCGTCTCTTTTCATGAATCACTCAACCGTTAAGGAGGGTTCTCATGGTCACAGACGAAGAAGTCGCAGCGCAGCTTCGAACCTCTAATGATGAATTCCGTGAATTAGAGGAGTCACATCATCGGCTGGATGCCGAGTTAGAAATGCTCTTACGGAATCATGTCTTGACTCCACAAGAAGAAGTGTTGAAGAAACAACTACAAAAGGAAAAACTTGGGAAAAAAGATCGGATGGCCTGGATTGTTCGTCAGTATCGTAATGATCTATGTGATATGGCCATTTCTTAGCATACTGAAAGGTCCATAGTGGGCATCTGAGTCCTCTATGGACCTTTGGTCTTCCCCTCGTAACATACTGTTATGCCCACCGTTGCCCATCCGTTAAACCGACATATTTCAGAACTCAAAAGACGGCTCATCATTATAGGGGCGACGGTCTTGGTCGGTTTTATGATTGCGTTTTCCTATTCCTCTGTCCTTATTGATTGGTTCAAAGAACCATTTGACAATACACTTATTTTTTATTCCCCTGCAGAAGCCCTCTTTGCCTCAATCAAAGTATCTTTTTTAGCCGGAATCATAGGGAGTGTCCCAATCATTCTCCATCAGTTCTGGAAATTTATTGAACCAGCTCTCATCAAAAAAGAGCAGCGCTGGGCTATTCCTTTGTTTTGTATTGGATTAGCTTGTTTTGTGCTTGGACTGGTGTTTTGCAATCTGATTATTCTTCCATTAGTCATCGATTTCTTTGTGTCGTTTGGCATGGATCGCTCAATTAGTCCTGAACTCGCGGTAGGAACCTATATAGATTTTAATGTGAAGTTTCTCTTGGCATTTGGGTTTGCCTTTGAAATTCCTTTGGTGTTGTCGATTCTTGCTCGCATTGGGTTTGTCGCTCCCAATATGCTCGTGCAGTACCGTAAGCATGCGGCTATGGTTGCGCTTATTCTGTCGGCAGTCGTAACGCCTGATGCCACTCTATTTACCATGCTCTTAATGGCGGTACCGCTGATTGTTCTCTATGAAATAGGAATTATCGGAGCCAAGTTTTTTTGGCAACCGAGGGCCTCGGCTCAGACAAATACTGTTGCCGATGAGGATGATGTTGCGCCAGTGTCAGACCTTCCTCCTGAGGAAGGAGATAAGCTTTGATGTTTGGAGCGTGTCAATGTGGGGTGACCCGGTCGCCATACCTCGTCAATCTAATAGTCTTGTGTAGCGTATTATCATTCTGTCTGTCAGGTTATGGGTGGGATGCAACAGTGGTAAGGTCAACACCTCGACTACATGGTGAGCCAGGTGGAGATTCTCATCAACCATTTGCTCCAAGTGTCCAAGCGTTGGCTGTGACTCAAGCCGGTGTCTTATATGCAGGTTCATTTGGAATGGGCATGTTTCGTAGTGACGACCAAGGCATGACGTGGATGCCAGTCAATATTGGGCTTACTGATCATTTTTTTCTCTGTTTAGCCGTTGATGCACAAGACCGTGTCTATGCTGGAACCGTAAGGGGTGGTGTCTTTCGAACCAAAGCTGATGGTCAACAATGGGAAGAAATAGGGGACGGGTTGAAGCGGGTCGAGGTCAAGTCTTTTCTGATTCATTCCACTGGAGTATTTGCTGGAACTGGCAGAGGTGTCTATCGCTGGAATGAATCCACCAAATCTTGGAGTATTGTCGCTGAGGAGTTAGATCAATTGCTTGTCGCAAGTTTGGCGATGATTCAGGAGAAGGTTCTTTTAGCGGCAACGGCTGGGAAGGGTCTGTTTCGATATGATGTCAGCGGTGAGACGGCATCAACTTGGCAAGGCAAAGGTTCTGAGTTAATTGATCCAAAAGAGCGACTGCATCATCGCTTTCTGCGTATTGTCGCAACGGACAAACGAAACCATATTTTCCTTGGTACACAAGATGGCGGAATCTTTCGAAGTACGGATCAAGGCAACTCATGGCACACGATTAGTCGAACGCTTCCCAATGATTCTATTCGAAGTATTGTGTCGCATGAATCGAATCTTTATGTTGGAACCGGGCGAGGTATCTATAAATTAGATTCGACCGCACGTCGATGGATACCGAAGAATACTGGTTTAGCTGATACGGCTATTCAGACAATGATCGTTTCACCGGACGGCGTCTTGTATGCCGGTACTAGTGCTGGTGCTTTTCGAAGTGACAATGACGGTACGCAGTGGGTCAATATTAGTGAAGGATTAGGAACGCATACTTCGCGGTCTGGTCCGTTTTAGGGAAGATGGCTTTATTGAGAATTCATAGATTAGAAAAGGGGTATACACATGAGTGACGTAGAAGTAAATGAACGGACACGAGCGACGCTTACCGTATCTGTTAATGGCGAGTCATGGGGACAAATCGAGCTGAAGTTCTACCCAGATCTGGCACCGAATCACGTGAAGAATCTTGTCAAACTTGCCAATGAAAAATTTTATGATGGTACGACGTTTCATCGAGTGATTCCGGGGTTCATGATTCAAGGTGGTGACCCAAATAGTAAAAATTCAGATCGTTCCTCCCATGGAACTGGTGGTCCGGGATATCGTGTCGACGCAGAATTTAACAAGCAGCCTCATAAGCGAGGCGTGCTTTCAATGGCTCGAGCTCAGGACCCGAACAGTGCAGGCTCACAGTTTTTCATTTGTGTTGCAGATGCGAATTTTCTCGATGGGCAATACACGGCATTTGGTGAAGTCGTGACCGGCATGGAAACCGTCGATCGTATTGTTGCTGTGAAGCGTGATGCCCAAGATAACCCGCATGAACGAGTTGAAATGACCGTCGCTATCTCTGAGATTGATCACTAAGATGCGTCTCTTGCTTGCCGCGTTAGGGCTGATCTATTTGAGCGGATGTGCTGCGCCACCGTTATATTCCTATGCAGTCTATGAAGACCCAACCTCCTTTGTTCGGCTTGATTACTCACCAGACGCACAAGTTGATCAACCTGCTACCCTCTATTCCCATCCTGCGACCTTGACGACGGAGCAACTCACCAAAATTTTTCAAGGACTCCACGTTCAAGAGCACCGTTCTTCAGTCGTGTTGTGGTTCATGGATGAAGCTGAGGTTATGCCTGCATTCACTACCAAGGAGGTAGCCTTCCTTGCGCAGCATGTGGGGAGAGCTTTGAGTCAGGCGGTCTCAGAAGAGGTTGTGCTGTTTTATATGAGTACGCCCTTGAACTCGACGAACAGGGAAATAACCTCTGGATCTGTCTTTATCAAAGAACAGCAGTTTCATGTCATGCTCAGCAATTATCGAATGATGTACAGCATCCCACCATTTGGCATCGTCTATGATCGCCGTCATCCAGCCTATTCGATTGCTCCAAGAACCGTCGATCTTTTATTCCATCCTTCCGATCATACGATTCCCAATGTGGTCAGTTTTTTGGAAAGAGTTGTGGGGGAGACACATGATGGTGAAATTATTCTCAACCTCTCTCACTTCTCTGCTTTACGTACCTAAGGTTCCTTCCAAGGTTTTCTTCATCATCACGCCTTTCTCTTTCACTGACTTAATGAGTTTAAGAACTGGAGTTCATCAATGTTTCTGTGATGTACCATGTCATGAAAACTTGTGATTTTGTCAATGATACTTTACGATCATGTATTGGGGGAACGACGTGTATTGATCAGGAAAGGGGATGTCGTGTCTGATAGGGCAAGGCTTGGCAATCAATTGCGAGTAAAGCGCATGGACGTTGGTCTAGCGCAGGGTGAGTTGGCCAAACAGATTGGACTGACTCGGCAGGCGTTGTACGCAATTGAGTCAAATCATTATTTTCCTAGTACGGAAGTCGCGTTACGTTTGGCGAGAGCATTGAACTGTTCCGTGGAAGAATTATTTTCATTAGAAGATGATGGTGAGTCCATTAGGGCACAATTAATCGGACCTCTACCGGCTCAAGTATCTTCTATGCGAGTGACCATGGTTCGTGTCGGAAATCGTGTCATTGCACGACCAGTTTCGACCTTAGGAGATGTCTTGAATTATATGATTCCTGCGAATGGTCTGGTTCTAGGCTCGCCCACTAAAAGAGAAAAGCTTTTGACTCAAGGCGAAGTTTCTGTGCAATTGCTTCAGGATCGTCGATCCATAGATGAGGCGATTGCCGTGGCTGGTTGCGATCCATCAATCTTTCTTGCTGGCGAACATTTTCGCCGGCAACAGGGGAGGGGGTCGATTGTGAGTTGGACGCTGGGTAGTACTGCAGCCATTGAGGCACTCAAACGTGAAGAGGTTCATGTCGCTGGCTTGCATCTTGTCGACAGTCAGGCAGGTAAGGGGAATGTGCCATATTTACGGCGACATTTAAAAAAAGGGAAATTTACAGCTGTTCGTTTCGCTACTTGGGAACAAGGTCTCATGGTGTCTCGAGAGCATGCCAAGAAAATTCGTAGCATTGAAGATTTGGCCAAACGTGGGGTGCAATTTGTGAATCGTGAACAAGGATCTGGAGCCCGCTTATTACTTGATGCTCAGCTGGCTTCAGCTAATATTTCGTCTCGACAGATTACAGGCTATGATCAGGAGGTCTTTTCTCATCTTGAGATTGGCCGAGCTCTTGTTGCGCGACAAGCTGATGTGGGTATTGGTGTTCGATCTGCTGCACAATTATTTGATCTGGCTTTTTATCCATTAAGAGAAGAGCATTATGATTTAGTGATGCCAACCTCCTTACTTCGATCCCACCCAAGTCTTTCTCAATTTCTTGATATATTATGCGCGCGTCCATTTAGAAGGGAAATGGAAGCGCTGGGCGGCTATGACCTGAAGGATATTGGAACCCTTCTTGATTTATAAGCTGGTCTTCGCTTCAACGCTCTATCCTATCTTTTGGTCTTTTTGACTGAAGGCTAATAGTTGAGACGTCATTACTGTCTTGGTTTGGCCTTCAGGTAGTCCTGGTTATGACTATGTCTTGATGTAAAGAAAACTTGACATCAAGAAACTTAATTATTACAGTTTAGCTGCTTTCTTAAAGAATGGACATATTTCTATATATGAGGCGATGACGCATGTTGATTATGAATGATGAGAGAGAAAGAGGTGGATTCAAGGCTGTCGCTTTTGGTCTGTGGTGTGTCGTGTCAGTGTTCACTATGACTGTTGAGTGTCTTGCCGAAGACGTTACCGTCGCATTGGCAACAAATTTTTTGAACCCGTTTAAGGAGTTAACTCGAGAGTTTGAGCAGGTTACTAATCATAGAGTCCGAGTGAGTTCGGGCTCAAGTGGAAAGTTGTATGCACAAATTCTTCACGGCGCTCCATTTGATATCTTTTTTTCTGCCGATAGTGAGCGACCACAACAATTAGAAAAATCTGGTTTGGGAGTACAAGGTCGTCGATTCACGTATGCGATTGGGCAGCTGGCATTGTGGACTGCGAAGGGAAATTCTGAATTGGTTGATGGTCTGAAGGTCTTACGACTTGGGTCCTTTCGTCATCTTGCGATCTCAAATCCAGTGACGGCACCGTATGGGAGAGCGGCGCGACAAACCTTAGAATCGCTTGATCTGTGGAGTTCCTTACGATCACGTATTGTGCAAGGTGAAAACGTAGGTCAGACATTTCAGTTTGTGATAACCGGTAACGCTGAATGGGGATTGATCGCTTTCTCGAGTCTCAACGATCCACGAGTGTCGTTAAAGGGATCCTATTGGAAAGTACCGATGAAGCTGTACGATTCATTAGAGCAAGATGTCATTTTGCTTTCGCGTGGTGAATCTAATGTTGCCGCCCTTGCATTGCTGGAGTTTATTCAAAGGCCTGTTGCTCAATCGATGATTCAACAGTATGGCTACTTACTGCTAAGAGAGAAGACCGAATGAGTCTATTAATGGATTTTGATTGGGGGCCAGTCTGGCTGACTCTGGGCTTAGCCGGAGTGACGGTCATTGTGTTGTTAATAGTTGGAACTCCTATTGCTTGGTGGTTGGCTCATACGCAATCACCTTTGCGGACCGTGATTGAGGCAGTTGTGGCGTTACCTATTGTTTTGCCGCCAACTGTATTGGGTTTTTATTTACTCATCGCCATGGGACCAAACGGCCCCTTAGGTTCAATATGGATCAGGCTGACCGGGGCCCCTCTCTCATTTTCATTTACAGGACTTGTGATTGCCTCAGCTTTTTATTCCTTGCCCTTTGTGGTTCAGCCTCTGCATGGTGCATTTGAAGGAATTGGGAAAGGTCCACTTGAAGCGGCATGGTCATTAGGAGCGTCAACCTTTGATGCATTTTTTACTGTTATTTCTCCTATGGCTCTTCGTGGGTATTTGACAGCTATTGTCTTAGGCTTTGCCCATACATTGGGAGAATTTGGTGTGGTATTGATGGTGGGAGGAAATATTCCTGGAGAAACACGTGTGTTGTCTATTGCTATTTTTGATATGGTGGAGTCCATGGACTATTTTCAGGCACATGTATTTTCTGCTGGATTGCTGATTTTTTCCTTTCTTATTTTACTTGCTGTCTATGTTACGAATCGTCGTTTGCCCGTTCATTTGTCATGAGCCGACTCATTGGACAATTTGGGTTAGACTTTGGATCGTTTCATTTTCAAGCAACCCTGGACGTTCCTCTCAAAGGGGTTTTGGCCGTGCTGGGAGTTTCTGGTTGCGGCAAAACCACCTTATTACGTTGCTTGGCTGGTCTCGAGCGATCCCCAACAGGATATATGCAGTATGGAGATGTGTTGGTCCAGAATGAAGCAAGCGGGATCTTCATTCCTTTTCATCAACGTTCCATAGCCTACGTGTTTCAAGAGCCAAGGCTCTTTCCTCACCTTTCTGTATTCACAAATCTCAAGTATGGAGAAAAACGTCGCTCAACTGATTTAAGGAGTTTCTCATTTGATGATGTGGTGCAAGTTTTAGGGATCGAACATTTACTGAGTCGCCTGCCTGGCAAGCTGTCCGGGGGGGAACAGCAACGTGTAGCCATTGGACGAGCTATTTTAACCAATCCAAACTTATTATTACTTGATGAACCGTTATCATCTTTAGATGGAGTGCGGAAGGCTGAAGTTTTACCTTTTTTACAACGATTGACCAAAGAATTTCGAATGCCGATGGTATACGTGAGTCATAGCCTTCAAGAGGTTTTGCAATTTGCAGACTCCGTTCTCCTACTCAGAGCTGGAACTGTGATGACCTGTGGATCACTGCCTGAAGTGTTTAGTCAATTCGATGTACGTGGAACCTTACCCGTTCAAGAAGTTGGCGCAGTTTTGGAGACTCACGTGGTAGGACATGAACCCCAATTTGGGCTCACACACGTCCAGTTCTTTGGTCGTTCGTTGTATGTGTCTAAGCAAGATCTTCCTGTAGGGGCAGCCTTGCGTGTGCATATTCATTCTCGAGATGTCAGTCTTTTTGTGGGAGAGAAGCAGGGAGAGACAAGCGTACTGAATGTTTTGGAAGGGACTGTTCTCGACTGTCGTCAATCAATTGAAGACGAATATTCTGTTGATGTGAAGATAGATATAGGATGTCCGTTGCTAGCGAACGTTACCAAGAAGTCTTTTGCGCAGTTGAAACTTTCTGTTGGGCAACAGGTCTTTGCATCAGTCAAGACCGTAGCGATCAGCCAAGATTTTTAGATTTCGTAGTCTATTGTTTTATTCTTTTTTACAAGTTTTCCCATCAAATAATTTACAAGCGGATTCACTTCTTGCCAGCTTCCATGTTTGTAAAATTGGGGGTAGGTTATCTGGCCGAAATTGAACTGTTACATCAATCATGTCGCCAAGGTTTAATTCTTGGAGATGGGGTTTGGCAATGTCTTCCACTTGTATCCATAGAGGAGGGATTCCTGGTGGGACAATCATGAAAAACCCTTTTTCTGCTTCGATTCGAACAATTGGGCTGTAAAAGCCTTTCACTTGACCAGGTTCCTGAGCGGCACTGACTTCAATTCCTGAAAATAAAGCTAAGCTGACCGCAGATAGTAATATCCGAATGCACCACGTTCGGAGAGGGGTATGCATATCAAACTCCTTAAAATTGTATGGGTGTGAGCCTGTACTATTATTGCAGGCCAACGATGCGTAAAGCTATGGTTTTTTAGGGAATTTTATAAAAAGTGTAAAATTATTTACTGGTCGATGGGTTCGTTAGGTGAGGATTGTCTCAACTTCAAGTGGTTCATGATTTAAAATGCGATAGGTGCGTATATCTGGGGAAGATTTATCAAGGAGGGAAATAATGATATGTAGAGGTTCTGGGAGATTGAGTCTTTCGCGGTAACTTTCGAATTCCATCGCAATGGTAATGTCTGTTTGTGATGGGCGAGCAGGGCTGAATGTATGTGAGTGATAGAAAGCTTGAAGAGCTACATCTTTGATGCGTATATCACGAAGTGCTTTTCCCATTTCTTGAGAATCCATCTGAAATGCAATGTCTGCTCGCTCTTCTGGAGACAGTTGCTTCAGGTCCGAAAGCTTGGGCCCATCGAATCGACCTAAGTCATCTTCCGAAAGGTTCGCTAAAACATTGGTGATACGGTAATGCTGTGATACCGTTCCATTGCTTCCCCCCAAAATGCCACAACATTCATGCGGGTCTAGCTCGCGGGCATGGGCAATCATCTCTTTAGCAATGGACGTCGGAATATGTAACATGGTTAGTGCTTAGATACTACACGACACAACATGCTCTTCGAGTGTCGTAATGGAAGGAGTTGGGCCACAAAGTGGGCAATCGGGAGACTTGGGTCGTTTGACGTTTCGGAATGTCATGTCCAGTGCATCATAGAGTAATAGGCGATTGGCAAGAGTTTCACCTATGCCAAGTATTTCTTTGATTGCTTCATTGGCTTGCAGGACGCCAATGGTCCCGGCAAGGACTCCCAATACTCCAGCTTCTTGACAATTGGGGACTAAGCCTGCGGGAGGAGGTTCGGGATAGAGGCACCGATAGCAGGGGAATCCTTCATGGGGCTTGATCGTGGCGAGCTGTCCTTCAAAGCGAAAGATGCTTCCAGAGATCAAAGTCTTTTTGCCAAAAAAACAAGCATCATTTACGAGAAAGCGTGTTGAAAAGTTGTCTGAACCATCTAGGACGATATCGTACTGTTCGATAAGTGAAAAGATGCTCGAGGCATTGACGTGTTCTGTATATAGATTTAATTGCACATCAGGGTTCAAATTGGAAAGCATGGCCTTTCCTGATTCTACTTTAGACACACCCACTCGTTCCGTTGTATGGAGAATTTGGCGTTGAAGGTTTGATAGGTCAACAACATCTCCATCGGCAAGTCCTAATGTTCCTACCCCAGCGGCAGCAAGGTAGAGAGCGGCAGGTGAGCCCAGTCCTCCTGCGCCGATCACAAGGATTTTCGCCTGTCGAATTTTGTGTTGGCCTTTGCCACCGACATCACTTAAGATGATTTGACGACTATAACGTTGAACTTGTTCGTCAGTAAATTCCACGTCTTATTTCCCTATTCCACGATGTTTAGTTCAATCGGATCAACAATGCATCCCTTGTTACGAAGTCCTGAGATCGCTCGATCTATTTCGTCGACGTCTCCAGTAAATTCGACATCCAGCCACCCGGTGGTTTCGCGAACATCTGCTCGGCGAATACTTGTTATGACCTTGAATTCTTGACCGATCTGATAAAGAATTGGATCAGGAATTTTTTCTTCTGGATACCGGATATGATATCGTAATTTTGCCATTACGTGCCCCCTGCAATGGCTGGAATGATAGAGACTTCATCCGTATCTTTGAGTGGAGTATTTTTTCCTTCTAAAAAACGAATATCTTCTTCATTTAAATAGATATTGAGAAATCGGCGTATCTCTCCCGTCTCATCACAAAGACGTTCTTTTATGCCAGGATAGGCAGTTTCTAAGCTATCAATCATCTCAGAAATATTAGAGGCTTGAACTT
>JBMYWX010000034.1:0-18291 GCA_049607825.1 Nitrospirales bacterium
CTTCTTGCAGAATTCCTAGAGCTGCATTGGATACTTGGAGCGTTTATGGCTGGTCTGTATTTTGAACCGAGTCGGGTCGGACGGGAAGCGTATGAGGAAATGAAATTAATTGCGACTGGAATCACCCAAGGCGTATTGGGACCATTGTTTTTTATTTGGATTGGGCTCAATGTGACATTTGAGACCATTACCCAGATTCCACTATTTATCTTCCTTCTCGTGAGCATCGCGTTTTGCGGCAAATTGTTGGGCTCGGGTCTGCCTGCATATTGGCTAGGCCTCAACCGCAAGGAAGCCTTGGCAGTCGGGGTTGGTATGAGCAGTCGTGGAGCGGTAGAGTTTATTGTGTTAAGCATTGCCTTTGAGGCGGGGCTCTTCGCGAACAGTTCACCTGATGACCTTATTGTTACAAACCTGTTTTCGGCCTTAGTCCTGATGGTCGTCGTGACAACATTCTTGACACTGATGACGATGCGAAACGTTCTTTCTAAATCACTGCCCTCATGACAGCGAGGGTTCTCTCATGAAACGATGACAATTTCACGATCTCAGGAGACTCAATTTCAAGAGATAGGATATGTCTTGTGGGTTGTTCTAGCCCTGAATCTTCTCGTCGCTGTCTCGAAACTGAGCTATGGATTACTGACCGCCTCGTTAGGAATGCAAAGTGATGGGTTTCATTCCTTGTTTGATGGGATCTCAAATGTCATAGGGTTGGTTGGCCTGTGGGTTGCCTCGAAGCCTCCCGATGATGACCATCCCTATGGACATAAAAAATTTGAAGTCCTCGCGGCTGGTGGGATTGGAGGCATGCTAGCAAGCACATGTGCGTACCTGTTATGGAAAAGCCTTCATGCCTTAGAGCAAGATGTGGTTCCTCAAGTCACAAATCTCAGCTTTGGAGTGATGATCATCACGATGCTCATTAATCTAGCAGTGACACGATGGGAACAGCAGAAGGGAAAAGAGTTTCACAGTGATATTTTAATCGCAGATTCCTACCATACAGCTAGCGATGTACTCACCTCATTCGCAGTGATCGTTGGATTACTAGCCATTCAACTTGGATATCCAATGTTTGATCCTCTTGTCGCAATCTTTGTGGCCGTCGTGCTTGCATGGACCGCCATCAAGGTACTCAAGGACGTCACCGATGCCCTTGTCGATAAAGTACGCGTGGACCCAAATGCCATTTATGCTGTTGTCACTGATGTTCCTGGGATTCTCGACTGTCATGAGATTCGAACGCGTGGAATTTCTAATTACGTCTTTATCGATCTGTCCATTCATGTTCAGCCACACTTGGCCATTCAGTCAGTCCATCAGTTGGCACATGAGGTGGAAAGAGCTATTACGAAACAGTTTGAACAGGTTCAAGATGTCGTTGTGCATGTCGAGCCGGATGGACATAAATAACTGACGATTGGGGTCTCATTGTTCGTCTCTGGCATTTCATCCATGAAGAGCAAAAGATAATTTACTGTTCACACAAACAATAAAATAGCTTCACCCTATGCCTGAGGTGAAACCAGGTAAGAAAATATGAACGGTCGTCCCCTTTCCTAGTTCACTTTCTATCTGAATCACTCCATCATGCTCTTGAATAATGCCATGGACAACCGTGAGGCCTAACCCAGTTCCTTCTCCGACGGGTTTTGTTGTAAAGAATGGATCAAAAAGCCTTGAAAGATCTCCCTTTGGAATCCCACAGCCTGTATCGGAAATGGTCAGATGAATTTGGTTCTTGCTGTTCTGAAGAATGATCCGAAGATTGCCGCCTTCTGGCATGGCATGACATGAATTAATAATTAAGTTCAAGAGGACTTGACTGAGTTGATCATGATCAGCAAAAACTTGGGATCTGTCAGACGCAATATCTGTTTCAACCTGTATCTGATAACTGCTCAATCGCTCTCGCATAATATCAAGGGTGCTCGTAATAATTACGGCCAGATCCAAGGGACGACGTTCAGCTGGTCGCTTTCTAGCAAAACTCAGTAATTGATTCATGATTTTTGTAATCCGTTCAACTTGCACAACAATAGTCTCAAGTCCTTTTCTCGTATTCCCATCGGCTGTTTTTCGCATCAAGAATTCTGCACGGCCCAAGATGACATTCATGGGAGTGCCAATTTCATGAGCCATTCCTGATGCCAATGTGCCCAACTCAGCCAAACGTTCAGTTTTTCTGAGTCGTTCTTCAAGAGTTTTTTCTTGAGTCACATCAAAGACATAGCCTTCCAAGGCACAAACGGTTCCATCCTCCGCAAAGACACCTGAACCTTGTTCCCATACCCATTTCATTGATCCATCAGCCGTTCTTAATTTATACGATAATTGAAATGAGCGATGCACCGCATTCGCCTTTTGAACTTCACCCCATATTCGCTCCCGATCCTCAGCTACGATGACATCACGACCATATGAAACCCTTCGATTTCTAATGAAATCATCAGGCAGATATCCTGTAAGTTGCTGACACCCTGAACTCAAAAATTCCATAGTCCAATCGTAATCACATTTGCACCGATAGACCATGCCAGGGAGATTGGTCATTAATGTTGATAACGTTCGTTGAGTTTCTTGTAATGCCGTTTCAGCCTTTAATCGTTCACTGAGGTCGAGAATAATGGCAAAAAACACTTCAGTCGTTTTGTGCGTAATCAGTTGAACATGAACTTCCACGGGATAACAGGTCCCATCTTTACGTTGGTGCAGTGTACGAAAGTCAATTTTCTTGGAATCTCGCCCTTTTAATGGTTCAATGAGTCTTCTGAACATCGCCTCAGTATATTCTGGGTTAACAGAAACAGGGGTCATGTAACGTAGCTCTTCTATCGAATATCCAAGATTCTCTCGCCCACTACGATTCACTTGAAGGAATTGTAATGTCTCAACATTGAATAAAAAAATTTCATTCAACGATTCATCCAGTAAACTTCCTAATTGGGCAATTTGTTCTTCCGCTTGCATTCTCTCCGTGATATCTCGAAGTATCACAGTAAATAATTTTTGGCCAGATACCTCAACATGAGAGATAGACGCTTCTATTGGAAATTCCTCACCATTCGAACGTAGGCCTGAAATCGACCCCAAATCTCCCATGCGGCGATTGGTAATTTCGGCCTGACCAAACTGTTCAATATGATGTTGATGAGCATTTCGAAATCGTGAGGGGATTAACCGATCAATGGTTGTCCCAATAACTTCTTTAGCCAAATACCCAAACATCTTTTCTGCAGCGGCATTGAATATGACGATATGTTGTGCTTCATCAACAGTGAGAATGGCATCCATCGCTGAATGAATCACGCCAGCAAGTTGAAGTTCAATCGCTTCTAAACCTTCTCTTGTATGCTTGTGAATGCTATGTACCGCTCGAAGTTCGGCCAGCTCTTCACGTAAGGCGATCAACTCATGTTCTAATTCTTCTTTCTTTTGGTTCGTGGACATAATTGTATGAACAAAGATAATGAATATTGTGTGATAAGAGGTGTCGTTGACTAACTATATACTCCAATCTTTCACGCTTTGACCTTCTCTTCCATTTCACCGAGTTTTCTATATAACGTCTTCCGGTCAATTCCTAACACTTGCGCTGCCTGATATTTATTGCCACCCATTTTTTCAAGAATACGTCTAATATATTTTTGTTCTAATTCTTCTAACGGAAGTAGTCGTTCAACAGCATCCTCAACCATTTGGCCTTCTCCTCGCACGTCACGAATTACCGAAGGCAAATCTTCTAATATAATCTTCTCTCCCTGACAAAGCGTTGCCGCTCGTTCGATTACATTTTCAAGTTCACGAACATTCCCTGGCCATTGGTAATCTAGTAGACGAGCGAGAGCCGCATCAACGATTACATGAAGGTTTTTTTGCTTTGCCGCAAGACTCTTCTCGAGTAGCCCTTCGACTAAGAGTGGGATGTCCTCCTTACGTTCACGAAGCGGAGGTAAACGAATTTCAATCACGTTTAATCGATAGTATAGATCTTCTCGAAAGTGTTTGGCTTTGACTTCTTCCTCCAATTTCACATTCGTGGCGGCAATGATACGAATGTCGATGGGACTGGAGTGAGTAGCTCCGACACGTCGAATTTCCCGCTCCTGCACCGCTCGAAGTAATTTAGCTTGAAGCATCATGGGCATTTCACTTACTTCATCCAAAAAAATTGTCCCGCCTTGGGCTTCTTCAAATAGGCCTCGCTTATCAGATTTGGCATCCGTAAAGGCTCCTCTCACATGACCAAACAATTCACTCTCTAGCAACTGTTCAGGAATCGCAGCACAATTCACTGGGACAAAGGGGTCAGACTGACGTTGACTATTAAAATGAATGGCCTTGGCAACGAGCTCTTTCCCCGTTCCACTTTCTCCTGTTATGAGAATGTTGGTCTGTGAGTCGGCGACTCGACGAATGAGATCAAAGACCTCACGCATTGGTTTGCTTTTTCCCAGTATTTGACCAAACGAAAACTCTCGACGAACCTGCTTTCGCAGATGTTCAACTTCACGCCGCAATTCGGCCTCACGCACGGCCTTATCTATCGTTACCAGAAGTTCTTCGGTTTTAATCGGTTTGGTGAGGTAATCAAACGCGCCCTTGCGCATGGCTTCAACTGCGGTTTCAACGGTCCCAAAGGCAGTCATCATAATTAGGTTACACTCAGGATGGATGTGGGTCGTCTGCTCCAACAATTCCAACCCATCTATCCCCTTCATACGAAGATCTGTGAGAATAACAGAGAATGATCGACTTTTGAGCTTCTCTAATGCCTCCTTCCCCTCTTGCGCTATTTCTACACGATACGATTGTTCAACTAAAATATCGCGAAGTAAAATTCGCATGTCTGGATCGTCATCCACAATCATAATCCAATTTTCATTGTGAGCCATAGAGTACCTACGATTAAGGGTTAAAGAAATCCAACTTGTTTGCCCGCTTACTCAGATCGACATATTATTTACATATCCTTACATCATTTGGGTTAAATTGCCTCAGTATCGAAGTTTTCCACTGTAGCAAAAAAGGACATGTCTCCTCATCTTCTCCCAGTCAATTGCTTGAACTGAAATCACATCTAAAGCCCCCCACCCACGCCATCGGCGTGCATCAAAACTCTGCTTCTCAGGAAAAGATGTGGGCCATTCATCACGACGGGCACCTATCTTTACATTTGAAATCGAAAGGACTGGCACTGCTTTTGCTGGTATTCATATTTGTTTAGGGAACTCACAATTTGGGTACCTTAATAAAAAGGACTTATGGTATGAAAATACTTGTTGCAATAGATGGCTCAACTCAGTCAATGGTTGCCGTTGATGCTCTTGCACATTTTAGACCGCCAGAAGAAGTTACACTCGTCCATGCCTTGACCCTCCCTGAGTTAGATCATCCCATGGTGACATCTCAAGTGCGCGACCAGATATGGGATGAGATAGAAAAGAAATTGCGTCAAGAAGGCAATACCCTACTTGCGAGAACGGCTGAGGAATTACCTCAGGGTTTTGTCCCAGCACAACAAATTCATTTAACTGGATCTCCGGCCAAGGTGATTCTTGAGACCGCGCAGTCAGCTCAACCTGATATGATCGTGTTAGGTGCCCGAGGGTTAGGACGAGTGAAGGAACTGATGTTAGGAAGTGTGTCTCACCGTACCGTCCTCCATGCGCCATGTTCAACTTTCATTATCAAAAGTCCCCTAACTTCCTTACGAAAGGTTCTTTTACCACTTGAGGGAGAAGAGGACGCGGAAGTGGCACTTCAATTTTTAGCCACACACCCCTTTCGAGAGCCCGTCGAAATACAATTAATGAAAGTCTGGCCACAGCCGCAAACTCCTTGGCCGATGACCTTAGAACAAAGTACGTTACTGGAAGAACATGCCATTACGCATGCACAAGAACAACTCGATGCACTGGCCATAAAACTTGGCGCCATAGGCTATCCCGCGACAAGTTATGTGGGATTGGGAGATCCGTCATATGCAATTATTGAACAACAACGCGCAAACCAGGCCGATAGGATCTCATGGACGACAAGGCTTTTCACGCTTTCTGCTTGGAAGCGTATCACACTCGGTGCTGCACCAAGCTAACTGTCCAGTCTTAATAGTCCGTGAAGCACAATACGGCTCATCGTAATGATCAACACACAGTGACAATGTCATCTACATGAAAATCTCATTCTATGGTGCGGCTCGCTCTGTGACAGGAAGTCGTCATCTCATTGAGGCTGGAGCCACCCACATCCTTCTAGATTGTGGAATGTATCAAGGACGTCGCCAACAATCAGATCGCTTCAATCGTCGATTGGGATTTGATGCACAACGGATCAATGCCGTCCTGCTGTCTCATGCCCATATTGATCATTCTGGTGCATTACCCATCCTCGCTAAAGAAAAATTCAAGGGCCCCGTGTACATGACCGACGCAACGGCCGATCTCACAAGCCTCATGCTTCAGGACTCGGCGAGAATACAGAAAAGCGACTCAAGGTATGTGAACAAAAAAGAACGTCGTCGAGGCACGCAACGACTATCGCCGTATTACGATCAAAAAGATGTTCGGTCCATCATGCAACGATTTTCTCCAGTTCGCTATGGCAAAACCATTCGGGTCTCTCCTCGAATCAAAGCTGAATTTCATGATGCGGGACATATACTTGGCTCCTCATCGATCTGGCTGAAACATACGCATCAGGGCCATTCGGTTTCTGTGTTATTTTCAGGGGATGTGGGAAGAGCCAATATGCCGATCCTCAGAGATCCAGAACCACCTCCAAGATGCGACGTGCTCATTCTTGAGTCGACCTATGGCGATCGTATTCATGATGAAGATCTCAAGACGATGAAACAGAAAGCACGAGAGCTCGTCACCCATGCCCAGAAATATAAAAGCAAGATCATTATCCCAGCATTTGCAATTGGACGAACACAAGAATTAGTCATGCGAATCAAAGAATTGGTGCAGGCAAAAGAAGTTGTGCCTCTTCCTATATTTATCGACTCTCCATTGGCCTCAAAAGCGACCAACATCTTCCGACGCCATCCTGAATGTTTCGATGAGGAAACTTTTCAAACCTTTTCATCGCAAGTCGACCCCTTTGCAGCCAAGTACATTCGTTATGTGTCCTCTGTCCAGGAAAGCCAAGCCCTCAATAGTATGCGGGGGCCATGTGTGATTATCTCCGCGTCAGGTATGTGTGAGGGAGGAAGGGTGCTGCATCACTTGAAACATACCATTCAAGATGCACACAACATCATCGCTCTTGTTGGATTTCAGGCTGAACATACGTTAGGACGTAAACTGATTGAAGAATGGGACACGGTACCCATTTTTGGACGTCCGACACCACGACGAGCCAAAATTGTACGGTTTAACGGACTTTCAGCTCATGCAGATCGAAACGATTTGTTAGCGTACGTACGCGCCATTGATCCACTTCCAAGCAAAATCTTTGTGGTTCATGGTGAAGAACGTCAATCTTTTTGCTTGGCTTCTGCACTACGCGATGAACACCCAGCCATTGATATCACCGTGCCTGAGCTTGGCTCGACACATCGTATTCATCCCTAATTTCCTTGTGTTCAACCGTTGTTTCTTCTCATCGTCCTTCTCATCATTTCTGTAGACTTCTGCAACAACAATCAATTCCCAGAATGTGGCACTCTTCCGCACTTCGGATCCATTGTACGAGTATAAAGTTATTGTTTCATGGGGAATGAAGATGACTGTCATGGCTCACATTCATGGCATATACTTTGCTCCTTTGCTCTATAGATGACAAGACATAAAACAAGATTATTCAAGATCTTTCTCTTACTAATAAAAAAAGGAGGATGTCATGAGCACATTGACTCGCTGGGATCCATTGCATGAATTAGACGACCTACAAAACCGGCTGGCCACATTGTTTGGGCGAGCACCCATGAAAAAAAGTGAAGGAGACCGCGAAGCGATGAGCGTGGCCCAATGGGCTCCTCTCGTTGATATTTCAGAAGATGACAAAGAATATTTGATTAAAGCTGAACTTCCAGAGGTCAAGAAAAATGAAGTGAAAGTTTCGGTTCAAAACGATGTCCTAAGCATTACCGGAGAGCGGAAGTACGAAAAGGAAGAAAAAAATAAAAAAGTACATCGAATAGAACGTGCGTATGGCAGCTTTGCGCGGACGTTTACGGTTCCAGAAGATGCTGACCCCGAGCAAGTGGCAGCAGAGTTTAGGAATGGCGTTCTAGAGGTCCGTCTCCCGAAAACAGAAAAAGTCAAACCTAAAAGCATTGATGTTAAAGTAAATTAACTCCTCAAAAAGACCACCTATCGGTAGGTTCAGTTGTCTATTAGCGACTACCCACCGACGAGTTTCTCCTTAGACAGGCCTTAAAAGAACACGATGAAAGATATACTCATTCTCATAAGCGGACTCGCACTCCTCATGAGTTCATTACAAAGTTGCGCTTCCACCCCCGCCTTCACACACCCAAAGGTCCCCGCAACGCAACTCGAAGAGATTCGAGCCGTCACGAATCCCTTTCCAAGTTCGTATTCTGTCATCGAAGATGGAAAAACCCTTTACGAAGGGAAAGGAATGTGTTTGCGATGCCATGGTCAATATGGGGACGGGAAAGGCATAGCTGCCAGCCAATTCGAAACGCGGCCTCGAAATTTTAAAAGTGGTCACTTTTGGACACAGCGTAGCGAAGGAGAGCTCTTTTGGATTGTCAAAAATGGGAGTCCAGGTACCGGCATGTTGGAATTTCAGAGTCTTTTGACTGACCAAGAAATTTGGAAAATTCTCAGGTATACAGAAACTTTTCCGACCACCCTCTATCCAACAGAGCCCATACGATCCATACCACGTCCTGAAATCAGTGCCCCTGTGGACAATTATCCCTATTAACGAGGAGAACTACTATTATGGTGTGGAATACATTATCACGGCCAAGAATCATCGGATCCATTGTCACCTTGTGCATAGGAATAGGAGTATTCTCACAAGTCAATGCTCAACCAGAACAATATGTAGATGTACGGATTAAAGACTTCGAATTTCGTGCAACGCAAATGCCGCTTCAACTTAATGCTCAAACAGTCATTCATATCGTCAATGAGGACAATGTCCGGCACGATTTTGGCTCATCCATCTTTTCAGACACACCGACCAAAGTGGAAAGCGGTGGAGTGACCACTTATGGAAGTAGCATTGATGGAGCATTTGTTGAGGCTGACCATGAGGTGACGTTCCGTTTCGTGATACATCGCCCTGGTCGGTATCAATTCGAATGTTCTATTCATCCTGATATGAAAGGAGAAATTCTCTTGTTGAGTGCAGGTGCTGTGTAGCTTCTATACGGGTACAACACAAAACAATCTCATGAATGCAGACCATGAAACATCTCATTCATCGTATACTTTTTGCCACAGACTTTTCTCCTTCGTCTGTACATACCTTTCATGTTGCTCTTCGGTGGGCAGAAACATGTCATGCAGTCCTCGACATTGTGCATGTAATGGGGGTGTTGCTTGAAGTTGAACTTAATTCAGCCGTCACGCTTCTGTATTCCAAGGAACAAGAGCAACATGCGCGAGTCAAATTAGAAGAACTGGTCGTGCTCGCACAAAAAAAGATTCCAGAGGTGCAAACCCATCTCCTCGAAGGAATGCCCAAAAACGAAATTACGAACCTTGCGGTATCTTCTCAAGCAGACTTACTCATCACGGGAACGCATGGATGGACAGGATTTGACCGGGTTATGATGGGGAGTGTGGCCGAACGAGTGATTTACGACGCACCGTGCCCAGTTCTCAGTGTTCGAGATCAGAAGCTCGAGGATAGGAAATCGCAAGACCAGGCCATAAGACCAGACTATACTACCCCCAAACATATCCTCCTCCCAATTGATTTTTCAGCATGCTCTCATGAGGCCTTTGAATATGGGGTACATGTGGCAAAGACATGTAACGCGTTCATCACAATAATTCATGCCATGGAACCGTTTTCCTATAGTCTCGATTTCACCTTAGCTCATCCGGCAGAAGATCGAGAGCACCAAGAAAAAGTGAAGTCCCGGTTAGCCCAGTTGACCAACATCTGCTCGAACGAAGGGCTCACCGCCAACTCGATCATCAAAACAAAGCCCGCTCCAGACGCTATTCTTCAAGGGCTCAAAGATACCGGAGCTGACCTAATTGTCATGGGAACACATGGCCGACAAGGATGGCGACGGTTGCTCATCGGATATGTCGCGGCAACCGTACTTCGGCAATCTCCGGTTCCAGTCCTGACGGTGAAAAGCCCAAAATATAAACATGACTCAGAAAAAGCGACACAGGCGAATTGGCGAGAATTTCTCCCTAAGCAAGGCTAGTGAACGTTTCTCAAGAAAAAGATTTAAGATGGTGAAAACCATATTGAAGTCTGTGCAATAAGACTTGGCCAAATACTCCTGTCCATCTTTATATGAAGAAATGCTACAACATGCATGCTCGAGATATACAAACACAGACCACATACTATGAAGGAATGTCGATTAATAATTCATCGTCATCATATAGTTCTGATTTCCCTAGACAATGATTCCTCCTCAAACCCATAGGGTAGACCTTCTCCGACAAAGCAACTTTCAACATTTACCTACCACACTCAAACAAACGGGTTATTGAACCCTCAGCCCTGTTGCCCAAGATGACGCTATGTGGCTCTCACGTAAACTTAGAACTTGGATTCCTCCATTCGGCCTGTCAGGATGGGTGGTGTGCTGGCAAGGAATCACCTGAGACCCTGTCAGAATTGATCTAACGGAAGAAATTCGAGCGCGGACTCAAACCTCACCTCCTGTTATT
The DNA here is from genome assembly GCA_049607825.1 of Nitrospirales bacterium. Taxonomy (GTDB): domain Bacteria; phylum Nitrospirota; class Nitrospiria; order Nitrospirales; family UBA8639; genus JAGQKC01. Next base: position 10,848 of record JBMYWX010000034.1, read on the forward strand.
TCTTCCTCAATCCTTCTCAACCGAGCCTTTGAATTTGAACTCTCACTCAAAGAATCATCGATCAGTACCTTTCGAATACAAGAGCAAAGTGTAAACAGGTTTCTCCTGCGATCCAACATTAACATGTTAATGCAACGTTTAACGCTTTGAATTAACGAGTCGCAACATTTCCCTTCTAACCGTTCACTTCAACTTTCAAAAACCCAGCAAAACTACCTTATTTCCACACATTAACGATCAAGATTTCCCTGGCATTTCAGTTGCAATCAGCATATCGAGAAAGCAAAACCAAGTACTTTACTAACACATAACTTTATTACAGAGGAGGTCAGTTATGACAGTCGAACAAGGACACACAATGACAGCAGGGATGTTTGGAGGTCAAACATCTGAGGGACTCGTGTTAGTCGTCGATGATGAAGCGGATGTGAGAAAGGTTGCCCGTATGTCTCTCGAAAAAGCTGGGTATACCGTGATCGAAGCTGCCAACGGTGAAGAAGCGATTGAGCGGACAAGAAGCGGAGAAAATCCATTGTTACTCAGTGTAATTATCACGGACATAAATATGCCCAAGGTGAATGGACTCGAAGCTATTCAATTTTTCCAAAAACAATTTCCCAGTGTGTCACTTATTGTCATGACCGGATATCCAAACATGGAATCTGCGACTGAGTTGATGAAACAAGGACTCGTGGACTATCTGGTAAAGCCTGTTGAAAAAGACAAATTAATCGCAGCAGTAGGAAAAGCCGTGGCACAACGGGAAGCAACACGTCTATAAACTCATGTACTCGTGGGTCCTGTGTGAGTCAGTGTTACACGCAGGGCCCATCACCAAAAGGTAGTATATGAACCTATCCAACTCAATGATCTGACATTCCATGGGTATGAAGGGAGTAGAGCCTTGACGACTGCAACAAATCTAAACACCTTAATATTGAAAGCAGCAGGGGAAGGTATTTTCGGACTTGATCTAGAAGGACGCCATACCTTTGTCAATCCGGCTGCCACTCATATGTTGGGGTACACCGAAGATGAGCTGTTAGGAAAGTCCAGTCATGCATTATGGCATCATACACATGCAGATGGTTCTCCATATCCTGCCACAGACTGCCCGATCTACGGCGCATATAAGGATGGACGCATTCACCATGAGGATACAGAAGTATTCTGGAGAAAAGACGGAACATCATTTCCAGTTGAGTATACCAGCACGCCCATTCTTGATGACGTAGGAAATAGCACTGGTGCCGTCGTCACCTTTCGAGACATCACCACCCGACGAGAAGCAGAACAGACCATTCTAGAACTCCGAAGACAAAATGAATATATTCTAAATTCTGCTGGTGAAGGCATTTTTGGACTTGATCTAGAAGGACGCCATACCTTTGTCAATCCCGCTGCGGCATCAATGCTGGGTTACCCTGTGGAGGAGTTACTCGGACAAGCCAGCCACAGTCTCTGGCACCACACTTATGAGGATGGGAGCCCCTACCCGCAAGAACAATGTCCCATCTATGGTGCGTATAAGGATGGACGAGTGCACCGTGGTACCGATGAGCGTTTTTGGAGAAGAGATGCCAGTAGTTTTTCTGCCCAATACTGTAGCACACCATTGCGGAATGAAACGGGTCAACTCATTGGCGCAGTCGTCACATTTCAAGATATCACTGAGCAAAAACGCCTCGCGGCAAAACTTTTAGAAGCGGCCAAACTGGCGGAAGTCACTCGAGTCTTAGGGAATGTAGGACATGACATTAAAAATATGCTCATGCCGGTCCTTACAGGGACAAACTTGCTAGAAGATGAACTCACTGAAATCTTCAAATCAATGGAGAAGAATAAGACATCCGCACTCAACAAGACAGAGACAACATGCAAAGAGTTAACGGATATGATCACGACAAATGCCAGGCGAATTCAGGACCGTGTCCGAGAAATTGCTGATGCCGTCAAAGGCGTGACCAGCGTACCACATTTCGCTTCATGTCATATCAATGAGGTCATTAAAGGCGTCCTCAAAGCTTTGCAAGTTTCAGCAAAGAAACGTGGCGTGCGACTTCTCACACAAGGGATCGATCATCTCCCCGCTATCGAAGCTGATGAACGACGTTTATTTGCAGCCCTCTATAATTTGACAGGGAATGCCATTCCTGAGGTTCCATCAGGAGGAACAGTTACGATTAGTGGAAAGGTCAATACAGATGGTGATGGACTTGAGCTCACTGTAAGGGATACAGGCAAAGGCATGCCTCCAGAAGTACAAGAAAGGTTATTCACTCAACATGCCATTAGTACAAAAGTCGGTGGAACAGGCTTGGGAACCAAGATTGTGAAAGATGCCATGGATGTTCATCAGGGAACCATACGGGTTGAAAGTAAAGAACATGTTGGAACGTCATTTTATCTGACACTTCCCATTACGAGAACACAAGAATCAAAGCGAGCCAGAGAGTCAGAGTGCGCAGATGCTACACAAACACAAAGACTGGCGGCACAAGAATGAACATATTCACTCGAATAATCTTGATAACAGTATTTATCTGGAGTGGGCTCATTGGAACTGGAAATGCTAATAATCCTGGAGAACATATCGTCAAAACAATTTGTATCAATTGTCACCGAATTGAGGGACCTCCAATAGCCCGTCGTGATAAACACGCACCTGATCTCATCTGGGCAGGAAATAAGTATCAACATGCTTGGCTAGTGACGTGGTTGCAAAACCCAAAACAGCGCCTATATCCACTGGGATATGATTACAATCCTAAGAGAAAAAAAGTCCACTATACCCTAACTATCACTGAGGCTAAGACAGTGGCCCAATATTTAGCTTCCCTCAAAGACGAAAAGATTCAAGTGGGATTAATGAAACCAGGAACTCCAACCCAAATTAAAAAAGGAGAACAGCTGTACCGAGAACATGCCTGTTCAAATTGCCATTGGACTCCAGCCAACACGCGTCGTGGGTTTACCGGAGCAAAGTCCAGCACATCGCTTCTCAAGATGGGAAGCCGGCTCAATGCTGACTGGGTGTATAGATTTAACTTGAATCCGAATGATTTTGTTCCTGATAGTGGCGCCTACATCCCTAAACCTCCTTTATCAGAAGAAGATATTTATGCCATGACTAGCTACATGATGACATTTAAGTAAGTTCAATATATTCAAATCAAATTCTGGCGTTAAATTTGCTATCCAGTCTATGAAGCCTATTGAAGCAAGAATATTGAGGACAAATGGAACAAGCAATTTCTCTATAGCTGTGGCGTATGGCCTCACTTTTTTAAATAACTATGAATCTTGCGAGAATTTATTGTACTGAGGAGGTTTTGATGATGAAGACAAAAGCTCAAATGATACCTCATTTACCTTGGAACACTTCAAGAATGTTCCTCATGACCGTACTGCTTTTATGCAGTCCGACATTAAGTTGGGCCGGTTTCCAGAACGATGGTGAAAAACTCGTCAAGAATTTGTGTTCCACCTGTCATAAGTTTCATGGTGACCCAGAAAGTCGCTTTAACCTCAAAGCACCCGACCTCATGTGGGGTGGGAGCAAGTATCAGCGAGATTGGCTCATCCGTTGGCTCACGGGCAAAGAACCTCTGTTGTATGTAAAAAGCTATCGATGGGATCTTTCTCAAACGCCAGACAAACATATTGCCGTATCAGAGAAAGAGGCTGAAGCCATTGCGAATTACTTTGAAAAGTCACTAAAAGACTCACGGGTAACTGTTGGAGCATTCGACATTAGTCAGGTCACAAAAAAAGACGCAAAGGATGGAGCATTCATCTATAAAGAACATGCCTGCATTGGATGTCACACGATTAAGGAAAAGGGACAACTCGTTGGTGGTCCGCAAAGTGTCGATTTATCAGACTCTGGAAAACGGTATAACCAGGATTGGCTATTTCGGTTTGGGATCAATCCTCAAGACTTTACTCCACACAGTGGCGAGTTCTTGGCCGATGCGACTGAACCTCAACTACGCAGCGTCATCGGATATTTGATGACATTAGGAGTGAAAGACTTCAAGTACTATGAACCATGGAAAAGCAAAGAATTTTCCACTGCCAGCGTCGATCGAGGCAATGTTCTCTACAAAGAATATTGTTCACAATGTCATGGGGCGACGGGAAAAGGTGATGGTCCCGCAGCATCCGGACTCAGTCCGAAACCAGCTGTTCATGCGAACATGCCCTTTGACAAGCTTCCCATGGAATATTTGTATAACGTGATCTATCACGGAGGGCGCAGTGTCGGGAAATCTCCCAGTATGCCTTATTGGGGACTCACCATTGGGCAACAAGGCGTTGCGGACGTCATTGCGTATTTGAAAGCCACGTTTAAAGGCGGAACACAGATTGCCACAACTGATACTGGCTCTGGATCATCAGGAGTCTGTCCACAACCGCGAAACACAAAACGCGCTCCAGGTAAATTCAGAACAATGACAAACCCGTTGGAGGATTCACAGGCCAACATTGACGCAGGGAAAACCCTTTTTCACGAAACAGCTATGCCATTAGCCTGTAAACAATGCCATGGAGAAAAAGGTGATGGCAATGGCCCTATGGGCTCTGCCTTAAATCCACACCCACGTAACTTTACTTGCAGCAAGACCATGAAAGATATTTCTGATGGACAGATGTTCTGGATTATTAAGAATGGATCCCCAGGAACAGGAATGATGGCGTTCACTGGCATGCCGGATAACCAAATCTGGCAACTCATCCAATACATTCGTACGTTGGCAAAGTAGTATGTGAGCAACGGTCCATCAATACACGATCAGAGAAAGGGTAATCCTATGACCCAGCTCTTATCGCAAGTCAAAAGGCTTATATCGCTGGTGACGGTTTTCACGTTCATCATGAGCGTTCAATTTTGGGTTCTCGCCTATTCTGGAGAGTTGAAGTCTCGTGTTCCTCCAGACCAACTTGAAAAGGCCAAGTCGCACAAGAATCCATTTACCGTTACCAAAGAATTTATCGATCAAGGAAGAATTCTGTACGAAGGAAGTGCCTTTTGTTCGGCTTGCCATGGGCGTGATTGCAAGGGAAGGCCCTCAGGACGCGACACTGATCCTTCGGCCCAACCCATGCCAGCAAATTTCACAGATGGTGCATGGCAAGCAGCACGAAGCGATGGAGACTTTTCTGGATTCTTAAAAATGGGAGCCACGGAGCAGATATGGCATCGTTTTTACCACAATATGTGAGCGAAAAAGAGGCCTGGCAACTTGTCACATATTTGAGGGCGTTTCAAGGTGCCTAGGACCGAAGATATGGAAAAGGAACAAACCACGTCTACATCAAGTAACAAAAAATCTCTTAGCCGTCGTAGCCTGCTCAAGGCGGGCGCCATATTGGGTGGATGCGCCATATTCAGGTCTCGTGTGGTAAATGCAGAGCCCCCATCATCAGTAACCTTACCATTCGAGCGAGGCTATCGCCCACTCGTCGCCTTTCCCCAAAAGCGACCATTGATGGTCATGACGACGCGACCACCTCAATTAGAAACCCCGTTTCACGTATTTAATGAAAGTATCTTTACGCCGAACGATGCATTTTTTGTTCGTTGGCATCTGGCTAACATTCCCACACACTTTGATATCAATAACTTTCACTTAACGGTTCGGGGACACGTGAACACAGCATTGTCACTAAACCTTGATACTCTCAAGCAGGACTTCGAGCAAGTCGAAATTGCGGCGGTCTGTCAATGCGGGGGAAACAGTCGCGGGTTTTTTGATCCACGAGTTCCGGGTGGACAATGGGGACACGGCGCCATGGGTAATGCTAAATGGACCGGTGTCAGATTGAAGGATCTGCTGGAGAAAGCCGAGATCAAAGACAAGGCCATCCAAGTTCGCTTTGATGGGCTCGATCAAGCCGTCGCAGATGTCACACCAGATTTTCGCAAATCGTTAAACGTACAAGATGTGACTCAAAAAGAAGTCATTGTCGCTCACACAATGAACGGGGAACCTCTCCCCTATTTAAACGGCTATCCACTGCGTCTTGTGGTTCCTGGGTGGTACGCATCGTATTGGATTAAGGCGCTGAATGACATCGAAGTCCTGAATGCTACCGATGAACAGTTCTGGATGAAGAAAGCCTATCGTCTTCCAGCCGATCCCTGTGGATGCAGCGCGCTTGGAGAAAAGCTAAACACCACAGTTCCGATCAATAAAATGACCGTTCGTTCGTTTATCACAAACATACAGGACACGACTCTTGTAAAAGGTGGCCAACCTTTAAAAGTGAAAGGCATTGCCTTTGATCAAGGATACGGCATTGATCAGGTATTGTTTTCAAGCAATGGTGGAAAGCAATGGCAACAAGCCAGCTTAGGCCATAACTATGGCGACTTTAGCTTTCGTCCTTGGGAAACTCAATTTACACCGGTCGTCGGGAAGACCTACCGCCTTCAATGTCTCGCCATCAATCGGATTGGCGAATCGCAACGATGGCAGGCACGATGGAATCCTAGTGGGTATTTACGAAATATGGTTGAGACCGTATCCGTCAGGGCTGTGTAGAGAGGAAAGATGGGAGAATATTTCAGAATGAGGATCTTCGGGATCTGCGTCATGATCCTGCTAGCTCTCGGTCCTATCGTCGCGTCTAACAAGGCACTAGCGGCCTCCCCCGAACACATTACTCTCCCATCTCCTCCTATCACATTTCAATCAGCTCCAGGCAGTGAAATTGCTGCAAGCTATTGCCTCATTTGCCATTCGGCTGAATATGTCTATATGCAACCACCTCATTCACCAACACAGTGGAACAAGATTGTAAAGAAGATGAAGCATGCATTTGGATGTCCCATTCCTGACAAACACATCTCGGCCTTAGTTGATTACCTTGTGAGTCAAAACACTATTCAACCTACCCCAAAACGCAAAGTTGTTAAAGAAGAAATTTCCATACAACAGAACGGCAACGGAAACCCTCAAAATGGAAAGATTCTTTTTAATACCCATTGCACAAATTGCCATGGGACTCAAGGAAAAGGTGACGGGCCTATTGGCCAATCACTCATTCCACCGGCAGCTGACCTTACCGCAACTGGGAACAAATCAGATAAGCAGCTATTACAGGTGATTCGAAAAGGCCGTCCGGGAACTGCCATGCCTTCTTGGAAAGGTGACTTATCAGATGGAGAGATTTATGATGCCCTTTCCTATATTCGAACGCTGTCACCATAAACAGATGACCACTTTCTTACCGTAAGGAAATACAGAGGAAAGCATGAATCACATATTCCATCCAACAGATTTTTCATTAGAGCCACATGTGGCCTTTGCTCATGCACTCAAGCTTGCGATCACGACAAACTCACAATTGACACTATTCCATGTCAATGAAAGTTTAGACGAAGTTCCTTGGCAAGACTTTCCTTCGGTAAGGTCAACGCTTGTCAAGTGGAATGCAC
>JBMYWX010000035.1:0-245 GCA_049607825.1 Nitrospirales bacterium
AAACTCTAAACACCAGCCGCCTTGAGCTAAATCTTTTTCCATCGCGTCTTCAAGATAGTCGTAGGATGGATTTTCCGGAAGCGAGCTCTGTCGCTCGGTGCAGGACTTCACTTTGTATTTCACTGTCGTCTTGGCGCTTCCATCCGTGTTTGGTTGACCCAATTGAAATGGCGCAACACTAAACCATGTAATTTCTAACGGGTTGGCAAATTGTTGCCGGCCCTTAATGGTATTTTTTAAGGCTC
>JBMYWX010000035.1:255-18245 GCA_049607825.1 Nitrospirales bacterium
GTTGCAAGTGGTCCTCCATTAAATTCCCCATCAAAAAACTCAAAGAAGTCTTGTGGGTTCCCCGCAAAGAATCCGGGAAACGCGATGAATAAGAAATCCTGGGTATGCTGCTCGTCACCTGGAATGGGAAGTCGTTCGCCTTCAACACCCATCAGTTTCATGCCCAACCCTCGAAAATCGAGATCTTGGTCATGCGTGACCTCGGGAGCTGAATTAGAAAATCGCATCCAGACAGGATACGACTGACCTTTCTGAAACACCCCGGCTTGGTATTGTTCAGGAATATCTTGATCGACGGTAAACCGGGCCTTGATGCAACCATTAGATTTGGGGTGCGTGTCACGTAAAAATTCTTTCCCTTCATACTGCTTGGCGAGTTGGGTCGACAATAGTGTCTTAATATTTTCAATGGTTTGTTCCTCACCATCAGGGACTTTTTCCTGGCCTAATTGGAGTCCCGTGCTGTGCGTACACCCAGTTGCCAGCATACAAAGGAGACTGACGATGAGAAATACTCGTGACATGCTATGAGAAAGAATGGCCATATTTCTGTCTACCCTTTCAGCATTGGGATCGTATCGATTATCGAAATCGTCTAATAAAGCAAGAACCGCTGAAGAATGTTATGAAGTGTTGACGATCATTATTGTGATTATTTTGTCCCGCGAACATCTGCCAAAATTACATCAGTGGCTTTTTCACTAATCATGTAAATGGATGTGACAATGAAGAACCCTGGTATTCGAGGAAATACCGAGGCATCCACCACTCGCAAATTTTTGGTCCCATGCACGCGAAAGTTGCCATCCACCACAGCCATGGGATCATCATTTTGTCCCATTTTACAGGTACAGGAAGCATGATGCCCCCACGCATTATCTTTAACAAATTGCCGAAGTTTGTCATCTGTTTCATGTTCTGGACCTGGGACCACTTCTTTATCCACTACTTTGTCCGCACGTTTCATAATCCGTCGGGCGGTTTTGATCCCATCGACAACGGAATCGACATCTTCTTCCCATCCCGCTGTTCCTTCATCAAAATATCGAAAATTAATCTCTGGTACGTCTCTTGGGTCATTCGATTTGAGGGAGACCGTGCCTCCGGTATTTCTTGTATGGGCTTTTAACACGGCCCATGTAAAATAATTCTTATTGCGTGCGGCATCTTGAGCGTACCCTGGATAGTACCCTTTGAAATACCCCACTAACCCGAAGATAAACAAATCGGGTTCTGGCCGATTCTTATCTGAACGCTTAATGAGCGACAGCACTGCCCCATTTGTTGTATAGACGCCATCGCCTTTCATCCAATCTTTCATCATCGGATCGGGTTCATTATTGGGACCCGGCGGAGCAAATGTGGCATCCTGGAGGATAGAAAAGTCGTCCTGCATTTCACTAACCACACCCACTTCATAACGGTCTTGAAGATTCTTCCCGACTCCGGGCAGATCCACGGTAACCGGGATGCCATGTTTGTCCAATTCGGTTCGCGGGCCTACCCCCGAGAGCATGAGCATCTGCGGCGTGTTGAACGCACCACCAGACAATATCACTTCGCGACTGCAGCGGACTGTGCGTGGTCGTCCTGAATTCAGCGACGGATCAACTCGGGGATCAGCCCGGTACAGATGTTGGCCTTCTAAATACTCCACGCCAACAGCTGTTGGCTTCCCATATGAATCATTCTCAAAAATGACCTGTTTGACAAGCGCACCCATCTTGATGGTGAGATTGTTTGGACAGGCTTGCTGCACTCGACGGATATATTCTCTTGTGCCCACTCGCTTCCCTTCGTTAACGGACAAAGGCGTAAAGACGAGACCTTCCGGACTTTGGCCAAGCGCTCTCCAACGCCAGTCGTTCGGATCGAGATGGCCTTGAATCTTGAGCTTCACTCGACTCAGAATACTGCCGACGTTCCTGACTGACTCTCGCAGAGTGGCCGTGATAATTTTCCTGAGCGAGCGATCACCCACCACTAATTTCGGGTTTGCTGTATTGGTCGTCAGCCACCCACCAAACCCGTGACGCATGGGGTTATCTCCAGCATGACTGGGAGTATCCACGTACTGACATCGTTCTAGTCGCTCAAAGTATTTTCGCATCTGGTCATCGGACCAGGACGAATCACCCGTGATAGTTGCCAGATTGTCCCAATCACTTTTGTGCGGATAAATCGTAATCATGGCATGATGAGCCGTACAACCTCCAAGTGCCCCGGCACGTGGGTATAACACCCCATCCTTTTCCTTCACATATTTCTCATCACGAACCTGTTTTCCCTCAGATTCGTAATGTCGTACGAAGAAGTTCCAAGATTGCGAGGGTTCTTCAGAAGCCAATCCATGGAAGGCTGGCACTTGATAAATGAGCGAATCATTTTCTTCTTTTTCACCTTCGGCCCCGGCTTCGAGCAATAGCACTCGATGACCCGCCTTGGCTAAATTGGCAGCGAGTGGACCACCACCTGCACCTGAACCGACGATGATGTATTCATACTCTCCGGGGTCAGGTACACCACAGGTGATTGGAGAAAGTAGATGAGAATCAGGCCTCGTCTTGAACCATGATGTGCATCCACTGAGTATCGCCACGCACCCTGCAGCATAGGTTCTACAGAGCTTGCCAAAACTCCTTCGTGTCACCACAGGCTGAGATCCCTCGGGCTTGGGCTCTGGCTCATTCATCTTCATGGCTCCAAATTCTTACTGTCTGACAGATACAGCTTTCTGCCATGCTCCCGTTGTTTTCCTTGTTCAATCATCGGTCACAACAACTGACCATCCACAATCAGATAGTCTTTAAAAACTCTATGAGTGCGTGTTTATCATCATCGGGTAGCTGACTCCCGTACTCATGGCCACGATCGACCACAAAGTCTGGACATTTGTTCACTTTCAGCAAATCAGGAACCAGGGTCTTCAGAAGTTCCGTACTCTCCTGTTCACTCATGTTTTCAGCCTTCACACGCAATAATGCAATCTTGACCTTTTTTAAGACTTTGACCAGTCTCACTAATCGCACAGGATCGCCAAAGGACAACTCATTATTAATATTTGCTAGCAGATTAATGGGTGTCCCTTTTGGGATTGGTCCAATTTTCAGTTCCTCTTCTCCTTTCACAAGGAGTTTCGCCTTCAAAATATCGGGAAGATATTCTTTATTGATTTTCAAATAACTTTCTTTGGTCGTTTTGTACACGGGAGGGCACCAAGGCAGTCCCCATTTCTCCTGACAGTTCGACTCATACCGTTTTTTTGGCCAAAGCAATTTTTCCACTCCATCTTGGAATGCCTCCATGCGGCCTGCAACCGATGGATCATTGGTAAATTTTCCGACCGAATTATTGTGTAAATAGGGCGCCGTACTCCACATGCTGACCAAAGATGGTGAGCGATAATAACCTCGTCCACCACCTGGCATCGGGTAATCTGATCGTGCACCGCTTAGAGGGTGACGAACCTTAATATTTCGGACTCGTGGTAAGGTCTTATACGTTTCTGATGTAAAGTTATCCCACACATGCCCTCTTAACCCATTCGTGGCTAACGATGCGCAGGCATTTGTTTTGAGATCAGCGACGGAATAGCGATGTTCATTAGATAGATAGTTATTCTCAAGAAAATCTGGTTGTAGCACTATGGCACGCATCTGATTTTTAAAATCTGGCGATTGCACCCATTTGTTGTAAAACGAATCATAGTCTGTGACGGTATCATGGGGCTCAGGAAGTTTACTGGAGTGACAGGCTGCACAATTATCTGCAAATACCATTTTTCCCCGTTTTAGAAGCGCCTCATCATTCGTCAGATAGGTCTGCCCACCAGCCGCGTCCTTCAGATGATGGCCGCCTGCGGCTTTAAGGAAAAACTTGGCAAGGTTTCCGACCCGTTGCTCTGTGGCTTGCCAATACACGGAATTTTCTTTTGCGCTGGCGACATCCATGGGGAATTGTTTTTTTCCACCGACAATAGGCTTGAAGTGTTTAATCCATTCTTCGTGATATTCTCCTATATTGATGTAGACCCGACTCAACGCTCCAAGAATCCCCACAGAATCTGACCCATCTTTGAGAATATGAGGCACTATCATCCGTGGTTCCGTGCCTGGAACGGCAAGCGCTCCTCCTGTAATGTCTTCTTCTTCACCAGTGGCCAAGCGGGCGCCTACTTCATAAATGGCATTCATGGTCCGTGGATTATTAATATTGTCTGTCGCAATGATCGAGGTATCTAACGCCCCAGGAGGCGAACTGTTGAAGAGCTGCCATGCAAAGTTTTCTTCATCAGGATGGGCAATAAAAATTCTTCCAATCCAAAAATATTGCGCTCCAACATTTGTTGAAAGATTGGCCCACTCTGGATTTTCAGGGTCAGCGGGAGGGTGCAGTGGGTGGGGACCAACGTGACAAAACGCGCAAGACATGCCAACGCGATAGGGCCGTTCGAGTTCTTTATCTAAATAATAGTCTTGATCCGTGTAATAGCGCTCGGCATCCCAATGATCGACCGCATCTTGATCATACGCAGAACCGGTTTTATCAAACTTGGGATTCAGGAATAGTCGCAACCCCACAATCCCAGAAGGCTTTCCGTATACTACGGGATTGATGCCTTCTTGCATGGGAGCCACAGGCTTATCAAGATACAGACCAAATCGTGGATCAGGAGTCGTCGCTTTGGTAAATCCCGGCTCATTCATGAGCCCTAAATATTCAAATCGGTTATCCCGACTGTAATAATATTTGTTCCCTTGTTTATCAGCCTTGGGATACGATGACAGAATTTTCAGAAAATCCAAATTCCCATAGCTATTTTTTGCGAGATAATCCCAGAACGCCTGATTGCCTCCGGTCCACAACATCCATGTGTTGCGCCCTTTCACTTCATCTGAGGTCAGGGCAATACCTCCATCCATGTCGTGGAATACATCCACGGCTGTTTCGGGAAAATCGGCAACGGTCTTGCCCTGCCGTTTTGCCTCATCTTGAGCAGCCGTTCTAAAAAGACTGCAACCTGGCAGTAAGATGAGTGCGATTCCCAGACAGCACGCCGCATAATATGAAGTGGATTCTTTCATCACAATGATGCCTCCTTGCAAACGTTCATGGAGATAAGTGATCTTGAATCATGCTTATCTTAACCCGAAAAGTAGAATGTTCTAGAAACTGAGCGCTGTTGAACGTGACACTACTCCGTTCGCTATATTGTGCAGATCACATGCCAAAAAATCATATAGCCAGATGGCACAATGGAAATGAACCAATCAAACTGAAGAACTATGGTATGTGCTCTGAAGATAATTGTCCAGAGGGTCAGGATATCTTTTCCATCAATGGAAGAAGTGTATCTCTCCACATACACTGATGTATCTTTTTAGATAAATATCTTTTCTCTAGAACTAATTTCTGATCATGCGAAATGATGCACACATCCATCATCAGAGTTTCTTCAGCCATCTTTTAGACTTATTGTTTGTTGCTCAAGAGTCCTACTTCAAAACGGAAAAGGACATGCGCGGTACGCAACGAAAAGGAAGAGGATTTACCTGGAAAGCAGTATTACATTATGCCAATTTATTGAGCTCTTCTAAGGTGTCTGGAATCTGAAAGGTGATTTCTCCGTCAAACTCTCTATTGATGAGACCTTGAAAAAATACGCGGCTCATATTTTCATGAAAGTGATGAGACGTATCCACTCGATCAACCACATTCCAGAGACGACTCCACACTGACGGGAAGGTCGTGACCAACCATTTCGTCAGATAGAGGAATCGAACTGGTCTGATACCAATTCGTCGACATCCTTCTTGTCCAATGAGTTCCTCCATGTACATTTTGGGAATGAGATGCATGCCGAGTCGTCGTAAGGGTGTTTGCGGCAACAAATCACTCATCATGCGAAGATTGGTCGCGGCCAATTCCACCCCTTCAGGATTCTCGTCAGCTTGCACATACTGCCTTCGCCGATACGAATCATAAAACATCTTGGCTTCGGTGAGATTCCTCGGAACATACTCACTACTATCAGGTTGCCCTTCAGGGTGAATACCCATCATCTGAGCAAAGATTCGCCATAGATAATACAGATCTTCAGCCTCGTCGTCTCTTAACCCAATCTTCAGTTGCTTCAGACCGGCAATGACTAAATATGAAAACCCCATGACCGTCCCCAACATATCTTCACAGTTCACAGGAGTCCCATATTGTTGCTCATAACCCCCAAGATGTTCTCGAACAAGCTTTCGTATCGACGCATGGAGCAGTCGTATTTTAGGAACCGTCACAAGGGCCTTTCCGGTTGGATCAAACCCACCAACGGCCGAGACGTTAATCACCATTTGTAACACCCCAAGAAGTCGTCGGTATGGACGCTGAGACAGATTGCTTGAGATACACAGAACCTTTGAGAGACTAGGAGCAGCATAGCCCTCAGGAAGACTCTTCACGAGAAGAACTAACGCAGATGGCAGCGCATGCGTCATAAACACCTGTTGTCCTCGCCGAAGACGTTCTTCATCAACCGGATGAGAATCAACAAGCGGTATATGCATGGTCATTGTCAAAAACCTTTTCAATGGGTCCGGAATATTTTCATCAACCTTGACATTATTCGTATTCAATCTCTGAAACAATTCACTGAAGTCTTCTTCTTTCAATTGGCTTTGAAGTTCAATGATACACTGATCTGCCGCAACATCCCCTTGCAGTCGCAGGCCATCAAGGAAATGATCATCTGACCACTTCGTTTCGTGTTGATTGTCGAGATCTATCATGTTCGATGATTTCTTCCAGTTTTTAGAGACTGTTACCCCTCGCACAACACGCCGTCGTGTTATGACAAACTAGAGGGAAAAGATGTACCTTCTAGCCGAGCTCTTTCTCAAATCTCACACACATTCAAATGTTTATTGTCACAGCGAACGTGATGTGCATGGCAAGATACGTGTGTTCCCCACACGCAACAAGGGTGTTTCAGCCTACTCTAGCCCGTTAGAGACAAAGTAGCAAAAAGAAATCGAAGGGAATGACCGGAGAAATCGGCGAACAGCATTTGCCGATTCAGTGAGTGAGGATCTGATAACGAAAGGACAAGGTATTCCGAAATATTTACTGGAAATGAGTAGAGAGAAGAATGGTATATTGAAGACTGTTCGTGTGCTCTTCTTTCTCTCAATGGCTATGATCAACGAGTGCGCGAACGTACGATTCATCTATCGTATTCTTGTACAAGTTCATATAATCTCCCTGTAAAGACACACTTTCTTCTTCCTTCGCGACCGCCATCATGTCATCGATTTCCTCTTCATAAATCTGTTTAAGCAGGTATTTTCGTTTGATAGGATAATCTGGGTTATCCGGTTTTCTATCAATCAAGTCGGAGATGGAATCAAATGCGTCATACCATAATCCGGCTTCTGAATAGATTGACGTCCTCTCTTGCACTTCTGCCTCTCGTAACTTTATCAGCAATGGCTCTGGAGGGGGGATTCTCTTAATCCGGCCTCCAGCCACAAGGTTTCGTGCTGGATAATCGACATCCATGACGAGTTCAACAAACCATTTATATTCCGTATGCAATTCAAGTTTGATGTTGTGATCACTTAAGCTGACAGAATGGATGCCTGGGGTTCCACTTTCGGCTAGGGCCATCTCCAACACAGGCTTCACAAGATCTTCATGGTTTATGGTCAGCACTAATCGGTGCGACGACTGGTTCGATAGATACCAATACAATGTTGGTTGTTCTTTTATGGTTAATCCTAAGTGATCGGGAACAAGTGCAAAGAGCATCAACATGGCAGAATCATCCCCTCTCGTCCCACCCCCGACTCTCCCTCCCGGAGCCCCTATACCCTTTGGCGGTTTATACACGGGCAATCGTAGTGGCGGTTTCGAGGAAATTTTCTTCGGGCTATTTTTTGTCTTGACCGAAAACTCTTCCCACTGCAGGCCCACATTTTTTGCTTTGACTTCTAACACTTGAGCATTCGTTGGTGTCACCCAATCGCCGATCCCACCGAATCCAACGATCACCCCCAAAACCGGAATTAAATATGAGTAGTATTTCATGTTAAACACCTCCGAACAGGACCACCCCGAATGAGAAAAGCAATAGAAACGTCACGTCTCTTTGATGATTTGTAACAATTGTCCGCGTGTCTACTTACTATCATCTGATATTCGTCTTTGTAGAATGAACAAAGCTTTGTCGTCACCAGTCCTTAATACCTAGAAATAAAAAGCAATGTTAATGCCACATTAAGTAGCAACATGACGCCCAAGAATACGACTTATCCCAATCATTGCCAATCATTGATTTCTAAAAGAGATTCTTCTTCAACCTCACTAGCTGTCATATGCTACATCATGAACCATCATCAACTAATTGCTGTCATTCATAGATACAATATTCTACAGAGGCACTCTCTAACCACCTGTTATTATTCATAAATTTGCAAAGTGTCTACCTTGAAGTCAAAACTGTCAACAGTGTAGACATTTCAGGCAAGATATTTTATATTTCGTGCGCGCATGGCAGACGCAAGAGAAACACAGGCTATGCTCTTGTTTGGTCACGAAAAAAGATGCCTGCCCCTGGATGACTACCTATGTCACCTCGAAACAATCTGAATCAATTAATCATCGATCCACCTATCGACTCGCTTCAATCGGTCCTTTCACTTTGTACAAAAATGAGTGCTGAACGAGACCTTCCCGCCTTGCTCCACCTCATTGCGAAGGAAGCTAAACATCATCTTCGAGCTAAAGACGCAAGCATTCTCCTCTTAGACCGTGATCGCTGTGAACTGTGGTCGTATGTGTCCCTTGACGGGACCATTATTCGGTTTGATGCACGACTGGGTATTGCAGGTGCTGCCGCACTTACGGGTACCTTGCTCAACATTCCCGATGTGCAACAAGATTCTCGATTTTATCATGATATCGACACCCGCTCTAAGAAACGGACTCGCAATCTTCTGGCTATTCCCCTGCAGACCCACAATCATGGCGTAGTGGGTGTGTTGGAAGTGATGAATAAAACGCCGGGCTCATTCACACCGCAAGATGAAGCCATCGGACGTGCTCTCGCAGAACAAGCGGCTGTGAGCATTGAATCCGCTCAAATGGTACAAGAACTCAAAATTCAACAACAGCATTTAGTCGATGAAAATGCTCACCTTTGGAAAGAAATTAAAGAACGTTTTTCCACTTGCCATCTAATTGGCACGAGTTCTCACTTACAAGGGATTGTTCGACTCATTGATCAAATACGAGATAGCTTGGTTGATGTCCTTATCACCGGCGAAAGTGGAACAGGTAAAGAGTTAGTCGCTAAAGCCATTCACTACACCAGTGCTCGGGCCAAAAATCCGTTCATCGCTTTGAACTGTGCCGCAATTCCAGAACATCTGCTCGAGAGTGAACTCCTTGGTATTCGAGGAGGTGTGGCGACTGGAGTGGAAGCACGGATCGGAAAGTTTGAACAAGCCAATGGCGGAACACTTTTTCTTGATGAAATTGGCGATCTGGAATTCAATGCCCAAGCCAAAATCCTACGGGTCTTACAAGAACGGACCGTTCAATCTGTAGGAGGTCGAACAGAGCATCCTGTAGATGTCCGAATCATTGCGGCAACAAATAAAAATCTTGACGAGCTCATTGGTCAAGGCACATTCCGACATGACCTTTATTATCGACTCAAAGTCTTACACATCCATACTCCTGCTCTTCGAGATGTCCCAAAAGATGTTCCCATTCTCGCTGCTCATTTTTTGAAGGATTATTGTCAGAAGATGAAAAAGGAGGAAAAGTATTTGAATGCTAAGGCTTTACGCACCTTACAAGCCTATCATTGGCCTGGCAATGTACGAGAACTCGAGAATGAAATGAAACGGTTGGTCGCCGTGCTCAGACGCGTGGTAGTCACCGACCACGACTTGTCGGAAAATATTCGATCGCAAGGACATATTGACTCCAGAAAGTTAATCCAAAACGCACGTTCTCTGCCTGAAGCCATTGCTCAATTAGAAGAACAGATGATTTGTGAAGCCTTACGCACGTGTCACGCTAATCAAGTTCATACTGCGAAACTCTTGGGTCTTAGTCGCCAAGGCTTGATAAAAAAAATGAAACGATTAGGTATCGTGGCTCGTGAAGCTCCAGAAAAAACGTGAGGCGTTGTTCGTAAAACGTGAACTCTCATAAGGAGTCAGAAATCTCTTATGCACGAAATATACGATACTTTCAGGAATTGAGTTCCATTCGTTCTGATGTTCCACTCACGATACGGTAGACAGTCACCGATTCTCGCTTTCCAGGAAGACTCACATTTCCTACATTCTGTGTCTCCCAGTGTTCCCCAAGATAGTTTTTGGTTGTCTCCATAATCATCAGGCGCCCCACATCTTGATGTTCTTCCAGGAACGAACCAACTTTTCCCAACTGTTCTAATCGTGCAGCTATATTCACCGTATCACCAACCGTCGTATACTTTAATCGTTGCGCACTTCCAACTGTCCCGGCAACAACCGATCCTGTCGCAATGCCTATTCTGACCTTTCCAACAGGAAGACCTTGTTGAAGGTGTATCTGATTGACTCGTTGCACCTCATGAATTAATACCAGTCCGCATCGCACAGCATTGATGGCATCTTGGCGAATATCTTCTTCTTTCGTGTGGATCAGGGGTACTCCAAAGTTGGCTTTCACCCCATCACCAAAAAAATCATCAACCACACCGCCATGAGCGGCTATGGCATTCGCCATGGCCATCAAATAGGTGTTCACCCATTCCATTAACGTTTGGGCGTTTAATTGTTCTCCGACGGCCGAAAAGCCCTCGAGGTCGGCAAAGAGGACCGTAGCAGTAAGTTGTTGTGGACGAATACCGCCATGGTCTATGAAATGCTCTCGATTCGCCCATATTGTGTCCGCTATTTCAGATGACAC
Organism: Nitrospirales bacterium; assembly: GCA_049607825.1. Classification (GTDB taxonomy): domain Bacteria; phylum Nitrospirota; class Nitrospiria; order Nitrospirales; family UBA8639; genus JAGQKC01. The sequence goes on from JBMYWX010000035.1 coordinate 11,212, forward strand.
ATGTTGCGAAAATAGTTGCATGAGCTTCATCCGTTCCTGTCTGTTTCGTTTGGATACCCATGCTGTCGCGATACTTCCAGCCGTCACCCACGCAATGGCTGGAGAAACGAATGGTATCCACCAACTTGCGAGATAGGCCCAATAGACAATCACTCCCAAACCGCCCAATCCACCACCGAATAGAAGAAGCCATCGCCAGGGAGAAAATAAACCCAATGCGCAAAGCGCTCCGACAATCCCCCACAGGATAATCCAGCCTGCCTCAAGTGCTTCGGATAATGAACGAATTGGGTGTTCTTGTGTAAGTGCTATTCGTAAAATTTGGCTAATAAGATGAGCATGGATTTCCATACCAGGCACTTGTTGCTTTCTCTTCAACCCAAGACTGTACGGTGTATAAAAATCGTCTCTCACGCTGTCAGCCACTGACCCTATCACCACTATTTTGTCCGCAACCATTTCTTGAGTGACTCTCCCAGAGAGGAGTTCGGCTAGCGAAAAACGGAGAAAGGGAGATTCTTTTCCTAAAAATTTCATTAATACTTGATACCCATTCGCATCGCTCTCTACATAACTGCCGTCGTTGGATTGAAACCGCGGGATCGTCGTCTTCCCAATTCTCATGAATTCAGGATACGTGGGATCAGGGTACGGTACGATGCCATCCTGTTCTAAATACTTGAGGGTCAATAGCAAAGAAAATGAGATAGCCGTACCTTCTTGATTCTCTAAAAAGAGGAATCCTCGTCGAACGGTTCCCCCAGGGTCGACAAGAATATCATTGAATCCGACTTGATCCGTTCCTGCTAAAATGGAAGGGCCAGGTATCCGTTTTCCATCTTGGTCTGGAAATTTCATGACGGTCACAATATTGCGATGTTTGGTGAATACGGCATTCAATTGATCTGTCCCGGGTTGAACTGGATTGTCTCGATACAGATCGAGCCCAATGGCTCTTGCCCCCAACTCGCCTAGCCTGCCTAGAGCACTGGCGAGTGTTGAGTCCGAGATAGGCCACTGCCCAAAATGGTGGATGTCTTCTTCGGTAATGGTGATCAGAACAATTCGAGGGTCTTGGGCAGCAAATGGTGAGGCGAGTCTGACGGTCCAATCATATGCACTCAATTCTAAGGTTTCGATGACACCAAATTGACGGAAGGACAACACCGTCAGACCCACGAGGATACCAATCCCAAGCACACGAGCCGAAGAAGACCGAAACGCGCTACGCATGAAGGTCATCACAGACCTGTTCGTTTACAGCCAATTATTGATAAGAAGAAATGGGGACCAATAGCCAGGGTGTTGATAGGTAGGGTGACGCAGTAATTTCTTTTTGGCGTTTTGCAATGCCGTCGCTTTCGATATTGATGAGTCTTGTAATTGACGATAAAATTCCGTAATGAGTTCTGATGTGGCCTTATCATTAATGAACCACAATGTTGCAACAGCACTACGCGCACCAGCTTTGATAGCCACACCCGCTAATCCAAGAGCCGCACGATCATCTCCAGCTGCAGTTTCACAGGCACTGAGAGTTAATAAGTCTAACGGCGTTTCTCGAAATTGATACAGGCCAATGAGCTCATCTAATCGATCCATTGTCAATTTCCCATCAAAGGCCAAGAGAAAAGTCTTCTTCGCTTCTCCCTCAAATTTTGCATGAGACGCTATATGGACGATGGAAGGACGCTTATCCTTCATTTCAAATTCAAGTTCATCAACCTGGAATTGCTTATTTAGCAGTACTCGACCTCCATAGAGTTCTCGCAGTGCTTGTATTTCCGACGCCACATTTGGTAGCGATGGGAAACCTTGCACTGAATCAGTTAGTCCAACCGAAAGCAGTTTTATCTCCTCCCTATCAATAGGACGTGGGTCAGTCAAGTCAATGCCTGGCGTAATGGCCAAGGCATACTGATCAATGAGAAATTCTTCGCCATCATGCAGAGCGCCGAGAGGAATAGTCCGCAATGGTCCATCTGGAACAAAGACAAGAGTGTGGACATTAAACTTCTGTAAATGCTGACGAATAGGTTCAATTAGCCAATCGTATACCTGCTGTGCATGTGGTAGATATTGTCGAGACGTGCGTTTCTCCAAAAACCTCCTCAATATGCGTACCTCTTTTGATAGCACGTCCGAGGGGACTTGAACACGTTCTCGCTTCAATTCTGATTTTTCTCCATGGTGCACACTGACCAGTAACTCAATTCGGTCAGGTAAGAGAATGGGATACACCACCGCCGTGTGTTCTAGACCTTTCACAATCTCGTCGACACTCGTTTTTTGAGATAATGATGCCTCGACACAGTTATCACGAAAGTAATCTTGTAACTCTGCTGTTTTAAATTGCTCCATCGTGCGCCGTGCACTTCCTAAGATATCCTGGTTCACCCCCTCATCAGTCGCATCGTCAGCTTGTGTCAATAAGAGGTCAACTAATTCAAAAAACAATGGACCAACACCATCACGAAACGAAGAGGATTGAAGCGAAAACCCTTGAGTCACTTCACTGCGAATTGGCTGAAGTGTATAAACCGCACGACGGTAGGCTAACACGGCTTCATCCTTTTTCCCTTGTGCACGTAACAAACGTCCAGCCTGCCATTCCCATCGGTAGAGCGATTCTGGAGACACACTTTGTTGTGCGGCATGAATGGCACGACGTGTGAGTTCCATGGCATCTTCAAGCCGTCCTTCCTCTTCATACACATGGCCTAAATATCCCCACCCATAAGAGGCAATTCGATGATCCTGTAATCGATGCGCCATTTCGGCAGACTGGCGAAAAGCTTCAGCTGATTGACTCACCAACTTTTGATTACCAGGCTGAAGCATTTGGCGAAACCGGTCATATCCCAGCCCTATACTGAGAAGTTTTTGAGCTTTTTCATGTGAATTTTCTAGAAGGTTCACTTGAGTAGCCGCTAAATCAAGGCGATCTTTGCTAGGCGTCAACTGTCCTTCAAGCAGAGAACTCCAAGCCGCGTTGATCAGTGCAGTGACCGCCAAAGAATGATGGCCTAAAGCCTCTCCTAATACTGTAGATTCAGTAAATGCACCCAACGCTTCGCTGTAGCGTTTTTGAGAAGCCAGGACATTCCCGCGATCATTCAAAATGGTCGCCACCAAGGCTGAATCTTCTAATTTTCTCGCTGCGGTGAGCGCCTTTGCCAAATATTCTTCGGCATCCTGTTCCAGACCTAAGGCGAAAGCGACATTGCCTAATCGCCCAAGAATCTTAGAAACAAGCAGGGAATTGTGTAAATCTATGGCTATCTGTTGGGCCAATTGAAGTGTCACGGCAGCTCGTTGATATTGTCCAAGATTGTAGAGTGCCTCTGAAAAATAGAGTAAGGCATGGGCCTGTTCATTCGGACGATTCTGATTTTCAAACCGACGTGCAGCTCGTTCCCAGTCCTGGGCTGCTTGAGTAAAATGACCATTGGCAAAATGCTGCTTTCCTGACTCCATCTCCCCAACATTGGCCTGAGATTCAACAGCTTCAGCAATGGCAACCGGAAACACCATTGCTAAAAAGGCTAGTAAAACAACTGGCATCCGCAACCTTCGTCTAGGGCATCGCATGGTCTGATACACGTGAAAGTGGATAGTATAGATATTGTGTGCCATAGTTAGCTTTCAGTTGACTCGTTGAGAATAAGATTGCCCAATTGCTGTAATCGAGAAAAGTACTCCATCCCCTCTTCAGGTAAATCAACCAGGAGGTCACCCAACTCCAACAGACTGTCCTGAAGAATGACGACTCGTTGGCTATCCAATTCATTTTCTTCTTCATAATAGGTGATACATCCCACAATGACTGTATCCAACATCATCAACTGTCCCTCTGCGCCATCTAAAGACTCCGGCCATTTCGCATCCTGATGAATCAGCCACAGCTCTTTGAGGTCACTCATGAAACTGCACTTTCTTGCTGAATGGACAAAGTTGGTTGAGACGAAGCCTGCATTATCACAATCCTTCTATTGGTTCGATAATTCATTGAACAATCACTAAGGAGGCTGCACTATCGCAACAAATCTGTCAAGTCAGCAAGGCAATCAGCAACTAAGGGCCTAACCCGTTTTCACTTATGCACGACTGGCTTGCCCCCACTTCTGAATGGTCTATTTTGTGCTAGTAGCCAGGCCTAGCCCTAGACAGGGTATAATGTCATTCAACGATATATACAGATTGGAAACATATGAACACTCTTGAAGAATTATCATTCAACAATACCTATGCACGTTTACCTGATGGGTTTTTTCACCAGGTTTCGCCAACTCCGTTTCCGAATCCCCATGTGGTGAGTATAAACCCTGCGGCGGCTGAACTCATCGACCTTGATCCAGAGGAAGCCAAGCGATCAGAATTCGCCGAATATTTTTCTGGAGCAAAGTTGCTTTCGGGTAGTGCACCTTTGGCCATGTTGTATTCTGGCCATCAGTTTGGTCACTACGTTCCTCAATTAGGGGATGGCCGTGCCATTTTACTAGGGGAAGTGCGAAACGCGAAGGGCGAAACATGGGACTTACAGCTCAAGGGAGCAGGTCTCACACGATTTTCTCGAGATGGCGATGGACGCGCAGTTTTGCGTTCAACAATACGAGAGTACTTATGTGGGGAAGCCATGCATGGCTTGGGTATTCCCACAACCCGAAGCTTGTGCATGGTAAGTGGTGAAGAAATCGTTTGGCGAGAACGGCCTGAACCAGGAGCCATGCTTGTACGGATGGCTCCAAGTCATGTGCGATTTGGATCCTTTGAAGTCTTTTTTTATCGTGGCCAATATGACAATCTGAAAATTCTCGCAAATTATGTCATTCAACATGACTTCCCACACTTATCTGAAGTCGAAAATCCTTATGCTAGGCTCCTTCATGAAGTGGCCGTTCGAACGGGAGAGATGATTGCGCAATGGCAAGCTGTCGGTTGGTCGCATGGCGTTATGAACACAGACAACATGTCGATTCTTGGCCTCACATTAGATTATGGACCCTATGGATTCATGGAACAGTTTAATCCCAGATTTGTATGCAACCATTCCGATCATCATGGACGTTATTCATTTCAGAACCAACCTGATATTGGCTATTGGAATGTCCGCGCACTGGCCAAAGCCATGTCTCCTCTCATTGAAGAATCAGAAATTTTGGCTGCACCCGATCTCTATGAGAAGGCCATGGCCAACAAGTATGCAGATCTGATGAAAAAGAAATTGGGCCTCATTGAGCATCATGCTGAAGACGACAAATTGGTGACTGACTTATTGAATCTCATGGATTCCAGCCGTACAGACTATACAAACCTGTTCCGTGCACTAGGTGGATTTCAGCAAGACTCCCCCAATGGCAACGCTGATATTAGGGATCACTTCCTTCACCGTGACGCCTTCGATGATTGGGGACAACGCTATCGCGAGCGACTCCAAGCAGAGAAAAGCCAAGACGCAGAACGTCAGATTGGAATGAATCGAGAAAATCCGAAATATGTACTTCGAAACCATCTCGCACAGCAAGCGATTGAACAAGCCACGAGAGATAAGGACTATTCTGAAATCGATCGCCTTCTCAACTTATTAAGCGACCCATTTACTGATCAACGAGGCATGGAGTCGTATGCTCTTCCCCCGGTATCGGGCAGTGAGCCAATTATCGTCAGCTGTTCCTCTTAGGCAATCGTGACTCGTTATGTCCTTACAACCAACGTCCAAGTGAGAATCGTCAATTTGCAGACTCTCACACCTTATCCCTCACATCTCATGGTTTTTCCATGATTCGCCTTATTGTCATTCTTCTGATACTGGCGGCAATTTTCGTTGGTCCACAACTGTGGATTAAGCGCGTCTTTGCACAGCATCGGACGCCGAGAGAAGATTTCCCTGGAACGGGGAGTGAACTGGCAAGGCACCTACTCGATCGTTTTCATTTGGAACAAGTACAGGTGGAAGTTACAGAGGCAGGCGATCATTACGATCCACTTGAAAAAGTCGTGAGACTCACTCCCGAGAACTACCATAGCAAGTCATTGACCGCTGCCACAGTTGCCGCCCACGAAGTTGGTCATGCACTCCAAGATCAGGCGGAATATCCACCGCTTAAAGATCGGACACGGTTGGTTCGGGTTGCCCAGGGCGCAGAAAAAATTGGATCGTTCGTGATGTTAGGCATTCCTCTTGTGGCTGGCATTACTCGAGCCCCTGGTGCAGGACTGTTAGTGATGGCGGCAGGAATTGCCACAATGGGGCTTGGGACATTGATTCATTTTTTGACCTTGCCTGTGGAATGGGATGCTAGCTTTCGTCGGGCACTTCCCGTATTAGAGCGGGGTGGGTACTTGTCTCCCAAAGATCTACAGGGAGCTAGGCGGATTCTTAGAGCCGCGGCATTCACCTATGTCGCCGGATCCATGGCGAGCTTACTTAATCTCTGGCGTTGGATTGCGATGATGCGGCGCTAGCGTGGGCTTGTGGCTCGTGAAACGTATCTCGTATTTCGTTGCAGAAATTACTAATGTTCTTGCTTACGTAACCTATCGAGGGTCGCTTCAACGGGAGTTCCAAGCTGTTTTTGCGCATTACAGGCCCGACAAGATGGCACGACATTGCCTTTTGTACTTTTCCCCTTTCGGGCTAGCGGGACAATATGATCCATCGTGAGTTCAGATGAAGAGACGGTCTGTTGGCAATAGTGACAGGTCTCTTTATTGATGAGAGACAACCACCATTGAGTCTTGCGGAGTTTGCGTGCTCGTTCCCGTTCCACTTTGATGTGGCGTTGTAAGGCTGGGTCTGAGTCGAGTTCGTAGAAAGAGTCTTGGCTTGGCATATCTGAGGATGATTCTACCTCCTTATTGTCTAGTTGATAAAGTCACCTGTTTGACAATATGGCCAAACACCTGAATTGGCATGAAAAAGAATCGGCTGGTATAATGAGTAGGACCAAAAGGATTTTATCTATGCTACCTCGAGTTCACCAAATCATTCGCCGTATATGGTTGATACCACTCCTTACCCTCATTGGAGGAGC
>JBMYWX010000036.1:0-18155 GCA_049607825.1 Nitrospirales bacterium
GTATTACATATTCCTAAGGTCAGTCCCACCAAACCTCCCCACTTTAATCCCTCCGCGAGCTGATGGCTTTGTATTCCTAGCTTGTTACCAAGATTATTATTGATGTAGGCCCAAATGCCGAACCCTAGGTATGCCAGAAATTGCGGGAAAAACTGGATGAGACTGTGTTGTTGGAATGAGTCGGGTAATAGGTAAAAGAATCCGGTTCCTAGAATAGGCAAAAGGACAAGGCTTGGCCATTTCTCAGGTTCGGTGTTTTCTTGAGGGGGAGATAGATCTAGGAAGAAGTTGGAGTGTGAAGAAAAGAATGCCATACCAGAAAGCCTAGTGATTCTTCTTGGTTACTGGTAGCGAAGCGCTTCAGCTGGGTCCAGCTTAGAGGCTTTGATGGCTGGATAGAGGCCAAAGAAGACGCCCACGATCACGGCAAACGAAAATGCTATGACAATGGCAGATGGTCGGATCACTGCCCCCCAGTCTCCTCCTCCCGGCATAGCTTGGGCCACGAAATCTCCAAATCCATAAGCGACGAGTATTCCAACGAGGACTCCAATGAGCCCACCAACGACGCTAATGGTGACTGATTCGATGAGGAATTGTAGGAGGATATCTTGACGTCTGGCGCCAATGGCTTTTCGTAAACCAATCTCGCGTGTTCTTTCAGTCACCGTGACTAGCATGATGTTCATAATCCCAATGCCACCAACGACTAGGGCGACGATGGCAATGCCGCCGAGCACAATCCGAAACGTCCAAATGGTGCGATCCACGGCATTCAGGAAATCGCCTTGGTTGCGTACGCGGACATCATCGACACCATCATGCCGTTGAATGAGAAAAGCGTGGAGTTGTGCCATCACGCGATCCATGGTGTCACGCTCGGGCACTTGAACAATCATTGAGCGTAAGATATTCGTCCCTTGAAAACGACGGAGTGCGGTAGTGATAGGGATGAAGATCATCTCATCATAATTTGATCCATAGACAACTCCTTTGGGTTGCATGACACCGACAACGGTGAAGCGCTGAGTCCCAATACTCAGTTCTTTGCTGACAGCTGCCTCACTGCCAAATAGGCGTTCGGCAATGTCCTTTCCTAGGACGACGATTCGTTTCCACTCAGCGATATCTTCATGGAGGAGGAAGCGACCTTCAGCCGTTCGAAAGTTCCGAGCCACTGAATATTCTGGAGATGTTCCAGTAATCTCTCCGCTAAAATGGCGGTCTCCCGCTTTGATTTGTTGATCAAGTTCCACGCGAGGCACAACGTGGAGGTTGGGAAATTTTTGCCGAATGGCAAGAGAGTCATCATAGTCTAATCCTGTGGAACGGCCTTTAAAGAGGCGTTGTTCTTCGACGGTCAGAGATTTTTTCCACACAAACAGCAGATTGGTTCCGAGGCGTTCAATGGAACTCACGAGCCAGATCTGCCCACCTTCAACGATCGCAATCATAGCGATTACTGAGGCAACACCAATAATGACCCCAAGCATCGTAAGCGCAGAGCGCAGTATATTGGCATATAAATTGTTAAAGGCGTCAAGTATGATCGATCTCAGGACCATTGTATTTCTTAGGCTAGACCATGGCGGTCTGAGAATTTGCTAACAAATCATCAGACAAGATTTTTCCATCAGTCAAGCTAATGCGGCGCTGCGCTTGTGTGGCGATGTCTCGATCGTGAGTAATCATGATAATGGTTTGTCCCTGTTCGTGGAGCTGATGGAACATTGCCAAAATATCCTGTCCTGACTGACTATCAAGATTACCTGTTGGTTCGTCAGCAAGCACAATATCTGGCTGATTCGCTAGCGCTCGGGCAATGGCCACACGTTGTTGCTGACCACCTGATAGTTGATTGGTGTAATGATGTGTCCTATTCTCAAGTCCAACGCGATTGAGAAGTTCCAGGGCTCGTTGGCGTTGGTCTTCTCCTGGTTGTCCAGCGTAAAGAAGGGGCAATTGCACATTTTCTAGAGCGGTTTTCCGAGGGAGAAGCTGGAAGGTTTGAAAAATAAACCCAATTTTTCTATTTCTGATCGTGGTGAGTTCGTGGTCGGATAGAGCATGAATAGAATGTCCATCGAGTCGATATTCTCCTTCAGTTGGGCGACTCAAACATCCCAAGATATCAAGTAAGGTGGTTTTTCCACTGCCCGATTGTCCAACAATCGCAACAAATTCTCCACGCTGAATGGAAAAGGTCACATCCGCCAAAGCTTGAACCGCAATCTCTCCAGTCTGATAAGCCTTGCTCACGTGCTCGAGTTCAATGAGAGGAGATGTGAAAGACATGTGATTATCGCCGAGAGGATGGCCGTTTCTTGAATGAAGGTATGACGATTTGATCTCCCTCTGACAGGCCTTCCCCAATCACGGCCTGGGTCTCTGTTCGAAACGCGACATGAACCTTACGTTTCGTTGGGGTGCCGTTTGTCATGATTTCGACGATATCATCGCCTCCCTTGGCTTGCAGTGTTTCCAAAGGGATCGTTAAGACGTCATTGAGCGTTTCGGTGACGATGTCGATGTTGGCGGTTAACATTGGACGTAAGTCAGGAGTAGGCTTTTCAATGGCAATAGTGACATCATAGGTGACGATATTATCTGTCTTGACTCCTTGGGTTGAGATATTCAGAACAGTTCCTTGAAATTCTTGCTGCAGTAAGGCATCAAGGCGAATGTCGACAGGTTGTCCAACTTTCACGCGGGCAATGCTGACTTCGTTGATCTGAGCTTTCACGACCATTCGACTCAAATCTGCCACACGCATGAGGACCGTGCCTCCACCAACTGTGGCTGTTCCTGATGTAATGATTTCTCCAGGTTGCACGAGAACTTCAAGGATCGTTCCGGACGATGGCGACTGCATTTGAAATTCTTCAGGGCGATTGGGTGAGAGCTGTTTCGTCAGATATCGTGTATACAAATCTTGATTTCCGCCCAGAGCTAGGAGCAATTGCCGTTCGGCCAATTCTAATCGTACCAGAGTGCGACGCTGCTCCTGTTCGGCGGATTCTCGTTCTTTTCTTGCAATAAACCCTTTTTCAAACAGTGACTGCATGCGAAGCAGTTCCCGTTGGGCCTTGTCGACATTGATTCGCTCTTCTTGAATGGATGCACGGAGTTGGGCCACTTGCCTGGCTTCTCTCGGTTCTTGTCTGATGATGGCAAGGAGTTGGTCGGCTTCAACATATTGCCCTGCGGCCACAAGTAATTGTGTGACTTCTCCAGAAAATTGTGACTTAATTTCGACCGTGTTAGAGGGTTCAATCGTGCCGGTTTCAGAGACTTGCGTTTGTATGGACCCTTGGGTGACGGTGATGAGTTTAGGTGAATCTTGTGGCGTATTGGCGGTTCCAGATAGTGGGGAAAAAACCCATGCAAGTCCACCAACGCTGAGAGCTAGGATAACAATTAAGATGATGGTCCATTTCTTCATTAGAGTCTGAGGCGTGCTTGATTTTTAATTGATTCAGTTGATGGTGATGTCAGGGCTGTGTTTATTGCAGCACGATTTGATATTCATCCAGTGTTGTGGCTGTCATGAGTCGAAAATTTGCCAAGGATTGATTGTAGTCCACGATGGCACGGTGTTCATTGCCATGAGCCACAGCCAAGTCGCTTTGAAATTCCAGCACAGCCCGAGTCGTACTTAAGCCGAGGTGCAACCGTTCTTGTTCTGCCTTTAATTGTTTTTCTGCTAATTGACGTGCAGTGCGAGTCGTGCGAATTCGTTTGAAATCTGTGTGGACTCGCCGTACGGCTTCTTTGGTATCGATGATGACTTGTTGTCGCACCCGTTGTAACGAAGCTGTGGCTTGATTGGCCTCAAGGACCCTGCGGTTGTATTGACTTTGTGCAGACCGATTCCCTAGTGGATAGCTGAGAATCAGACCTGCGCCCATGTTATAAAAATCAGAGCTGCTCGTTCGATTAAGCGTATCTCGAGTACCTTTTCCTAACCCACTGAGTCCCATGCCGCCTTCTAAGGTAAGGTTTGGCAGTAGCTGATTTTTTGCTAAACGAGTATTGAGGGTCCCTGTCTCAATATTCTGTTGTGCCTGTAATATCTCAGGACGTTTTTGGAGTGCGGTCTGAATAGCCTGAGGCAGGGTTTGAATGCTGGCCTCTTGCGTTGGGGTATCCGTTGCTATGACGGCCATATTTTTGCTCAGTTCTTCTTCGGACGGACTGAACAGTCGACGAAGTTGATCTTCTTGGTCGTGCACAGCCTTCTGTGCGACCAGAACTTGTTCAACGCGACTGGCAACGCCCGCTTGTGCTTGCAAGGCTTCTACTTCAGCCATAACGCCGGCTTTGACTTTTGCTCGGTTTGTGGCCAATAACTCCTGAGCGGCTTTCAGTGTAGCTTTGGCGACTTTCTCATTTTCGCGCGAGAATACTAACTCCCAATAGGTCTGTTCCACATCTTTAATGACGAATAGCACCTGATTTACAAATACGTAGTGCTCTGTTGTTGCCGCATTACGCGCAATATGAATTTTAGTCTCGTTGACCGCTACTCCAAAATTACGAAGCAACGGTTGGCTGAGATTGAAAGAAAGAGTATTGGAATAAGAGGGATTAAAGAGAAAGCTGGTTTGGCCAGCTACAGAGTTTCTATTTGAATCAAATGCAAAGTCTAGACTTCCACCTGTGAGAAGCTTTTGGTTCATTCCGAGCCTAACGTTAATATCATTTTGATCGATGTTGTCAGGTTCTGATCCTGCCGATACTCCACCAAATCCAAAAATAGGGCGGTTGAGGGGGCGTACATTTCGATCGTACCGTCCTGATAGTTCAACCGTTGGATCGAAGATAGCTTGCTGTAGCATAATGTCAGTTATGCGTACGTCACGTGCTTGTCGACTGACGGTTATGTCCAAATTCTGTTTGAGGGCTCGGATAACGGCCTCACTGAGTGTCAGGGTTTCCATGGGTTCACGTTCAATGAGAGCTGTTAAGGCGGTATCAGCCTGCACGTTAGTGGTACAGCCAATGAGTAGAAAGATGAACAGGCCCAATGAGTGGGTGCCTAGTGAATGTCCGAGTGAGGTATGTTGATCACGAAGGAGGTTCATGTATCCGAACAGAGCGGAAGGATTGCAAGGTGCCACAGTGAATAGCAATGCTTCTGCACCTGCACATTTTACAGGCTACCAGACACATGAGATTCTTCGCAAATGGACGAGTCTGAGAGTGCCTAGGCTGGAGAAACTATTGATGTCCACCTCATTAGTATAATATGGTAGCCCATGTGAAAGACGCTCTTGGCCAGTTGAGAGTACGATGCTTTGCTCATAGTCAGGGCTTGTGGAGATTGAGAGTAAGTTCGTAAAATCAGTATAAAACCACCTGTCGCAATTTGCGATTCATTTGTCATCATAATTTATGAGATAGAAGGAGCCGTATGAGCGTGTTTGAATGTAAATCATCAAAAACTCTGTCTTCGGTGAGTGGGTGCCATAGTCAATCGACAATTAGGAAAGCAAAACTACGATGTTTGTCTGGGGTCATGGTTGCTGCTTTCTGTATGTTTGGGACCACCATGGTTTTTGCTGATCAAGGCGAAGGTCCTCAGGAACTTCCCAAGCCAAAATTTAAAACCACTCCTCCATTGTTTATGGATTGGAATTTTGATAAAGACCAAATTGGTGAACAGCCAGGGGGGTTCAATCAAGGAGTGAATGGGCAGGCTGGTGGTCAATGGTTGGTCACCAAAGAAGAGGCAGCTCCAAGCAAAACGCAAGTGATTGAGCAAAAAGGAACATGTGCTGAAGCGTCTTGCTATCAAATACTGCTTGGCGAGGGAACCGACGTGTCCTATGTTGACGTGTCTGTCAGAATGAAGCTTGTCTTGGGTACGGCATCAGGAAAAGCTGGTATTGTGTTAGGCGCCCAAGATGATAAAAATTTCTATGCGGCAGTTGTGACACCAAAGACGAATACGATTGAAGCCTATGTTGTGCGTGATGGAAAAATCACTTCATTTGGAGAGGCAAAGATTAAACCAAAAAGCGAAGAGTGGCATTATTTACGTGTGCAGCGAAGCCCTATGATTAGTCATGATCTTTTCAATGTCTTCTTTGACCGGCATATGTTGTTATCGCTATCCGACTCGACATTTAAGGAAGGCAAAGTAGGGTTAGTGACATGGGGCGATGGGGCGTTTGCCTTTGACAATCTTCGAGCCGTGGAATATTTGACGAATCTTCCCTTGTCTCGACCTCCAGCTTACTAGGATCAAGTGAGGCCACTGCGAACATCGCTTGGCCTCATAATTGACTGATCTTTGGGATAGAGTGTAGGTAGTGTATTATCACGTTAATGTATAAATGTAGCCATTTTTTTTGGTTCCGCCTGTCGCTTTACGGAGAGCAAAGTTCAGCGGAACTTCCTTGAGCGAAAAGCTAAAGTTTTCTTTGAAGTGAAACTCAATGCTACTTAACCCCAACCGGTTAGGATCACAGAAAATCCCTTGACCCCCTGAATTGAGTGCTTGTTGGAGAAGGTTTGCAATTGCTGGCATATTCTTGTCATCAAAAAAAACCTCACTCCCGATAACCATGTCATAGGTGTTCTTGAGGTTGCCGGGAGCAAACCAATCCAATGTGCAGGTGTCGAAGTTCGTAACATGGTTTAACTGACAGGTTTCTTTCACCCCTTCAAGCGTAACTGGCACCATGTCAGAAAACGTTGTTCTTGCCCCCAGTTGAGCTGCAACTACTCCAGCCAACCCCACACCACATCCGATTTCCAAAACTTTTTTCCCTTTCAATTCTAGAGGAAGAAACCGATGGATCAGATACTCTGATAAGGCGACTTCTGACGGCCAAATTCGATCCCAATATCCCCAGCCAAGAGACTCATCATCCCTTTTATCTAGTGGTGTTTCATCTGAGATGTCTCGCTTGGTCTTGATAACAATGGGGACATCTCCAAGTTTGGGTAGGGTAATGGTTTTTGTATGACTCAATAGCTAAACCTTTACTTGTCGTTATGGCTATTCTTACGCAAGATTGAGGGGCTCTTGCTAGGCGTTAAATTTTGCAAGTTCCGTGTCCACAAAAGCCATGATCTTTTCTACATCTTCAACCATACCATCAGTGATGTTTAAGCCCATGGCAATTTCATCATCATCTAACGTATCTGCCAGGCCATGATTTTGGAGCAAGCTCACATCCCAAAATAAGATCCCAATGCTTTCTCGTTTTCCATCGATAGTCGCGGTGGCGTTGATGTTATCTCCATGTTCCGTGGGAGTACTCACAAACGAAAGCTTGAAGCCCTCTCTCTGAGACCGTTGAATGAATTCCATAAATGTCTTAAGTCGTTTCAAACTATTCGGGTCCATATCCATCTTCAATTCCTCCTAACAAACGATACATAAACCAAGACACTAACATGATTATTGAGCAATAGTCGGCAAGACTGCCAGGCTACTCAGAATTAATCAAGGAGAATAGTCAAAGATGAGAGTATGAGCATGGGGAAATGAGCGTAAAGTCGTTCTGGGAGAATGAAGAAGATATGTCTTGATAGAACAATAAATATTATTGTGAGGCAATGGAATAGGTTTTAGGTGTACTCAACTTTTGACAAGTGGGATAGAAATTTCTCAGAATGGTTTGAACTACGATTACCTTGGGAAATCTTTAATGGCAAACCAACTTCTACATTTGCTTACTCAATGGCATCCGAATAGAGATGCGTGTGAATGGGTACTCGGGACTGTGTACAACATCGAAGGCCCGTGTTATCGGAAACCTGGGGCTATGATGTTATTCAACGGTCGAGGGGAGCAGTTTGGGATGCTAAGCGGAGGCTGTCTGGAGGCAGACATTCAGCGACATGCTCGTCAGGTGATGTTGACTGGGAAGGCGATTACGTTGTGCTATGACAGCAGTGACGAGGATGATTTCTATTCCCAGGTGTCTATCGGTTGTGGAGGAACTGTCCATATTCTTCTTCAGCCTATCATTGCTCAAACTCAATATCTTTATTTAGATTCAGTCTTCCGAACGTTGAGTGTTCGTAGAACTGGCCTCTATTATCAGCGGATTCCTGATACAACGTGTATTGCTGAATGTCGATTCATCGAAACTGATGTTCTTTCACCATCTAACAGCTCACAAAGACCAGATTTAATCGAAGAAGACGGTTCAGTTTGGCTTGCCACGCCCATCGTTCCAGAGCCGCATCTCCTTGTAGTTGGAGGAGGACTCGATGCTCAATCTTTGGTGTCGATGGCACACGTACTTGGTTGGCAAGTAAGTGTCTGGGATCCTCGCCCAGCTAATGCACGGCGTGAACACTTTCTTTCAGCAGATTGGATACTACAAGGCCCAGCTTTGGAGTTATTTGACTTCGCTATCAGTAAGTCTGTCGGTGCTGCTGTTCTTATGACTCACAATATTCAGCTGGATGGTGCCGCACTTCATGCTCTGCAACAAGTGCCCTTACAGTATATGGCATTATTGGGCCCGACTAATCGCCGTCTGCAGGTTCTGGAGTATGCTGGTCTCAGAGAGTCCAATCTGACTACCTCATTAGCTGGACCTGCGGGATTGGATATTGGAGCAGAGCTGCCAGAAAGCATTGCTCTTTCGATCTTGGCAGAATGTCATGCCAGCTTGAAGAAACGATCGGCCTGCTCTCTTACTGGAGTATTGGTCTGATGTACAAAATGGCAGCACTTATCATGGCGGCAGGGCAAGCCTCACGATTCGGTGAATGTAAACAACTAGTTAAAGTGAATGGCAAGTCACTCCTCCAACACAGCATTGATATGGCGCAGGCACTTTGTCCTGGTCGGGTATTTGCGGTGAGCGGTGCTTGGCACTGTGAACTCAGTATGTCTATCCAAAACGAAGAAATTAAAGATGTCACACTCATTGAGCATCCTGCGTGGGTTGATGGGTTGGGTAGTTCAATTGCTCGAGGTGTGACGTTTCTCGCCGACGATTTTGACAGCATCTTAATTATTCTGGCGGATCAGATAGGGTTAACTAAGGAAGATTTATTGAAGCTACGGCATCATTTTTCTGGAGACAATATTGTTTGTGGTTTGTATGCAGGTAGGCGTGGCGTCCCTGCGATATTCGGTCGAAATAGTTTTGAACAGTTAAAAGTATTACAAGGTGATCGAGGTGCAAAAGCCATCTTGTATGGCCAACATGTGTCAGTTGTGGAGTATCCCTTAGAATGTGCAAGCATCGATATTGATACATGGGAAGATCTAGACCTGTGGGTGAGAGGTCGGTCCAAAGAAAACGTGATGGAGTTACTTGACTATGTTTAATGAAATTTTCTTTATAGCTCGTTAGTTTGTCATAGCGATTTATACGAAGGAGGCCTACACCATGATTAAATTTACTCTGAATGGAAAGGATGTCTCCACAACCGTATCACCCGATACCCCTTTGTTGTGGGTTATCCGCGACGAGTTTGATTTGAAAGGGACAAAATTCGGTTGTGGTATAGAAATGTGTGGTGCTTGTACTGCCCATGTAAACGGCGTAGCCCAGCGTACCTGTCGTCTTCCTGTCAGTGCCGTTGCGAATTCGACGATCACGACAATCGAAGGTCTGAATGATTCCCATCCGTTACAAAACGCCTGGATTGAAGAACAAGTCCCTCAATGTGGGTACTGTCAGTCAGGGCAAATCATGCAAGCAGTGACGCTACTCTCGGAAAACAACAAACCTACAGATGAAGATATCAATACTCATATGGCTGGCAATCTCTGTCGGTGTATGGCGTATATTCGTATCAAGAAGGCCATTAAACGAGCTGGAGCTTCGATGTCGAGTCCGGTGGTTATGGGTCCGTCTCCTGAGATTGAGTCTACAAAGGAGGTGAGCTGAGATGTCTCATCATCCAGAAAACCTAATAGACAATCCCAATACAACTGGTCTCACACGTCGTTCTTTTCTTGTCGGAAGCGTCGGCGCTTCAGTCATGATGGCATTTGGATTCGCTGGACTTCGAGGTGTCGCACAAGCGATCTCTGCACCTGAAACGTTAGCGGCAAAAACTTTTGCTCCCACGGTCTGGTTTGAAATCAATAAAAACGGCAATATCTTAATCAATATCGCCAAAGCAGAAATGGGTCAACATGTAGGGACGGCGTTAGCTCGTGTTATCGCAGAGGAATTAGGCGCCAATTGGGACGACGTATCCATCAAGCACGTCGATGCCGATCCAAAGTGGGGATTTATGATCACTGGAGGATCCTGGTCTGTGTTTAAGAGTTTTACCTCTCTGTCACAGGCTGGTGCGGCTGGTCGAGTGGCATTGATTGAAGCCGGGGCACGATTGCTGGATAAACCGTCGAAACAATGTGACGCCATAGAAAGCAAAGTTGTTTGTGGTGAGCAATCAATCACATTTGCAGAAATTATTCAGAAAGCCAAGTTGGATCGTAGCTTCAGCGAAGAAGAGTTGGCTGCACTTCCTCTGAAACCTGCCAAACAACGACGACTCGTTGGCAAGTCTAGCCAGGCGATCGATATTCCGGCAAAAACGAATGGTAGCGCTCAGTTTGGGATCGATGTGGATATTCCCGGCATGGTATATGCGCGGCCCATTATCCCGCCTACTCGGTATGGCAGTACCGTCAAGGCAATTGATGATGCCGCTGCACAGAAGGTTTCAGGTTATATCGGCTATCAGGTGCTCAAGGATCCAAGCGAAACCCTGCAGGGATGGGTAACAGTGGTTGCAGACAACTATGCGAGTGCCATAAAAGCGGCAGATGCAGTGAAAGTCGAATACCAGGCAGGACCAACGGCCAACGTGGATGAAGCAGACATTCAGGCCGAAGGGGAACGGCTCATCAATGATTCAACCGCAGGATTTCTCCTGATCGATGATGGAGATGTCGAGCAAGCACGCGGGAATGCTACTACCAAACTAGATGCCCAATACCGCACGTCCTCGGTCTTGCATTTTCAAATGGAGCCAGTCAACGCAACAGCTGAATTGAAAGACGATATCTGGCACATTCATACCGGCTGCCAATCCCCATCTCTTATTCTACCGATCATTGCGAAATCATTGGGCGTGAGTGAAGAGAAGATAGAGATCCATCAATACTTTTTGGGAGGCGGTTTTGGTCGCCGATTATTTGGTGACTATATCATTCCTGCCGCCCTTACGGCACAAGCCATTGGCAAACCAGTTAAAATGATCTTTACCCGTCCTGACGATTCGCGTTTTGATTGTCTCCGATCTCCTTCCGTGCAGCAATTTCATGCGTCGTTGGATGAGCAAGGAAATCTCACGAGCGTCGAACATGCAGTGACAGCTGGTTGGCCAACATTGTCCTTGGCTCCGGGGCTTCTGATTGATAGTCTCGATAAGAAAGGCAAAATCGATCCGTTTTCCAGTAGTGGCGCAGATCATTGGTACAGTCTTCCGAATCATCGAGTGCGCATGATCAATAATGACCTTGCTCAGCGTTCGTTTCTTCCAGGCTACTTGCGGGCAGTGGGGCCTGGGTGGATTGGTTGGGGGGTCGAATCGTTTATGGATGAAGTGGCAACAGCCGCAAATAAAGATCCGCTGGATTTTCGCTTAGAGTTGCTAGATGGTAAAGGCAAAAACGCAGGCAATATTCCCGAGAGTGTTGGTGGTGCAAAACGATTGGCTAATGTTTTAAAAGTGTTGAAAAAACAATCGGGTTGGGGGAAGTCGCTTCCGAAAGATGAAGGTAGGGGGGTGGCAACCGCATTTGGTCAAGAACGTACAATGCCTACATGGGTGGCCTGTGCAGCGCATGTACATGTTAGCAAGCAGTCGGGTCAGGTGACAGTGAAAAAACTGAGTGTGGCTGTGGATTGTGGAACAGTGGTTCACCCAGACGGAGCGCTGGCGCAAATGGAAGGCTCGACTCTATGGGGTCTGAGTCTCGCATTGCACGAAGGCACTCACGTAGAGCAGGGGCAAGTGGCAGCGGATAATCTTCATTCCTACACGCCCTTACGCATGGCTGATGTGCCAGAGCTTGATATTCAATTTATCGAAAGCGAAGAATTTCCCGTCGGGTTGGGTGAACCAGGCCTCATTGTGGTTGCCCCAGCAATTGCGAATGCAATCTATGCTGCGGTAGGTGTGCGTGTCAGAGATTTGCCAATTCGTCCAGAAGCGATATTAGAGGGAGTTACTAGCTAATTTACCACTCAACTCAAAGCCATGAACGTTCGCTTATACTAGGTAAAATTAAACGGAGTTTTTTTCTCAAACATACTATTCAATAAATGCTTAGGATTGTCTGCTTCTGATATAAGCATGCGATTGTTCGGGGTTACGAAGCCTTGTTGTACTTGATGGTCCATGAAGGCTAGTAACGAGTCGTAAAACCCTTCTAGGTTTAACAGACCGCAAGGTTTGTGATGAATACCTAACTGCGCCCAGGTGACCATTTCACAGATTTCTTCGAGAGTGCCATAACCACCGGGTAAAGCGATAAAACCATCGGATAGTTGTTCCATCAGCGCTTTACGTTCGTGCATGGTTTGCACAATGCGCAGGTCAGCTAATTCTTTAAAGGCTAGTTCCTTTTCAGCCAAGGCCTCTGGAATAATTCCAATGACTTCTCCACCTTCTTTGAGTACGGTTTCTGCGATAACACCCATGAGTCCAATATTTCCACCGCCATAGACTAAGCCAATGCCGCGTTGAACGAGTAATTGTCCAAGTTCACGAGTTGCTTGTTCATATATTGGCTTCGTGCCTTTGCTCGAACCACAGAATACACAAATACGTTTCATGAATAGTCTTTCTCCAGTATTTCAAATATTTAGATATTGATTGTCTTCAAGAGCGAAAGCGTATTGGTAGTATTAATTGAAAGTTATGATCTAGCAATATTAACAGCTGGCAAGGAAGTTCAGGGTTTAATAGGAAGATTGATGAGTGAGTAGGGGTTGATGCGAGAGCCATTGAGGCGCACGCCCCAATGTAGATGTGGGCCGGTGGCACGACCAGTCGCGCCGACTTTGCCAATTGTTTGTCCCTTTTTGACGACCTGGCCTTCTTTGACGGAAATTGTTGAAAGATGGAAATACATTGAATGTAGTCCAACGCCATGATCAAGAATCACACCTTTACCAGTAAAAAAGTGATCATGTGTCAAACTGACAGTCCCTGAATTCATGGCAGCAACCTTTGTCCCCTTAGGTGCGGCGATATCTTCCCCACTGTGAGGATTTTTGGATTGTCCATTAATGACTCGTCGACTACCAAATCTCCCAGAAACTCTCCCTTTGACCGGAGCGATAAATGGGCCATTCCAATATGGATGAGGTCCAATCGCGTCAAAAGCTGCCATCATTTCTTTTCGCTCCGCTTTGACGCGAACCAGGGTCTTTTTGTTCAGGTCCACTTTCTTTTTTGGCAACTTCAGATGTTGAACGGAGTAATCTTCCTTTAACACTGAGACGGTATAGTTTAGATGTTGTGTCTCAGTCGCGGTGGTAATTGTCACATTGAGGTTATATTGTTGAGGCTTATCCTGCATGTCTATTCCAAGAAGTCCAGCATAGGTCGCATCGGTCATGGGGAAAAAAGGAATTGTTCGTTTCAGGAACTGTCCTGTCACGTTCGTTGGTTTGAGCTTTCCCACAGGAATCGTAACCCAAAGGACTTCACCCTGTTTAGCGCTCAATTGTCCGTCGATGGTTGCTTTTAATTCTTTAGCACTCGGAATGAGTTGTAGGGGAAAGATGCTTGTGATAAGTAGCGTGATTACGAGGAGCGTTTTCCCTGGGGTTCTGGACTTTGAATAGGGTTTGTCTATGAGATAGATGCTCATGTTTAAAGTCGTGTGTGTGGGACTTGCGAGAGGAGTTCCTCCACGCGGCGGTTGATAGCACAAAAGGGATCCATGCAGAGTATGGTTTCTTCCCAGTATCCATTTAATTTTAAATAGGTCCAATCCACAGTGTATGATCTATTTTTTGCCCTGGCGAAACGAATAAAGTCACCTCGTACTTTTGCGCGAGTGGTTTGAGGGGGGATGGTCTTCGCTCGTTCGATGGCTTCTTCTGAGACGACAGTTCGAATATTGTCGCGCCCGACTAACAGGTAATAGAGTCCACGCTGCTGATTCACATCGTGGTATTGCAGGTCCATCATTGCGAGGCGTGGATCATCCCACCCGCATCCTTTTTTGTCGATATACGACTCCATTAACCATTTCTTTGTGACCCAATCAAGTTCTCGAACCAAAAGCATGGGAGATTCTTCGAGACGATCTAAAACTCGTTCCCATTCATGTAAGACGTCATACATTACCTTATCATGAGGTTGGGCTTGAAGATACTCACTGGCGCAGTCCCAATACATACGCTGTATTTCAAGTGCTGTGAGTTCACGACCATCGTCAAGCTTGATTCGTTTTTTGAGGGTTGGATCTCTCGAAATATCACGAATAGCTTTCACTGGTTCATCCAACTCAATGCTGGGCACGGTGAATCCCTCTTCGATCATGGATAAGACCAGATCGGTGGTCCCCACTTTCAAATATGTCGCGAATTCGGACATATTTGAGTCACCCAAGATAATATGAAGACGTCGATATTTCTCTGCATCGGCATGAGGTTCATCTCGTGTATTAATGATGCTGCGTGAGGAGGTGGTTGAGGAAGAGGTTTTTTCATGGATATGTTGGGCGCGCTGAGAAATAAAAAACTGAGGTTTCCCCGATACCCGCAAAATTTTTCCTGCACCTGAAAAAATTTGTCGTGTGACAAAGAATGGAATGAGTTGTTCGGCCACTTTCCAAAAGTCTATATCTCGTCGCATGAGGAAGTTCTCATGAGAGCCATAAGTGTTGCCGAGTGAGTCGGTGTTATTTTTGAAGATGAAAATATTTCCTGCTAGCCCCTCTTCCCGCAATCGTTCTTCTGCAAGCGGGAGGCAAGCTTCAAGAATCCTTTCCCCTGCCTTATCATGCATGACCAGATCAAACAGGTCATCGCATTCGGGAGTGGCATATTCAGGATGGCAACCAGTGTCTTGGTAAAAACGGGCTCCATTGGCGAGAAACGCATTAGAGGGCCAGCTATTGGGAATTAACCCTTCGAAGATGTAACCGAGGATTTTTTCAATCGGCAAGTAGACGCGACCATTGGGTGAAAAAGTCAGCCCATATTCACACTCAAGTCCGACAATGCGGTTCATGGTGAAAACCCCATAAGAATGGAGGCAACGTCAATTTCAGCATACACCTCAGATGTGCAATCTTCAACTGGTACGGACCTTGGTGGCTGTCAAGTCAGGAAAGTAATTTAGCCGATTCTGGTGCGGGAATTCGGCGAAACTTTCTGCCGGGCTTTGCACGCTCGAGGGTTGCTACTTCGAGTCCTTCAATCTGGATGCTTTGTTCAGTGATTTGTTCAAAGGCATGTTTACAGAGTGTTAACGCTTCTTGTAATGAAGGGATGTCTGTAGAACTTTTCTCATGGAGAAAGGTAAGGATGGCTTCTGCACGTCCACCGATGGCAGTCATTCGTTGTTCGTCAACGATACTGCCATCAAAGGCAATGCGATAGAGTTCATTTTTCCCAGGTTCTTCGCCAACTTGTGCGAGTAACAGTTCAACTTCGAAGGGTTTAAGCTCTTGGCTAAAAATGGTCCCAAGAGTCTGGGAATATCCGTTGGCCAAGGATCGTGCCGTCACATCTTCTCGGCTATACATGAGTCCTTTTAAGTCGGCATGTTGAATGCCTGCTTTTCTAAGGTTCTCAAACTCGTTATATTTTCCAGCACCGGAAAAGGCGATACTGTCATAGACCTCAGAGATTTTGAATAATGATGCACTTGGGTTATCAGCGACAAGCAACAGTCCTTTTTCATATTCAAGAGCAATGATAGCACGACCTTTTGCAATGCCCTTTTTGGCATATTCTGCTTTGTCTTGCATCATTTGTTCAGGAGAAACGTAGTAGGGGAGTGCCACAGATCAGTGCTCCTTCATTTGTGATTGAATGAGTTCTTCCCAGAGCGTGGCGAGAGTTGTTTCTTCTACGTCTTGGACGCCTTGGGCATTGACGAGCTTCATGGTGGGATAAATTCGTCGAATAGGGTCTGGTCCGCCAGTTCCAACATCTTCATCAGCGGCATTGGCTAAGGCACGGAGAGCGACACGCGTTGCAGCTTCTTTGGTCAAGTCCTGCTTGAAACGCTCTTTGAGGATGAGCCGAGCGTCTTTTCCTCCTGATCCTACTGAATGAAATTCTGCTTCCTCATATCGGCCACCTGTAATGTCGTATTTGAAAATTCGTCCATATTCGCGTTTGGTGTCGTAGCCGACAAATAGTGGAATCACGACCAAGCCTTGCATGACTAGAGGTAAATTAGCTTTCACCATTTGTCCCAATCGATTGGCTTTGCCTTCACAGGATAACTGGACGCCATCAAGCTTTTCGTAATGTTCTAATTCAATGCTAAAGAGCTTGGCCATTTCAACGCAGGGGCCTGCTGCTCCAGCGATAGCCATGGCTGAGAAATCATCGGTTTTAAAAACTTTTTCCATTCGATTGGCGGCGATCTGAAAACCTTCTGTGGCACGCCGGTCTCCGGCGATGATGACCCCTTCCTCATATTTGAAAGCAAGAACCGTCGTGCCATGTGTGATGGGAGACGGAAAAGGTCCGGAACTGAGTTCGTGCTGGCTATATTGTGCCTGTTCCGGTTTTCCCCAACGAGCTTGGGGCGTTAGCTCTGGTTGGTGAATATTCAGAAACTGAAAGAAACTTGAACAATGATCTAAGGGAAACTGAGGCATCTCAAAGGCATGAGTTTTCATGTCCATCCTTTTGTGTATGTTCGGGTCTCATTTACTGAATAGTGGGAGATTTCTCTGAGAGCTTGGTGAGTAGCTGATCAACGGTTGAGACTCCTTCGAGAAGATCCTTCGTTAAGGCCTGGGTTCCACGGTATGGATCCATGAGTGGAATTCTTTTAATGGTCGCATTTCCTTGGTCGAGAAGAACAGAGGTCCATCCCATGCCGTATATATGTTCAGCAAATTGCTTGAGACATGCTCCACGAAAAAAGGCACGTGTATGAATTGGCGGATTGGTTCGAGCCTGTTCAATATCTGAGTCTTGAAGGAGGCGATCAACGTGATGGTTTCGCTCAAGCATATAATACAAGCCTTTGTCAGGACGCATATCATGATATTGAAGGTCGAGCAGAGCAATTCGTGAATCTTTCCAGTTGCAGCTCTTTCGGTCCATATATGACTGGATCATTTGATGTTTCGCAACCCAGTCAAGTTCTCGTCCTAATCGCATCGGGTCTTGCTCAAGCCTATCGAGAATTCGTTCCCACAAGACGAGAATCTCTTTCGTCAAGGGAGGGAGGTCTCGGGTGTTATAAAAATCATATGCGTTCTTGAGATACATGCGTTGTATATCGATAGAAGAGGTGAATTGGCCATTAGCTAATTTGAGGCTGGCATTGACGCGTAGGTCACGGGAAACAATTTTGATGTCACGCACGGGGTCTTGTAGCACGGTCTTTGGAAATTTCCATCCTGCATCAAGCATTTCCATCAAGATAGCGGTTGTGCCGACTTTAAGGTAGGTGGAGATTTCAGCCATGTTGGCATCACCGACAATGACATGGAGTCGACGATAGATGTCCAAATCTGAATGAGGCTCATCGCGCGTATTGATGATGGGGCGTTTCACCATCGTATTGAGGTCCATCACACATTCGAAAAAGTCAGATCGTTGCGAAATTTGGTAGTCTACTGCTTCGGTATGGTTTTCAGCCCCTACCTTCCCTGCCCCTGCATAAATTTGACGCGTCACAAAAAACGGAATGAGGACTTGGGCAATGGTGTCAAAAGGGACTGAGCGAGATAGTAAGTAGTTTTCATGGTACCCGTAGCTATTCCCCTTTCCATCCGAATTATTTTTATACACAAAGAAGGTTTCTTCTCCTTGCGAAGTATTGAGCGCCTGTAGGCAGTCATTAATCATTCGTTCTCCCGCTCGTTCATGGGCGAGTATTTCAAGCGGATGACTGCATTCTGGGGTGGAATACTCTGGGTGGGCTCCGTCGACATAGAGGCGTCCACCATTTAGCAAGAGTTTATTAAGCTGTTGATTATGGTGGGGATTTGGCCGTTCAGGATC
>JBMYWX010000037.1:0-12047 GCA_049607825.1 Nitrospirales bacterium
ACAAAAGGTATTGAGGAAGAGTCCTTTTATCTTATGTCTGATATTGTTGAATCGAGGCTTCCTTCAAATTGGCATCCATTTCTGACCATTCTATCCGGACCGAGCTTTGCCCTTGAAGTGTGTCAAGAGAAACCCACGACGATTCTTCTTGCTGGAACGACACCCGGGTTAGTGACAGATCTCCAGAATGTCTTTTTAACCCCTCATTTTCGAGTCTATGCGGGTCATGACATGATTGGGGCCCAAATTGGTGGTGCCTTGAAAAATGTAATGGCCATTGCTTCCGGCATAGTGGATGGTTTGGACTTAGGCTTCAATGCCAGAGCCGCGTTGATTACACGCGGCCTCACCGAGATGACTCGCTTAGGCACGGCTATGGGTGCTGACGTGTCGACCTTGTCTGGACTTTCGGGGTTAGGTGACCTCGTATTGACGTGTACGGGCTCGTTAAGTCGAAATTACACGGTTGGGCTAAAACTTGGACAGGGTTTGACACTTGATGACATTCTTTCGCAAACAACTACGGTTGCGGAAGGTATTCGTACGACTCGTGCAGCAATAGGTTTAGCCAAAAAACACAACATTGAAATGCCTATTGTTGAAGGAGTCTATGACGTGCTATTCACTCGAAATGATCCTCGACATACGGTCACGAAACTGATGGGGCGTGTGGCAAAAGTCGAGATGTCTTACGAACGCCCATCTTCACTTTTGAAGCCCTAATTTGTTCATCAAGAAATATGGACTCGACCCACCTTAAAAAATTACTTCATCAGGTTCAATCTAGATCTGTGTCGATTCAAGATGCAATACAAGCATTACGCACCTTGCCCTATGAAGATGTTGGGTTCGCTTCCATCGACCATCATCGATCAATACGCCAAGGGTTTCCAGAGGTCATTTTTTGTGAAGGAAAGACCAAAACGCAAGTAAGCGCTATCGCACGAAGGTTGCTCAAAAAAGGGAGTTCTTTACTGGCTACCCGCGTACAACCTGATGTCGCTCGAGCATTGATCCGCATCGCACCCAAGGCTATTTATCATAAAGAAGCCCGAGTTGTATCTCTGTACAACCGCAAGACAGTTCGTCGCGGTCATATTGTTATTGTGACCGCTGGCACATCAGATATTCCCGTGGCTGAAGAGGCCCGAATCACAGCTGAAACCATGGGCAGCCGCGTCCAAACCTTATTTGACGTTGGAGTCGCTGGTCTCCATCGTCTGTTAGACCGCCAGGAAATTTTACATCACGCCCATGTGTTAATTGTGATCGCTGGGATGGATGGCGTCTTGCCGAGTGTGGTGGGAGGACTCGTTGCTTGTCCGATTATCGCCGTCCCGACAAGCCAAGGCTATGGGGCAAGTTTCGGGGGACTTGCGGCTTTGTTAACAATGCTGAATGCCTGTTCAGGTGGGATTGGCGTCATGAATATTGACAATGGATATGGAGCAGGATGCCTCGCTCATCGTATTAATCTTCTTGGGGAACCTCCAGCACTTCTCCCTCCTCAGTAGACCCTTCGCTTTCTTCGCCTGGTTCTGGTAAAGGATGACTCGTTGACTCATCAAGTAACATTTCAACCTCATCGGCTGCTGGTTCGACAGCGATAATTGGAGCGGTTTCTTCTTCACCGATCAGAGCATTGTCCACATCCGACTCTGGACTTTGTTGAAGAGTATCAATGTCCGAAGGTGGCGGTTCTGGAATATCATACTTCCTGACCTCCACCATTCCACGCGAACGACGCGAGACCATACGAGTTCGTATATCAGCCCCCTTTTCAACCATCAGTTTGGCACGAACTTCATATCGATACATTCCGGGCTCCACCAATGCTTGAGTTTGATCTTTCCCATCCCAAATCAAATCGGTTGAAATGCGTGACTTTGATTTCCTTGAAATCTTCGAAGCGAGCAAGACCCGCCTAGTTAGAAACCTCATTGACCGTTGAGTCGGAGAGGTAATGAGGGTTGTGATTTCCAATACATCCCTTCCTTTTACATTGCTTGGTATTTTGATGACCGTAGAGAAGGTTAAATCTCCATTGCCAACTTCAAATGGGAGAGGTGATGGCGTGACTTGAAGAATTTTGAATGATGACGAAGACCCTGATCGTCGTTTTTTGGCATCAGCCAGAGACCCAAGGAACAAGCCCAATACACATACCACCCCGATCAGACACCATGTTGGTCTTGAAATACTCAATTTTTGATTCCTTAATTTTACGCCATGCATCAATAGGTTCACTCACTCATCGAATACCATAGCCTCCGAATTCGGTCAATGTTAGTGAATCCAAATGGAACAGATCGACGAGCACATTGGGATCAATCACTTCACGCTTGAGGTGTACATTGAATCGCCTATCGATGATTCCTTATCGTATCGAATGTTCTGAATATACCTGCATCTGTTATGATACGACATATTTTTCATTACGTAAAAAAGGTCTATCATGTCACATCTCCATATTGATGGGTTTTCGGGTATCAGCGGGGACATGTGCCTCGGAACGTTCGTCGATATCGGAGTTCCTTTATCAGTCCTGAAAAAAGGGCTGAAGTCTCTTAAGGCCGACGGTTTCCAACTCAAAGCCAAGAAAGTCCATCGTGGAACAATTCACGCAACCAAAGTCGATGTCCTCATTCGGCGTGGATTTGAAAAACCACTATCACTGCCCACGATTCGTCGAATTATTAAGCAAAGTCTCGTTCCTGCCAAAGTAAAAACACGTTCATTGGATGTGTTTCAACGTTTAGCTGAAGCTGAAGGGACGGTTCACGGGCTTCCTCAGACCAAAGTCCATTTCCATGAAATTGGTGTCATTGACTCATTAGTCGATATCGTTGGAACCTTTCTCGCCATCCACCATTTAGACATTCACACGTTCTCAGCATCTCCCATCAATGTCGGTGCGGGCACGGTTCAAACAGCGCATGGCCTCTTGCCCGTTCCAGGCCCTGCTGTAGCTCAACTCGCCTTAGGGGTACCTATATTTTCGTCAGGGCCTGAGATTGAGCTGACAACTCCAACAGGTATGGGCATTGTGACGGCTCTCACTCAGGACTTTCGTTCGCTTCCCCCCCTTCATCCCCTACGGATTGGGTATGGGGCTGGGACTGCTAACCCATCCGGGTGGCCTAATATTCTGCGCATGTTTCTAGGGAAAGATTCTTCCTCTTGCGTTCAACCACCAAATTCCATACTTGAAATTCACACAACCTTGGATGATCTGAATCCTCAAGCCTACGAATCAGTCATGGAACGATTATTTGCGGCTGGAGCCCTCGATGTCACAATGACCCCGGTAATTATGAAACGCAGTCGCCCAGGGATCATTCTCACAGTACTTGCGGAAACGAACATTCGTGAGGCCATCATCCGTATACTTTTCCTTGACACCACAACACTAGGCCTACGCATTCAGACCATGAGCCGACAGGTGCTTCCACGTAGAATGGATAGTGTCACACTGCCTAACGGTGTCGTTCAGATTAAAATCGCAGACCTTGGAAATGGTCAACAGAAAATGATGCCTGAATACCGAGACTGTGAGGCGATTGCCAAAAAGACGGGAACACCTGTTCGTGATGTGATCCAATGCGCTCTGCAAACCTATCAAAGCCAATCGCGTCCTAAGAAAAAATCGCCGAAGGTATGAATTTTCCTCACTTCACACACCTACGGATATGAGTCCTAACTATTTCTTACACATGTCCATGTCAAATCTATGAAATCGAAAAAACCTAAGTCAGTCCGTCCCTATTTAGCTATCACCATGGGAGATCCAGCAGGTATTGGACCTGAAGTGATTCTTAAGGCTTTGGCGCATCCAAGCATCTGGAAAGCGTGCCGACCTCTCGTCATTGGGTCACACCATACCATGACACGAGCCGCTGACTCCCTTGGAATCCCTATGACCATCTCATCAGTTGCCGGTCATCATGCTTCTGAAGGACAGACTTCATTTCGTCGAGGGCACCTTCCGTTGATTGATCCATTTGAGAGGCCAATACGAAGCTTCCGCAAGGGGCACCCGAGTGCGGTAGCGGGAGAAGCATCGGTGCAATGTATACAAAAAGCTGTCCAATTAGCACAAATGAGCTGCGTGCAAGGCATCGTGACCGCACCGATCAATAAAAAAGCTATTCATCTGGCGGGCCATCCTTATCCAGGACATACAGAAATGTTGGCAGCCCTGACTCGAACTAAGAAATTTGGCATGATGATTCTTGGTGGCCCACTGAAAATTTTGTTTGTCACCACCCATGTGGCTATTCGAGATCTTCCTCAGTCTATAACTATTAAGAATGTACTCGAATCTATTCGCCTGGCCGATTCTGGGCTCCGCAAACTGTTTCATATTCCTCGACCTCGCATTGGCGTCGCCGGACTAAACCCGCATGCAGGTGAAGAAGGGTTATTTGGACAAGAGGAGCGCACAGCCATCTCTCCAGCGATAAAACGTGCTAAAGCAGCTGGAATTCGCTGTAGCGGTCCACATCCAGCGGATACTCTTTTTGGCAAAGCCGTACAAGGAGAATTTGATGGAATCGTTGCCATGTATCATGATCAAGGGCTTGTGGCATTGAAAACCGTCGCATTTGGCCATTGCGTAAATGTGACCGTAGGCCTTCCTTTGATTCGCACTTCTGTTGATCATGGGACTGCCTATGATATTGTCGGAAAAGGCAAGGCTGATCCGACTAGTCTCATTGAAGCCATTTCTTTGGCCGCTCGTCTGGTAACTCAAAAGCATTGATTGCACACCACTCGCGCTTATTTCTATCCCTATCTCGTTCTCTTTGATGAATCAAATTGACACGTGTCCTTTCTCCAGACCATGAGTTCTCCTGCTAAACCACAACAATCAAAGCCTTACGCAGGCGCCCGCTCCATCGCCTTGACGATTCTCTTAAAAATTCATCGCCAACAGCCTTTTGCTGACGATGTTGTTGACTCTTTGTTGCAATCCATGAAAGTTCAGTCATTGGACCGAGGACTAATAGTAGAACTTGTGTATGGCGTTTTGCGACACCAGGGGACATTAGATTGGCGATTAAACCAAGTCGCTAAACGTCCCATGTCACGCTTACCGGTTACCGTTGCCATGATTTTCCGTTTAGGAGCGTATCAACTCCTTTATCTTGATAAGATCCCACATTCCGCTGCTGTGAACGAATCTGTGAAATTGGCCAAGACAGTCGGAGGAAGAAATTGGAGTGGCCTTGTGAATGGGATTCTTCGAAATTTGATGCGGCAACCTACTCAGCCATGGCCTGATCCATCTGACGACCCTGTTTCTGCTTTATCGATTCGGTATTCCTGCCCGTCTTGGTTAGTCCAGCGATGGCTGTCCGTGTGGGGGAACCAGAGGACCGAAGCTCTTTGTGAAGCGACGCTTCAAATTCCCCCCATTACGTTACGTACGAACTTGCTTCGCTGTTCGCGTGATGAACTGGCTACTCGGTTACGATTAGAAGGATATGAGGTCCAAGAGACAACAGTCAGTCCCTCTGGATTAATCTTAGAAAAATGCGGAAAATTGAATGATCTTGGTCCCCTAATAGATGGATGGTGCTATATTGAAGACGAAGCGGCTCAACTTATTCCATTACTACTTGACCTCCAGCCTGAAGACCAGGTGTTAGATGTATGTGCAGCACCTGGGGGCAAGACCACCCATATGGGACAACTGATGTCCAATCAAGGACATATCACGGCAGTTGATCGAGATTTGAATCGGTTAAATCTCCTCATCTCAAACTATCACCGTCTTGGCCTGACAAATATTACTCCAGTATGTGCCAATATTATTCAAGAAATTCCTGCCTCCACTCGTACATCGTCACTCAAGAGGCATGAGCGTTCGGTGACTTCTCTTTTCACTCAACAGTTTGATCGAATTTTAGTCGATGCTCCGTGTTCTGGACTTGGGGTTCTTCGTCGCCATCCAGAAGGCAAGTGGTTGAAAGGGCCAAACCTGATTCAGCAAGCCCAGGTTCTTCAAGGGAAAATACTTGATCGGGTGTCTCCGCTCTTGAGACCAGGTGGAGTGTTGGTCTATAGTGCCTGCTCCACAGAAATAGAAGAAACTCGCCATGTTTTGGCGACATTTCTCGATCAACATCCAGACTTTCATCAGGATTCCATTGAACCGTGGGTACCTCCGGCAGGTCAGACTCTTATTGATGAAACAGGATGTTTGCTCACCTCCTTCAATGCCTTTTCGATGGATGGATTTTTTGCCGCTCGGTTAAGAAAAAGGACTAGCTGACCATGCCGACTCCACCACTCATCGCACCCTCTATTCTTTCGGCTGATTTTGGCCAGCTCGCTGAAGCCGTTCATCAATTGGAAGCGGCTGGTGCGGATTGGATACATATTGATGTCATGGACGGTCACTTTGTCCCGAACCTCACAGTTGGACCACCTATTGTTGAAGCGCTGCGGAAGGTAACCACACTCCCCTTAGACGTGCATTTGATGATGACGAATCCTGATGCCTTTATCGAAGAATTCGCTGAGGCCGGGGCTGATTACCTGACAGTTCATGTGGAAACGTGTCCACATCTCCACCGAACACTTCAGTCCATCAAAGAACACAAGGTCAAAGCTGGAGTGACCTTGAACCCCGCGACGTCGGTGAACACTCTTGATCAAGTGATCAATGAAGTTGATCTGATTCTGGTGATGTCAGTGAATCCCGGGTTTGGTGGGCAAAAATTTATTTCCTCCTGTCTCGAGAAGATTGCTCGAGTTCGTCAGTTACTGAACCAAACACAAAGCTCAGGTCTACTGGAGGTTGATGGCGGAGTCAATCTTCAGAATGCAGGGTCGATTGTTAAAGCCGGAGCTGATGTCTTGGTTTCCGGATCAGCCATTTTTGGCAGTGACAATTATTCCAACACGATTCAGCAGATGCGAACTTCAGGACAGACGATTACGGTCTAACACACGTCATGGATACCACCGCTCTACTCGACAGCCTTCATCCACTGGAAACGAAGGTTCTCACTACGTTAAAAGATGCTGATCGTGCGCGATCCGACGCTGAACTGGCCCATGCGGCCGAACTTGAACCATCACAGGTCAGTATGGCGGTGGGATGGTTGCTCACCAAAAAATTGCTGGTCCTGGAAACGGAACAGATTACGCCAATTGTCTCATTAAGTGAGACGGGTAGGGTCTATAGCAGTTCAGTATCTCCTTCAGAATGGATTCTTCAATCAATCCAAGAACATCGTGCACGTGGGGAGCAAATTACGGTCAAGGACCTTCAAGCACAAGACCAATTTCAACCCACCGAACTAAGTCGGGCTATCGGATTGTTAAAAAAAGACCGCGCGATTCAATTGGCTGCAGGTGGAGCACTTGAAAAAACACAAACCACGAGCCTCACTACGGAGGCTCTGCGGTCATTACTTGAACAATTGACTAATAAGTCGAAACCATTAACGACTTTTTCGACAGAACATCAAGCGATTATCAAGCAATACGCGGTCAAACGCGGCAGCACTCAAGAACCCTTTCGCATTGAAGATGATATCCTTCGAACCTACGCATTGACACCGGAAGGACAGGCCATTAGTCAACTGACTTCTTCGCAGTCCTCTGAAGAAGTATCGCAATTGACACCAGAAATGCTCAAGGACGGTTCTTGGCGAAACCATTCGTTTCGAAAATATTCTATTAGTCTTCGTCCGCCTCGACTTGCCGTAGGACGTCGTCACCCCTACAGAGAATTTCTGGATACGGTCAAAGATAAACTTGTGGGCATGGGATTTCAGGAAATGCGTGGCGAACTGGTTGAAACCGAGTTTTGGGGAATGGATGCGCTCTATATGCCTCAATTTCACCCAGCTCGTGCTATTCACGATGTGTATTTTGTGAAAAATCCAAGTCATGCCAAATCTATTGCAGAACCATTTCTTTCACAGGTGGCCGATGCCCATGAAAATGGTGGTACAACAGGTTCAAAAGGTTGGCGATATCCATATGATCAAGAACGGGCAAAACGCCTCATTCTACGTAGTCAGGGAACTGCTGTTTCGGCAAGGACCTTAGCGAGCAATCCTGATGTACCAGGTAAATACTTTTCGATTGCTCGGTGTTTTCGATATGATCAAGTCGATGCCACTCACGCCACTGACTTTTTTCAAGTTGAAGGTATCGTCTTAGGTCACGAAATTAATTTTCGGACATTACTTGGGCTTCTTAATCTTTTTGCCTCAGAAATGGCTGGAGCAAAAGAGATTAAGTTTTTACCAGCCTACTTTCCTTTTACTGAACCCTCTGTTGAACTCCACGTCCGTCACCCTCACTTAGGATGGATGGAGCTTGGCGGAGCAGGTCTGTTTCGTCCTGAGGTCACCATACCTTTAGGTGTTAACGTCCCGGTAATCGCTTGGGGATTGGGACTCGATCGTATGGCCATGGTTGCTCTTGGCATTCATGATATTCGAGACCTTTTCACATCTGATCTCGAAGCTGTTCGCAACATGCGACGAAAGTTCTAGAACACGCGATGCCTACTATTTCCATTTTTCATCAAGACCTTGAACAGCTGCTCGGACGAAAGGCTGATGTTAACCAAGTAGAAACATGGCTTTCCTTAGTCAAAGGTGAATTGAAAGATCATAATCCAGCAAATGGTGAATTGCGGGTAGAGCTTCAAGACAGTAATAGGCCCGACCTCTGGTGCGTCGAAGGTATTGCTCGACAAATCCGAGTTGCGTTGGATGCAGCACCTCGAGACTATCCATTTCTTTCAAGCAAAGGACGAGCCAAACGACGATTGATGGTTCTCCCAGGAATTGAGGACGTGCGGCCCTATGTCGCGGCTTGTACCGCCACCGGATATCAGGTCACGGCTGAAGGGTTGAATCAACTTATTCAAACACAAGAAAAGTTAGCTGATATTTTTGGACGAAAACGCCAAACCGTTTCGATCGGAGTCTATCGATTGTCAATCATCTCCTTTCCTATTACTTACGGTCTGGTGAAATCTGAAGAAACTCGCTTCACCCCTCTTGGGTTCGATGAAAAAATGACGCCCCAAGAAATCTTGACTGTACATCCAAAGGGTGTGGAGTATGGCTCTTTGCTACCGGATAAAGATCAAGTTCCGCTGCTCTGGGATAAAGACGGACAAGTGCTTTCCTTTCCTCCCATCATTAATAGTCGAGAAGTAGGGGAGGTCCAAGTTGAAGATACCGAACTATTAGTAGAAGTGACCGGAACGGACTTGGCCATGGTTCTGCTCACGTTAAACATCTTTGCTGTTAACTTGTTTGACCGAGGAGCCGTGATTGACCCAATTGATATTGCCTATCCTTATGCCACAGAATTTGGAAAGACGGTGAAGACACCTCTCGATATGTCTAAATCGCAACGCATCTCGCTTAATGCCGTGGAGCATGCTCTAGGCACACCTCTTGGTTCTGATGTCATTCAGCAAGCTCTATCAGGTTATGGATATCAGGTGAAAGCTACCAGGCATACACTTTCGGTTAAATTGCCACCCTACCGACAGGACTTAATGCATGTCATGGATGTCGCTGAAGACGTGGCAATCAGTCGAGGCTATGACTCGTTTACGCCCATCATGCCTGCGAACTTTTCAGTTGGTACACTTTCTCCTCTTGAACAGCTCTCAGACAAAATTCGTGACTTAATGATCGGATTTGGATTTCAAGAAATGTTCTCGAATATCCTGGCCTCACGCACCGAAATAGTCGACCGAATGCGATTGGCAGGATCTGAGTATGGCCATATTGTTGAAATTGATAATGCCATGTCGGATAATTATTCTTGCCTCCGTTCGTCAATACTCCCATTTTTGCTCAGAGTAGAGGCTGCCTCACCTCGATCCTTCTACCCTCATCTTTTGTTTGAGATAGGAGAAGTTGCCACACCAGATATGGGGGTAGATTTAGGCTCGCGTACGACAGTTACCATTGCAGCCATTATTGCGCAGCCAGGATCCAACTTTTCAGAGATTCATTCCTATCTGGACCTCTTAATGTACTATCTCGTTCGAGACTATCGCTTGGAACCAACGACCCACCAATCTTACTTAGATGGACGCGTTGGAAAAATTATTTGCGGGCAGCACGAGGTAGGATTTATTGGAGAGCTTCACCCAGAGGTTCTTGAAGCATGGCAGATCAATATGCCAATCGCCTCATTTGAATTTCAAATCCAGAAGACCAACTAACTTACGCGGCGGATTCTGTGCCTTGGACGTTCACCATCTTCACAAGGTTGGTGAAGCCTTCGGGGTCATGAATGGCCATTTCTGACAGCATCTTTCGATCAACTCTGATGTCAGCTTTCTTAAGGGCATTCATAAATTTACTATAGGTAGATTGATGCGCACGAATTGCTGCATTAATTCGCGTAATCCAAAGTCGCCTGAAGTCTCTTTTGCGTTGTTTTCGACCAATGTATGCATAGACTTCGCCCTTATCAACTGACTCTGTTGCAGTACGAAAAAGCCGACTTTTTCCACCATACTGTCCTTTTGCAAGCTTCAGTCGCTTCTTTCTTCTCTGCCGTGTCTGAGGACCACCTTTTACGCGAGGCATGACTTATTCTCCTTCATTTAATTCTAAGTATCTCTCTTAATTAACAGTACGGAAGTAATCGATCAAGTGCTCGAGAATCTACATCCCTCACGATTGCTGGTCCAGTAAGCCTATTTTTTTGCCGAGGTGGCTTTGTAGTCAAAATATGCCGCATCTTCGCACGCCGTCTCATCCACTTTCCACTTCCAGTACGTTTGAACCGTTTACTGGCACCAGAGTGATTTTTTAACTTTTGCCGTGCCATTCGTTCCTCCCAAAACCATCACGTGTCAGAATCAATGGCCAACACATTACTTTGGCGACACGATCATAAATAAATTACGCCCCTCCATACGAGGAGCACTTTCAATTATTCCGAATTCATCTAGCCCTTCAATCACCTTCTGGATAGCCGTAAAACCAAACTCTCTATTTGCCATTTCACGTCCCCGAAACATAACCGTGACTTTGGTCTTATTTCCTTCTTCAAGAAATCCTTTTATTTGACGGACCTTTGTTTCAAGATCATGCTTATCTGTACGCGGCCGTAACTTAATTTCTTTAACCTGCGTTGACTTCTGATGTTGCTTGGTTCGATGTTGTTTTTTGCTTTGTTCATATTTGAACTTGCCAAAGTCCATGATTCGGCACACTGGAGGCTCAGCCGTTGGGGCCACCTCAACCAAATCATAGCCGGATTCCTTTGCCTGTCGAACGGCATCGGGAGTCTTCAACACCCCAAGTTGTTCCCCTTCAGCTCCAATTACTCGAACTTCCGGGACACGTATGAGATGATTAATACGTTGTTTAACGACTTGAGGTCGACTCATACCGAACGAGGGGAATCATGTGACAGAATAGACGGGATATCGCTTTGAATAATCGTAAGAACCTCCTCAACCGACATTGTTCCTAAACTCTTGCCATTTCGCTTTCTAACCGACACGGTCGCACTCTGACTTTCCCGATCACCCACAACCAACATATAGGGAATCTTTGATTTCTCAGCTTCACGGATTTTAAGTCCTATTTTCTCATTCCGCAAGTCTGATTCGGCTCGACAGCCTGCTTTCAGCAATTTATCGACAATCGAAGCCCCATATTCTTGCTGTTTGTCTGATATTGGAAGGATTTTGGCCTGAACCGGTGCAAGCCATGTTGGAAATGCACCACCATAATGTTCTAATAGTATCCCAAAAAAACGCTCGATAGAACCCATAAGTGCTCGGTGAATCATAATAGGCTGATGTGATTTACCGTCTTCTCCAATATAGGTCAATCCAAATCGATCGGGATTATTAAAGTCTACTTGAATAGTCGAACATTGCCATGACCGACCCAATGCATCCTTGATTTTGACATCAATTTTTGGTCCATAAAATGCAGCTTCATCTTCAGCTTCTGTAAATGGTACACCAGATTTTTCAAGCGCTGCACGCACCTGCGCTTCTGTTTTAATCCAAAGTTCTGGTTCATCTA
>JBMYWX010000037.1:12057-18108 GCA_049607825.1 Nitrospirales bacterium
CTTGATCCCATTGTTCAGGAGAACCGACTGCCTTTTCAGGGCGTGTTGAAAGATACATTTCACATTCAGTAAATCCAAAAGTTTGGAGCACAAAGATCGTAAAGTCCAAGACCTTGCCCACTTCAGCGGCTAATTGATCTGGTCGACAAAATAAATGAGCATCATCTTGCGTAAATCCTCGAACCCGCATAAGTCCATGAAGCACACCTGAGCGCTCATATCGATACACCGTGCCGAGTTCCCCATATCGAAGCGGTAAGTCTCGATAGCTCCGGAGATGTGACTTGAAGACCATGATATGGAATGGACAATTCATGGGCTTGAGTTGATACTCACTAGACTCAACGGTCATTGGCGCATACATATTCTCACGGTAAAAGTCGACGTGCCCGCTGGTTTTCCATAAATCGAGTCGAGCCACGTGCGGTGAGTAGACAAGTTCATAACCGTTTTTAATATGTTGCTCTCTCCAAAAGTTCTCAATGAGTAACCGAACGAATGCCCCTTTGGGATGCCACAAAATAAGACCAGGGCCAGTTTCATCTTGAATACTGAAGAGATCTAGCTCTTTTCCAAGTTTTCGATGGTCGCGCTTCTTAATTTCTTCTAAATTTGCTAAATGCTTATCAAGGGCCTCCTGAGAAGGAAAGGAGGTTCCATATATTCGTTGAAGCATGGGATTTCGTTCATCCCCACGCCAATATGCCCCTGCACTTGTCAATAATTTAAAGGCTTTCACATGACCTGTGGAGGGGATGTGGGGACCTCGACATAAATCGACAAACTCTCCTTGCGTATAGGCCGTAATTGGCTCCCCATCAGGGAATCCTTGAATAATTTCAACTTTATACGCTTCACCACGATCTTTGAAGAAATCACTCGCCTCTTGTTTAGTAAATTCACGTCTCGTGATTGTAAGATTTCGACCAATAATCTCAACAGCGCGAGATTCAATCTTTTCCAAATCTTCTGGTGTAAAAGGCCGTTCAAAGGCAAAGTCGTAGAAAAACCCTTCCTCAATGGCTGGGCCAATGGTCATCTGAGCTGTAGGAAAACACTCCTTTACCGCTTGAGCCATTATATGGGTACTGCTATGGCGGTAAATTTCCTTTCCCTCTTCAGAAAAAAATGTTACTGGCTCTACAGTACTATCCTGATGAAGGGAGACGCTTAAATCTTTAGGTACACCATCGACTTTTACCCCAAATGTTCCTTCCGGGATTCCCGTTTGATATTTTTCCAGGGCTTGACTAGCAGTAGTGCCTTGAGGAAATTCTTGACAAGACCCATCAGGGAATGACACTTGAATGGAAGATTCGTTAGCAGCCACGTGAGTTAATAACCCTTAAATAAATGGGAGGTTCCAGAATCTGAAGCTAATTATTTGTGCTAAATGAAAAGGCACCGCCGCTATACGTGATGGTGCCCTGAAAGGGAAGTGGTAGGCGCGGGCGGTATTGAACCGCCGACCTCTACCGTGTCAAGGTAGCGCTCTCCCCCTGAGCTACGCGCCTATATATCCTTGACTCATGCTAGTCGACCCTTCACAGGTTGTCAAGAATCGGTCCTTCTGTGTGTAAGGTCAACGATTGTGAGCTGAGGCTGCAACTTTTGAGTGCCCTAATTGAGTAGTCTTTTTATTAACTCGCACCGTCTTACAACCTTCAACCGAAATCTTAAACTCTCCTATTTTCTTGCGTAACGTGTTTCGATTCACACCTAACAATCGTGCTGCTTGCATCTGATTTCCGTTGGTTTCTTGCAAGGCAAGTTCAATTAAAGGACGTTCAACGGCTCTCATGAATGTAGGATACAGGTCTTGATTTGAGCCAAGTTTCATGGCACGCACAAATTCCCCAAACTGCGCCTCCACATATTCAACCAAGCTCAATTTTTGGGGGTTCGGTTTGTCAGGTTTTCCTTGTCCGGCTCCAACCCATTGAACAAATTGACTTAGAGAATCAACAGAAGGTAAAGGTCCTGCCAATACAAATGTCTTAGACAGATCAACCGAATCTCCAATATCTTTAAACTTTTCTCCTTTTGACCCATTACATTCCACAACGACCCCTTTGTAGGATTCAGAGGAAATCGCCTTTTCAAGTGCCTGATAGTCTTTTACAAGAGTAATGGTTTCTTCATGACCAGCTAATTTAACTTGTGTGGCGACTTTTGAATCTTCTGTCAAGACCACAACACGAACTTGTGATGGACGACTAGCCATGAGAAATATATATACGTATGAATGAAAATAAAAAAGAGTGCGATTATCTCGTATGATATTTTCGAATGTCAATTCGCAGAGACATTCAAAAAGCGATCTCACCTCAGCATTAAATCTAAAGCTAGTCCATTCCCAACATTGGGCAAAAAATTCTCAACATTATGAAAATAATGAATCCTCCCAAGACATCTAACACGAGCCCAGCCTTCACCATTTTGGTGACTGGGACCAAACCCGTGCCATAAACAATGGCGTTTGGCGGCGTAGACACCGGTAAGACAAAGGCCAAGCTTGCGCCCATACACGCCCCAAGAGTAGGTGGAATGGGAGAGAGGCCTGCCGCATGAGCAATCGCGATCACTACTGGGACAAGCATACTGGCTGCCGCAGTATTTGATGCGAGCTCTGTTAAAACAATAGCCGTTACGATTGCCATAGCCGTTAACCCCCATAGGGATTGAACGCCAAATAGTCCGACAAGTGCTTCCCCGATCGTGTGGGCTAATTTTGTTTCAACCATTAAATGACCAAAAGCAATTCCACCACCAAATAAGAGAATCGTCCCCCAGTTAATATTTTTTGCTTGCTTCCACGAAAGGGTGAAGATACCTTGCGAATAATTTATAGGAAGAAGAAATAAAAGTCCCGCAATGAGAATGGGGACAAGTTCTTTCGGTAAGTGATGATTAAACCAAGACACAATCTCATGACCTGCACCCAGCCATGCAGAAAGAAGCCCAGGAATGATCCACAGACACACAGCAAGACCAAACGCAAGACATGCATGCCGTTCCCCAATCGACCACGTTCCAAGACCGGCACGTTGTTTTTTTAATGTGTCGGCAAAATTAGGAATGGAAGCAGGAGGGGGATGAAGCTTCAGTAGTACGAGACTTGTCACAGCTAACATCACGATCGCTAATGGCAGTCCAATGACCATCCACGTCAGAAATGAAATGGAAGAATTGGTTTGTTCGGTAAGAAGACCTACACCAATTAAGTTGGGAGGCGTTCCAATAATAGTTGCAACTCCTCCCACTCCTGCCCCGTAGGCCACAAACAACAGAAGGCCTGTTTCATATCCCTCAGGCTTTCCCTCCGTTCTACGCATAGTGTTCAGCACCCCTAAAGCAATCGGCAACATCAATGCCGTCGCAGCGGTATTGCTAATTCCCATAGAAAGGATAGCCACCGTTCCTCCCATCGTGACAAATACGCGAACAGGTTGCGCTCCAACCCACTGTTGCGAAAGAAGCCAAAGACCAAACCTCTTGTCTAACCCATGAACAACCAAGGCTTCCGCTAAAAAAAAGCTTCCAATAAAAAGAAAAATTATGGGATGTGCATAGGCCGAAAACACTGTTTTCATGGATCCTAGACCAGTCAAGACACACAGGCCTGAACCCAGCAAGGCCGTCACAGGAAGAGGAATCGGTTCGGTGATCCAATAGGTCACAACCCATGTCAAAATCGCCGCTAATGTTCGAGCTGATGAATCGAGCGACGCAGGTAATAACAAGTAGACGATGATACCGAGAATTGGGCCAGCCATCAGGCCTACCTGAGCTTTGCGGAAGTCTGTGGCCGGATTATGAGACACAACAATCCTTCATTGAAGATAATGCGGACGTGAAGGGTAGGGTATTGACTATTCTGTTGTCACTAATTAGATCGCCAGAACACGAAATGTCTTAACGCACTATCTTAGATCCCAGCATTCTCTGACCAATCCTTCTTTCCTCCTAGGATTTCACAAATCTAGCAGGTATCATACGGTTATCGCATAATTTGGAGTATGATGCAGCCTAAAATTCAATCATTGGACAATTTAGTCCAAATCCTGGAAATTCAACGTCAAGCTGGTAAGCAATTGGTCTTTACCAATGGTTGCTTTGATCTGTTGCATGTGGGACACATCCGCTACCTTGAACAAGCCAGGCAATTTGGCGATGTATTAATTCTGGGACTCAATAGTGATCGCTCTGTTCGCAGTTTGGGAAAAGGAGAAGGACGCCCAATTATGCATGAACATGAGCGTGCCGAAGTTCTGGCAGCCTTGACCTGTATAGATTTCGTGACAATCTTCGATGAATCGGACCCGCTAACTGTTATTCAAACGCTTCTGCCCAATGTCTTAGTGAAAGGTGGGGACTGGTCCCCAGAACAGATCATTGGCCGAGATGTTGTTGAGGCCCGTGGGGGATCAGTTCATTCCATTCCGTTGGTTCCACATGTCTCAACCTCACAAATCGTTGAACGAATTCTGAGCCTTCATTCGACTTCCGCATCTACCCGCTCACTTAGTGAGACCCCGCAGGAGACTCCTGAGAGCACATGAAACTCGCGTCATCTTTTCTCACGCCTCTTCGTGAAATTCTCTACCCTACCCTGGAAGCTCTCAATCAGTCGCAGGGCAACACATGTGTGACGAGTACCGTCCCATCCTCACATACCCTTGCCTTACTGGCGTTATTTAAAAATAATGTTGACAGCGTACCTCGCTCTGTCAGCAGCTCTAAACAACACCCAAGAGCTGGACAATCCTGGCTGATTATCACTGAGTCGGAAGCAAATGCGACTCAATTATTCCAAGATCTCCAATTTTATCATGCGGTGTTCGGAAGACCACTTGAACATTTGGTTCACCTCCCACAATGGGCCAGTCTGCCGTATCAATCTTCGCTACCGCCAACTGACGTCATTGCACAACGAGCCCGCGCATTGCATCGACTTACAACGGGAAAACCGACCATTCTCGTCACCTCGGTCTTAGCCATGTTGCAAAAGATTCTCCCTCAAGACGCTTTTTCTACTGCTTGTATACCGATGAGACTGGGTAAAGTCTATGAGCACGAAGCTCTTATACAACAGCTATTACAATTGGGATATCGACGTGTCTCCATTGTAGAAATCCCCGGAGAGTTTAGTGTGCGGGGAGGCATTATGGATATTTTTTCTACAGCGTTTGATAACCCACTACGAGTCGAATTTTTGGGAGATACGATCGAATCGCTTCGAGTGTTTGATCCCTCAACGCAAGAATCGATCCAGCGACTCTCTGAGGCTTGGATTCTCCCTGTCCGCGAGTACCTCATCCCTGAACAAGACCTTGATGAGACCGACAATGGATTATCAACTGATGCGGAATGGTATGCCCCAAACCTATACGGCACAATGGAATCTGTTGCTGATTATTTTCAAGACGCCCCACATGTAGTCCTGCATCACCCTCTCTCTCTTCAAAACGCCGCATCAACATGTTGGAACGAAATTTTAGAGGTCTGGGATCAACAGGAAACGGCAACACCAATATCAGGAAAACTTCCCTATCCCGAGCCTGACCGCCTGTACCATCTTTATGAAGACATACTTACCCACATACAGGACTGGCCTACGATCGGGATAGATTCTATAGCCCCCGCTCAATCAGAAAGCTGGCAACACATCGTTCCATTTCCTGCTCAATCAGCAGCCAGTCTAGGCCTTGGACTCAGAGGAGTCCCATTGCGAGAAAACTTAGAAAAACTTGATCAACTCCGTGCCCAAGGCCCAGTCTTTCTTATCGCACGTAGCACAGGTCAAGTCGAACGCCTCTTAGGATTATTATCAGAACAAGAATACCCTGCTGCATCATGGGATCCTTCTTTAGATTCCTCACGGTCCCCGGAAGAACGATTCCCATTTTATTGTGTACAAGGAGAACTCTCGTCAGGCCTCATTTCACACGAAGGACGGTTAGCCTTTATTACAGAGGAGGAACTCTTCGGCAAAGGCATACGACATCGACCTCAACCCAAAACTCGCATAGCCAAATTTGTCTCTTCCCT
>JBMYWX010000038.1:0-17607 GCA_049607825.1 Nitrospirales bacterium
TCTCAAAATGTGCCATACTTTTTCCCAACGTACAGAAAAACCACCTTGAAGATCTTCAAGGTGGCTTTTCTGTTTGGACTTGACCAACCGTTAGATTAGGTCATTGATGAATATTTTCTTCGTACGTTATAGAGCAACAGCATCCCTAACCCTGTGCCAAACAGCAACATCGAGTTTGGGATCGGAACTGGAGCCATTTCAACTGACGTCACTCGAAAAAAATCTTCTGGATTTTGGTCTGTGAGATCTGCGCCTAATAAGACCCAATCAACAGGAGTCGCTACGTAGGATTTGAGATTCACCGTTCTCTGCGTGCCACCAGAGGGGAGAGTTGGAGCATTAAAGGGATCATTGAAAATCATCCCAAGGTTCCCTGGGGTGAGAGTCAAAAAGTCAGGCGTCACGCCCGTTCCTACAAAAAATGATACATCAGTATCGGTTCCGGGTACCGACAACGAACTTTGATTCGTAATGACTGCCTCGTTTAAAAAGACCGACTGATTAAAATCAATTAATACAAATTCTCGAATGAAGCCGGCATTCCCCACCGCATCACTTAGTTCACTACATCCTAATAAGATTTCTGACGTGTTGCAGATTCCAACACCGCCCTCGCCTGCATCCACATTGATCTCTCCGGCTATAAATGTTGGCGCCACATCATCCGAAGTCAGTCCTGAGACTGTAGCCGATATTCCCCCATCAGAAACCATAAAGCTATTACCAAGTCCCACACCAGGACTACCTGTGGTGAGATCGAGTATCGCCCCACTGCTTGGACCAGCCGTCAAGACAATCGCCGCAAAGCCAGCGATGACACATCGCCCCCACTGGTTCATCAAATAGTTTTGCATGTTCCTTCCTCCTTCTTAGATATGTTGCTGATTTCGCCTAGACCGCGAGAGCTTGTTTTTCCTCTCGCGGCAATTCACATTCTTAGAGCATCAGCAACAGACATGCCATATTCCATTTATGTGTGCCTACTCCAAGGAATCTCTTACAAGCAGGACTTCTGAAATATTTCGACGCTTCTCAACTGCAACATGCCGTGGTCACGCAACTGCTCAAATATTGGCATTACGCCAATATTTGGGAAATACTTTTTGAACATGTGATCGTCGATGATGTTCTAGGATTAACTTGAAGAGACTGCACAAAAAGATACAGGTGGGGTGACCAACAGGATAATTTGCTTTAAAACATTTGCGGATACAAAGGAAAGATAACCATTCATATTGTGGGATTTCCTGAGAAATTCATAGCAAACACCTAAAAAGTCTTTACTGGATTTCTTCTGGCATAAGCTTTGCTTTTCCTAGAAAGCAAGATTGTTTATTCACTTAATTCTTGGAGGGCAGTACCATGAAACATTCCATTCATCCAAACCAATTTCCAACATTGAACACCATGAGTGACGAAGAAGAGGGTTATGCTGGAGGAGTGAAAGCGGCACTCAAATTCTTAGAAGGGATCGATCAGGACGATGAATCTTTGCGCATTCGTCGCAGACGACAAGCCCGACGCACAGCCGCGGCAGCCGTGAGCAGTATGGCGGCTCGAGCCTATGTTGTACGCTAAGGAAATCCTGACAATGGGGCCAAAGTACGTCAGGCCCATATTGAACATAGCCTCTTACGTTTTTCTAGAGATCCCAAGCTTTTTCAT
This sequence comes from Nitrospirales bacterium, assembly GCA_049607825.1. Lineage (GTDB taxonomy): Bacteria > Nitrospirota > Nitrospiria > Nitrospirales > UBA8639 > JAGQKC01. Next base: position 1,666 of record JBMYWX010000038.1, read on the forward strand.
CCTGGCTTCGAGCGTGGTGCGGTTTAGGCCAAGAATTTTGGCCGCCCCCCCATCACCGCTCACTCGCCAGTTGGTTTGTTCTAGCACATGTTGAATATGCGCGCGCTCCATTTCCTCCAATGTTTGATTGGCCGAAGCTGACGTAGACATAGATGATGCATCATCACTTGACGATTCCCCAACTCGTGACTGAGGAAGCCATGCCCCAAGTTCCAACTCTATCCCGCGCGATAGGATCACCGCTCTCTCAATAACATTTTCAAGTTCTCGAATATTCCCAGGCCACGTATAGCCACTGAGACCCTTGAGAGCACCCTCGGTTATTCGCTTAAGTGGCTTGCCGTACTTTCGTGCATACTTCAAGACGAAGTGCTGAGCCAAAATTCCAATATCGTCTTGACGTTCACGTAAGGCAGGGATCTGGAGTGGAAAAACGTTAAGCCGATAGTAGAGATCCTCGCGAAATTCCTTATTCGCTACACGCTCACCAAGGTTTCGATTCGTTGCGGCGATGATTCGAACATCGACTTTCTGTGTTGTTTGCCCTCCCACTCTTTCGAATTCTTGTTCCTGTAACACCCGAAGGAGTTTGGCTTGAATATCCAATGGTAATTCCCCGGCTTCGTCCAAAAACAATGTTCCTTCATTTGCCAATTCAAACCGCCCTATTCGCCTATTCGCTGCGCCAGTAAATGAACCTTTTTCATGTCCAAAAAATTCACTTTCAAAGAGATCTTTAGGAATTGCCGCGCAATTAACTTTGATAAGCGGCTTACTTTTCCTCGGACTCCGATCGTGAATGGCGCGAGCAATCAATTCTTTCCCCGTTCCTGTTTCCCCAATAATTAAACCCGTACAATCTGTTTCGGCCATTTGACTCACTTGTTCTAGCACAACTCGCAATGAAGTACTTTGCCCTATAATATCGCCGAAGTCTTGAGCCGACTTCAGCTCAGCATCTAAATATTGTACTTTAGCTTGCGTGCGTGTGTGCGCATCCATTTCTTCTTGAAGCTCTTGATTCTGTCGCTGCAACATCCGTTTCGTATGAAGTAGGTTTAAGTGAAGACTGACTCGCGCTCGCGCTTCTTCTTGTTGAAATGGTTTGGTGATGTAATCAACAGCGCCCAGCTCAAAGCCCTTTACTTTGTTTTCGGTGTCCGATAATGCGGTCATAAAAATAATGGGAATATCTTTGGTCTCTTGATGTTCTTTCAGTCGACGGCATGTATCAAACCCATCTATGTCTGGCATCACCACATCTAAAAGAATCAGATCTGGCTTGGCATAGCAGGCACGGCCAATGGCGCTTTCTCCATCTTCCGCTACCAACACTTCATAGCCATCATCTCCAAGAAATTCTGAGAGCACACCCAAATTGGCAGGAGTGTCATCAACCATTAATATGATTGGCTTACGATCCCATTCATGTGTCATAGGCGTTCCTTCGTTTCAGTCAGATACTGGCAAAGCTTTTTCACTTGAAAGTTTTTGGCAAACGTTTTGACTTGCTCCATAAACATGGCAAGTTGTGGCATGCTCGTTTCTAAGCGATTCACTTCATAAAGCAGGTTCTTAATATCTCCCCGCATCGCAAGATTTAGCAACAGATTCAGCTCGTCATTCGAGGGAATCACGATAGTTGCACCAACTCCTTCAACCTGTGGGGCAGCCGAGACAGCACACTCGTCTGTCGCCTCGTATTGCAACTCAAGGTGTAGATGATCTCGAAATAACTCTAATAGGCGATTAATACGAAAGGGTTTTGAAAGAAAGCCATTGGCTCCCGCTTCAGTACATTCCTTACGATTATGTTCAAATGAACTGGCAGAAATGGCGAGGATGATAACTTGCTCTAATCCCGTTGACTGACGAATCTGTCGAGTTGCATCAAGCCCATTCATTTTTGGCATACGCAGATCCATTAAAACAATATCTGGTGAGGCCGCTTGTATTTTCTTTAAACAATCCTCTCCATCAATAGCTTCACTCACTTCAAATCCCAATGGACTCAGCAAATCATAGAGAAACATGCGATTATCCAATTTATCGTCAACAACCATCACCCGTTTCTTACTCCCCGTGACACCGATAATTTTAGCCTCTGGTTGACGCCTTGACGAGTCATGTTCTGCCCCTTCAGGAAGATCCAAGTCAAACCAAAAGGCACTCCCTTCGCCAATGGTACTTGAAACCTGGAGAGTGCCTCCCATCAGAACAACGAGCTTCTGACTAATGGCCAATCCAAGCCCAGTTCCTTCCACCTTTACCTTTTGATCATGCACTTGCTGGAATGATTCAAAGATTCGCTGCAAATGTTCGGGGATAATGCCGATTCCCGTATCTTCTACCAAAAAACGAAGTCGCGCTTCGTGGTAACCAACCTTGAGTACGAGTCCTCCATCATGCGTATATTTAATTGCATTATCCATTAAGTTAATTAGAACCTGTCGTAAGCGCCGTTCATCCCCTAAAACCATCCTAGGGATTTCAGAGAGTGTCTCATACGCAAACGACAATCCCTTGTCTTCAGCACGACCTCGCATTATTGTGGACATCGTATTCAGCAGTTTCGGGAGATCAAATAAATCAGTATGAATTTCTAAACCTCCAGCCTCAATCCGTGAAAGATCAAGAATTTCATTAATGAGACTTAGTAAATGCTCGGCTGAATTTTCTATGACAGTCACGGCATTATGTTGCTTGGGGAGCATCCCCTGATCCTTTTTAAGGAGTTGCGAATACCCAAGAATCCCGGTAAGCGGAGTCCGTAATTCGTGACTCATTGTCGCCAAAAATTCACTTTTGGCGCGATTGGCAAGTTCGGCAGTATCTTTGGCTTGACGCATTTCTACTTCAGCTTTCTTTCTCTGGCTAATGTCCCGTCCATACACATTGACATATCCCTCTTCAAGAACTGGCGTAAAAATGAGAGAACAAATGCTTCGATGACAATCGACTTCTAACTCCCTGCTCTCTTTTCCCTCTAACACAGCGACCACCATACCTGCTACAGGCGCTGGCACCATACTTCCAGCGATCGTGCCCCAGGTTTCCAAGAGTGGCTGACTCGCGGCATTGGCATACAAAATTTCCCCATCCGTTCCGATTCGTAACACAGGATTAGGATTCTCATCAGGAAACTTGGCCACACTCTTAACCGCATCTTCACTGGCTTTTCGTGCAGTTATATCTCTTACAAATGCACTAAATGTTGTCTGCCCATGCGCAACGATCGGATAAATGCTTAGTTCGACGGGGAATTCATATTTCTCACGATGATAAGCCGAAATCTCAAGCCGTTTATTTAAAACGGCTCCCTCACCTGTTTGTTGATATCGTGCGAGTCCTTGATGATGCTCGTCTCGAAATCGGGGTGGGACAATAAGGGAGCCGAGAGATTGGCCCATGGCTTCAGTCCGAGACCACCCAAAAATGGTTTCAGCTTGTAAGTTCCAGTCAATGATGTTCCCATCCATATTCATTGCGATGACCGCATCAAGAGCATGATTAACGATGAGTCGAGTTCGCTCTTCACTTTCCCTCAGAGCCTCTTCCGCCGCACGTCTCTGCTTTGCTTCAATAGCGAGTGAGACAAAACTTGCCACCGTTCCTGCAAAATGCATTTCCTCTAAACTCCACTGGCGTTGCAAGGCCATTTGCTCATAGCACAGCGCGCCTATTACTTGCCCATCCAATCGAATTGGAACATCGAGCATCGACCGAATATTCAAGGGAGCACAGTACCCTTCCCATAATTCACTTGTCCGATTATCGCGTTCTACGTCTGTGGCATCAATAGTTTGCCCTCGCTTCAAATGCCAAAAATATCTCGGATAGTCTGCAACAGGAAGACCTTCGCCAACAGAATGAAGAGCTGTTTGAGTGTCAAAGAGCTCCACGCAGCGAAGAGTGGATTGTTCATCATTCAAGAACCAAATACTGACACGCCCCACCTGCAATGCACTAGCGGCCACTTCTGTAATACGAAAAAACGTCTGTCCTTCTTGACTAGGCTGACTCACTTCATTTGTCGCGAGCTCCAGTAAAGCCGCATGATGCCGCTTGAGGCGAACCTCATTTTTTTGTAATGATTCTTCAATTCGTTGCCGTTGCTCGATTTCTTGTCGAAGTTGTTCATTCGTCAATTGAAATTTTTGATCCTGGGCATTCAAATGACGATTGATAACGCCTGAAAGAAATGTCAGCCCTAACACCACTAACGTGCCAATGGTAATCGCCGCTTCACCTAATGATGAAATGCCAACAATCCAAGAAGATGATGGAACCACAGTCTCATGAGGAAGAAAACTCGCTGCAGCCATTCCCATGTAATGCATCAAGGGAATGGCACATCCAATGACTATGGCACCACCAATTTTTTTCATAAAGCCCGAAAATAAGGTCTCTGATCGAAGGGAAAAGGCTAATTGTAATCCCACAAACGAAACAACGATCGCAATCACAATAGAATACACCACGAGCCATGAATCATAGATCACCATAGCGTGAAGACGCATGGCCGCCATTCCGGTGTAATGCATAACAATGATGCCGAGCCCCATGAGTAGACTGCCGAAAAATAATCGTTGGCGATCAAGCGTGACCTGACTCACAAAATGAAGAGCAATCCCGCTAGAAACCATCGCAGCAAGATGAGAAACGATGACTAGGGGAAGATAATAGCTAATTTGAATTGGTAGCGAGAAAGCCAACATGCCAATGAAATGCATGGACCAAATACCTGTTCCCATGGCAAAGGCTCCACCCAAGGTCCAGCCAAAGCGACTCATTCCAACAGATCGAGTCACCTGCCCCGCAAGGTCTATGGCCAAGTAGGCAGCCAGAATAGCAATCGCAATGGAAAGAACGACAAGGGAAGGATCGTAATTCGCAACAAAAATAGCATCCTGGGACATATTGGAAACCCTTCAAACATGAGTGAATTCTGAGTCCATTAAGGATAGCACTCCCCTAAGAAGGGAACAACCAACACGAGGAATAACAGCAAGTAATCACCAGGGAAAAATGGCTATCAGTGATCGAAACTTTTTCTCTGGTTCCTGAATATTTCGTCATGACTTCGGATGAATGAGTAATAGACCTCTTGCTGTTTTTTATCTCAATGGTAAGATACCGTTAGTTCATTAAGACCACTCCCACACTTGCTCCGTATTGGAAAAGGAATGTGTTCAACCATGAAAATACAATACTCCTCACTTTGGGCCACATGTGCCTACCTACTCATCCTTCTACAAGGCTGTACCCAAAGCACAAATGCCGTATTTTGGTCTAAAGCAGGGTCTGCTAAAGAAGAATTACAACGCGATAAGAAAGAATGCCAAGATTTGCAACGATCAGTGGGAGCTGACGAATGGAGAATTCACAAATGCCTTGAGGTCAAGGGCTGGACACAGGTCGAGAATAAGCCATAAAGGTTAAATATTGCAGATCCTACCGGAGAAATTTATAGTCCTTTGCTCCTTACCTATTCTCTCGTCTCGACTTTCTTTTGACATTGCCTCACCGAGAATCAATTCTCTCTCACAATCACCAGAAATGAATGGGAATAGAATTGAAGCCCTGTCAAAAAGACAATGCCCCATTAGTTGAGAAGAGAGACCTTTTGAAGAAGAACAGCCCGCGAGCTTAGGAATTAATGACCTGGAGAACTGGAAACATTTGCAGAATGATGATTGATGAGATCATTAGCATAAAGGGTAGCAGTTGCGCTATCAAGGAAGTAATACACACAGATATACCCCACAATACTCATCCCAATCGTGTACGGAAGAGCCATCCAGACCATACGCCCATAAGAAAGCCGGACTAAAGGAGCAATACCAGAGGTCAGCAAAAATAGAAACGCCGCTTGACCATTAGGCGTCGCCACACTCGGGATATTAGTCCCCGTGTTAATCGCAACAGCCAACAAATCAAACTGATCGCGACTAATCGCACCATTCGTCAGAGCCCGCATCACCTCATTGATATACACCGTTGCAACAAAAACATTATCGCTAATTGCGGAAAGTACGCCATTGGCAATATAAAACATAGCAATCTGTTGCGCACCCTCAAGGCTCAATCCATATTGGATAATGCCTCCAAACAAATTCTGCTCCTGAATGACCGCAACGATGGCAAAAAAGACTACGAGCAAGGCGGTAAAAGGAAGAGCTTCTCGAAAAGCCTCGCCTAAATGATGTTCCTCGATAATACCGTTGAATGCTGTGATAATCACGATAACCGACAAACCGATGATACCAACTTCAGCTAAATGAAAAGCCAACGCGATCACGAGCCAGACACCAGCAATGCCTTGCACTATCAAGCGAGCAGTTTCGACCTTTTTACGTTTTCGAGTTTGCTCTTGATCAAAACTCCATAAAATCTCTCGGACTGGATCTGGGAGTTGATACCCATAATCAAACCATCGGAGCTTCTCCAATAAGACTGATATTGACAGCCCAACGACCAACACTGGCATTGTGATAGGAGACATCCGAATGAAAAATTCTACAAATTGCCAGGAGGCTTTATCACCGATCAAGAGATTTTGTGGCTCCCCCACAAGAGTACAGACTCCACCCAAGGCCGTACCAACGGCACCATGCATTAGAAGATTACGGAGGAATCCTCGAAACTCCTCAAGATTTTCTCTATTCGCCTCGTAGACGACCTCGTCTGTTGTGGGATCATGGTCATCATCATATTTTTTTCCTGAAGCCACCTTATGGTAGATGCTATAAAATCCTGTCGACACGGCAATAATCACAGCTGTCACAGTCAACGCATCGAGAAAGGCGGAAAGGAAGGCGGCTGCAAAACAAAATAAAAATGAAAGAAACGCCTTGGACCGCACACCTAACAATATTTTTGTGAACGTAAATAAAAGTAGTTCCTTCATAAAGTAAATACCGGCAACCATAAATATCAGCAGCAGGATGACTTGAAAGTTATTCAACGCTTCATGATAGACGGTTTGCGGACTCGCCATACCAATAGCGACAGCTTCAATCGCTAGTAATCCACCAGGTTGAAGTGGGTAACTCTTCAACGCCATCGCCAATGTAAAAATAAACTCAACGATAAGAATCCAGCCTGTGACAAATGGTCCCAAGGCCATAAAGAGAATTGGATTGGCGAGTAAAAATCCAATAATCACATATTTGTACCAACTTGGAGTATGACCCAAGAAATTTTTCGAAAAGGCTGACGCAATAGAGTTGCTCATATATTTATCTCAATGCAGATTCAGCAAACACTAACTCGTGCTGCAAAAATAGACCTGTGGTAGTTTGGAATAATGTCCTTGATTTATGAACGTGTTGGACTAATCGGCCGTGCACTATAACAAACCTGAATAACATAAGATAATTATTCCTAACGCACATCATAAAAAAAATTCTGAATACTATTTACAGGAGTACGACCTTTCCAATCCTAATCGGAATATCCATGCAAGAACTTCACTTTTCTGAAACAGTGGCAAAATAAAAGATACAGGGAAAAGGTTAATGGATTTTCCAGCAGCACTTTCTATCATCAACATTCGTGCGTTGAATATGTTCTTTTCCGGATAGGTAGCATAAGAAGAGTGACAAGCGAAAATGAGGAGAGTAGATTCATATGAATGAAGGCTCCTTGGTAATGATTCAGTCTTCGCGTAATCCAGAACACTACTCAAGCGGAACTTGGATGACCAATCCGCCCATGACATCATTCAATTTAAAATCGCGTTTTGGACCTTCGGGGTGAGCATTATGACATGAGACGCATGCTCGACTTACCGCACGATCTGGATAAATAGCCTGGAAATACCGCTTTCCATTAACCACAATCTCATCCTCGACAACATCTCCGTACTCGACAACTCTTTTAAGTGCTTGGCCTTCCCGTTCAGATGCTGGCTTGTTCTGAGGATTCAGAGGCCAAGGACTAATAAGTCTATAGCGAAAAGGAGCGTCCCGAACATGCAGGCCTCTCGAGGCTTCCCGAAGAAATTGTACGGGGAGAGGAAGAGTCTTTTCCTCTTTCCATTTTTCAGAAGCTGTGACAATAAGCATAGCCTCCATACGCTCGACAACATGTTGCGTATAAAATGTACGGTCCGCTTCGATGACAGCATGTAGATAATCTCCGACCGTTCGTGCAGCAATCCCATCAGTTGTTGGTCGCTGAGAACCGATTCCCCATCCAATGCCCAAAGACAATAGGCCAATCAAACTAGCCATCAGCCATGGTTTTTCAGTCATGAATTTCTTCTAGTCCCTTAAGGTTAGAATACTATGGGACTCTAAAGATATTTACTGACAGAGACAAGGCTTTCATATAAAAAGTCGATTGATCAAATCATTCAAAATAGGGGTAGCGCACAAACGAAAGGAAATTGGCCATATTGACATTCAACGCGCTTGCTAAAATTTGCCAACGAGCTCAAAGTTGAGATCGAGCGATGATCCATTGAGGAATCGAGATTTCATATGACACCCATCATTCATTACTTTTAACGTACACGAAGATGACCAAACTTTCAGACCTCGTAAAGATACCACAACGATGTTGTTGTCATCGCAAGTTTGATCACACAACAATTGGACCAAGGCTGGGCATCTCTTGGGGAACACGAGGTTCAAAATGCCAGAACTTCGCATGAGATCGATAGAGCTCAGAAGCAAGTCAAGGGTCGATAGTTGGAAACACAAGGGTGACAGGAATTACTAAAGACAGAATTTGATGAAATGCCATAACCTTAAGCAAGTGCTTAAGTGAGATGGCAAACATCCATGTAAAATTTGAGAAGCCGGTGTAGTCCTAGATTAAAATCTAGCAAATATGGCCCAAGTCACAAGTAATATAAGTGTAAAGGCTTCCATCGTGGATAATACTCCTTTTATAGGGTTATCAGTGTTGTATTGATTTCAATGTGCAAAGGAAATACCATGAGACTAGCTTCAGATTTTCCAGAAAAATAAACCAACATTTTCAGGACTTATAAATGGTTCTGGTAGAATTTCAGGCCTTCGTTATTCATACATTGTGCGTTTTTAAACTAAAACCATCGTGCGTAATAACTCGTTCTGTAAAATAAGTGTGTATTATGCAGCGGGATGCCAGACCGAAGGCTTTCGTTGTACAGAGTAGATATGAATACATTCGAAGTATGCTCTAGCAGAAACGTTAAAATGGTTGAATCATCCCATGTAACGTTTCTCGAGAACCATCGGACATTACATATGGAGTGTCCGTCCATATCCATGTTTGGTTGTCCGGACCATGAATTTGAACACCCGTAAAGACTGCATACGGAAAAACAGAACTATCTTCGGTCAATTGAATCATTCGCTCAAGATCTTCCCGAATCACACGATGGGCGACCTTTGTCAGAGTAACCAAATCAGTCGGTTCTCTATACCGCAGGCTCCTAAACAAACGTTGCTTTAAGAGACTCTGCTCAAGATCATCCTGGTTCAGCTCCAATTCAACTGCCCCCTGAGCCAAGTCCAACTGAACATTCAGAAGGGCTCCACATGCATGAGACATATCATGACGTCCTGGACGTCGACAATTTCCTGGGATCCCATATTCATCAATCGCGATGTGGGGAAACGCGAAATACACGTATCGTTCAGTGCCGTCAGCATTCGGCGCATGGTGATGTGCGGCCTTAAATCCTGTGACTCCAAGATACAACATACCCGCCAAACTTGAGCAGTCAAATACATTACCCCAGACATCATTAATGTTATTAACAAATGGTCGGGTCAATTCATCTCGGCATACACTGACGCAAGCCAGAGTATTATCTGGTTGAAACCCAAACGGACGTAAGATATCGATGGAATCATCCACGAAGTCTCTACTTAGGCGAGAACCCGGGAAAAACCGAGTTAGCGCATCTCTAAAAGGAGAAGTTTCTGGCGATAGTGATGTTGAAGAAATACTGCGCTCTTGGAGTACTTGCATAATCATGAAATCCTTGTTGAGTTCATTTTCTCATAATAATTTAAGTTCCTAGACATACTAGAAATAGAAGGCAAAGGTAATGCCAATAAACATCAATTGATTATTATGAAAGACATCATTGATTTAACTAGACTTTTTCTTATATTGGCATGAGTCGGTAGAGAAAGATTGGGCAAACGAGCGAAAATGCACTTTAGAGAGTGCGCAAAACCATTAGTGAAGAGAAACATGCTCTCACTACAACATATATAATATGCATTACAGAGACAGTTTATAAAAAACGGTCATGGAATGTTAAAAGGTAGGAAGTAACTGCAACAAAGTTCCGAACATCATTTCGGAGCTCTTTCTCACTTTTTGGCGATTCTTACACCAGTAAGTTAAAACGAATGCAAACAAAGCTGTAAAACCCCTTAAGAATGTTTGGCGACTTGTGTGGACTCTTCAGATGACAGGATCTGCTGATCGAGAGATTGTGTGGAAATCTGGAGATACTGTGCTGCTTGCTCTTTATCTTGGCCGACCAATCGGAGAACTTCGTGAACGATCATCCCTTGAACTTCCTGAAGACTGCGCTGACCAAGCGCAAACTGTATTCGAACAATGCTTGCCTTAGAATCGCTTTCGATGTCCCCTGTATGTTGAGGAGAAAAATCCACAGCCGTAAGAATGGGACCATCCGCGCACAACAATGCCCTCCGCACCATAGCTTCCAACTCTCGTATATTTCCAGGGAATCTGTAATTTTCTAAAAGCGCAGGCACTGAAGAATCAACGTCGACCTTTGGACGGCCAATTTCTTCACAATATGTGTAAATATTTTTCATGACCAAGGCAATAATGTCTTCTTTGCGTTCTCGAAGAGGCGGAATGTCAATTTGATTTTTCACAAGAAGGGACTGTAATTCAGGATGAAATAGGTTTTCTCTCCCTGCTTGATCTAATGCAACGGTACTCGCCATCACGACACGGTTATTGAGAGGAAGAAGGTCTTGACTTCCAAATCGAGAAAATAAACGAGCGTGGATAGCCTGAACCAAAGATGCTTGCACGCCGAGAGGAAGGTGTTCTATTTCATCAATAAAAAGAGTTCCACCATCGGAAGATTCAAAGGCCCCTGGCATGGCCTGATTCGCTCCACTAAAGGCTCCTCTTTCATACCCAAACAATTGGTAGGCAAGCTGAGCTCCGTTTTGTTCCGTACAGTTCACAATGACAAACGGACCACGATGTTGGTGGCTATTATAATGAAAGACTTGAGCTAAAAACTCTGTTCCAGTTCCGACTTCTCCCTGGAAAAAAACATACGGCGTGTCCCCTTCAGAAAGATATTTCAGTTTTTGAGTGACCTTTGCCATCGATGGACTTAGCGCAATAACTTGCTTCCAAGAAAATTGACGTTGTTTTTCTGAAACAGCGCGCTCAACCTGGCGACGGAGCTCTAGGTAATCGAGGGATCGCTCTAAGGCCGGCTCAACCGTAGAAAAATCAACGGACTTGATCAAGAAATCATAAGCGCCAAGCTTCAACGCTTCTTCAGCATCTTCTAAGCTCCCATAGGCTGTCAACATGACAACCAGCGTGTTGGGTATGGCTTGCCGCACCCTTCGTAGTGTCTCCAACCCATCCATTTCTGGCATTTTGAGATCCAAAAAAAGCAGATCTGGCATTTCATAATCCAATGCCTCAAGAAGTTCTTGTCCCGAATGAAAACTTCTCACGAGGTGCCCTTTTCTCACAAGCCTACGACTCAACGCAGAACAGACGTTTCGGTCATCATCGGTCACATAAATAGTTGCACGCATCTTTTATCCTTCATTATGAAATACACACACACTTTCACTCTCGTCTTTCCCTGTAAGATTTTCAATGATTTTCCTATTTTTCCAACTTTCATCGATACAGAGAAAGCTTGCTTATGTATCAAGAACAGGCTGAGCCATACGCTTGGCTAAAATGCAAACTCCATACTCACAACATCTCAGGAAAAAATTCTGGCATTCTATATTCTAGATTCATTGATACTGCTCTATTTTACGAATTTTACGTCATGAATATGAATATCCTGTGAACGTCTACATATTGGTTACTGTGCGATGATGCACAGGAATGTAAGTGTGAATTGGCACTCCGTATTAGGTCGTGCAAGAATTTAAGAAATCAATACATTAAATATAGTTCCCAGCTTAAGGTCATATTAAGAAAGGGGGGGAAGGTACGTCTATTTCTAGGAGTATGCACGTTCACTTATAGATTGAAGGAACACGATCAATGAGCGCTTGAAAAAAACTGCCCCTTCTTCGATTCACCAACTTCTTTACTAGGAATCAGAGAAATGTCGTTAGTTGGTATTAGTTTTGCGTGGAGAAACATGTTTCGCCTGCGGGTTAGCACAACTTTTCACTCAAGCTCATTATAAGGGTACATTGAAAAAAATATTGATTATATGTCTGACAAGCCTTCTCACGATAAGCTGGGTTGCATGTGAAGAAATGGCCCTCGCAGCTGACAAGCACACCAAGGAATTCCAGAGTGACGATGATCTCTTAAGTACAATTATTCAGCAACCTCACCCCCATTCAGTTGTCACACCTGAATGGCTGGACCTGAGCATTAAACATCGAACACGCTACGAAACATTTAATCAGAGCTTTACTCGAGGCACGGCCGGGAGCAATCAACAGATTCATCAACAGACAAGAATGTTCCTTAGGATTAAAAATATCTGGGACCCAATTCGCTTCACATTTGAAGTGGCTGACTTTCGCGCGCCTCTGGCCGATCGGGGACAGGATCGATCACCAATCTTCGTCAACCATCTGGATATTTTCCAACTCCATATTGATTTGGCATCTCAGAATTTTTTGGGAACCGGGGTCTCTAGCAGGCTGGAAGTCGGACGTTTAATTATGGATTTTGGAAAAGGACGTCTCGTGGCCGGCCATCGGTTTGGTAGCTTTACGCCAACATTTGACGGGGTGCAATTGACCCTAGAGGGGGATAACAACTCAAATTGGGGTATTCGAGCCTTCATCACACGACCCGTTCAACGCCACAGTGTCAGCTTGGACTCCAGCACTCCTATATCGTACTTTTCGGGCGCGGCGATTTCTAGTCGCCATGTCCCCTGGGCCAATGGAGAGTTGTATTTCTTTCAATTGAACGAAGGCGGTCATCTCCAAAAACGTGACCTGTCTACAATAGGATTTCGGGTATTTACTGACCCTATTCGAGAACAAATGGATTATGAAATAGAGTCAATGTATCAAGTAGGAGAAGTGGGCCGTACCCATCACTTTGCTCATCGGCATCATGGGGAGATCGGGTATAGCTTTGGAACGAATTGGCCATGGCGACTAACGTATTTGTTTGACTACGCATCAGGAGATAAAAACCCAAGAAAAAATTTCGATTTCTTATTCACAAAACGCCGAGCAGAATACGGACCAACGGGAATTTTGGGCATTATCTTTCCCTCAAACATTTTATCACCTATTGGATTTCGCACCACACTCAACCCGACCTCTACGATTACATGGATGGTATCTCACCGCACATTTTGGCTAGCTAATGGTCGTGGAAATTTCGTCGGTAGTGGCCTGCGGGATCCATCTGGACAAGCAGGGACATTTCTTGGAAATTTGTTCGATACATCGATAAATTGGGCTCCTCAAACTGGCTATCTTCGACGTCTAACATTCGAACTTGGCTATGCACGTTTCTTTAAGGGTTCGTATTTTGATCGAGTTCCTCAAAGCCCGGGAACAACCGACGTGGATTATGTGTATACCATGGCTACAATTACCTTCTAACACCTCTCGACCCTATACAATTCTATGGACCTAGATAAAAATGCTTCAACGATACAAGGTCTACTGCAATCCTCAGTTCGTAATACCTCTAATTTTCGCACAGGACACTGCGTACGAATTCGCACAATGTTTTCTCCGCAGGAACAAGACAAAAAATTGTGCCAAGAGTTTTTTGTGAGAGAACATAAAAGATACCGTGAAAAATCTCAAAGTTTTTTGGGTCATGGCATTCAATTTGTGTGTTGGCATGTGACTTGCGGAATCACCATCTTACAAATGGCCTGTCAGTCTCATTCAGAATGTATTTAGAGAATTATATCGTCTGTTCCCAGTTGGCTGAGGAGTACATAGATGAATCGGCTTATGACAAATATCCGAGACTATCTCGCAGACTTTAACTTTAAAGAAAACTTCAACGGCATGGGTAGCAATGTCCGAAATGACGTGTTGGCCGGTATTACAGTGGCAATGGTGGTGCTTCCTATGGCCCTGGCTTTTGGAGTGGCTTCCGGCCTCGGAGCCATTGCTGGGATGTGGTCGGCTGTCGCGGCGGGCCTCGTCGCGGGTCCATTAAGCGGATCGGCCTGGTCGGTAGGTGGCCCTACAGGGCCAATGACCATTCAAATTCTTTCCATTGCTCAGACCAATCAATTGCCTGATGGCTCTCCTAATCTTGTCCTCATCTTTACGACCATCGCTCTTGCGGGGTGCATTTTAATTGTTCTGGGAGTATTCAAGCTCGGACAGTTTATAAAGTTCACGCCGTATTCCGTTATTTCTGGGTTTATGACCGGGTTGGGTATTTTATATATGTTACTTCAACTCAATCCTTTTTTGGGGCTTCCTGGAGCAAAAAGCATCACGGCTGCTATCACTAAATTACCCTCAAGTTTCAGCCAAGCATCACCTGAAGCTGTGGGGGTCGGCGTCTTAACTTTACTCATTGTCATGGTGTGGCCGAAGATTTCCCCTGTTCCATGGTTGCCAGGCCCTTTGATCGGATTATTAATTGGAACAGGCGTGACGGTCTTGCTCGGATTAAATATTCCGCAAATCGGAGATATTCCAACGGGATTACCGGAACTGTACATTCCAGATCTCACACTGCTGGAATCAGCTTTTGTTCCAGCGGCAGCACTCGCTGGCCTCTGTATATTCGACAGTCTGCTGACCTCTCTCATTGTCGACAATATGACGGGCACGCATCACAACAGCGACCGAGAATTGGTCGCTCAAGGATCAGCCAATTTATTTTCAGGATTGGTTGGAGGATTAGGAGGCGCTACGAATACGATGCCGTGCGTTGTAAATATCCAAAGCGGAGCCCGCACTCGACTGTCTTCGATTACGATGGGCCTTGTTCTGCTCTCGTTAATTCTCGGTCTTGGCCCTCTGGCCGCGTCCATCCCGCTTTCTGCCTTGGCGGGAATTCTCCTCAAGGCCGGGTACGACATTCTGGATATGCGAGTCCTTCCCGTCGTCCGACGATTGCCAATATCTGATTTAATGGTCTTCGGTCTGGTCGTATTCATGACCGTCTTTTGGAATTTGCTCTCAGCTATGGCAATGGGACTTGCCGTGGCGTTTTTCCGTTTCGTAAAAGATCAGGCCGATCGCTATAAGGCCGACCTCAACCGACGAAATGAAGATGTAAAACAAGATGAAGAAGATCTCATCTTTGCCTTAGCCAAAGACTATGCTCGAAAAGCGAGCCAAAGTAAGGGCAATATGGGAGAACTCAGTGGTCGATTTGAAAATTTAGTTCGAGATCGAATTCTTTTTGTTCGGCCGCATGGGCCATTGTTTTTCGGAGCAATCGATTGGCTGAATGAAACGGTCGAACATCTTGAAGGAAAAGATGTTCTTATCATTCGATGTAAATGGCTGGATGAGTTAGATTTGTCAGGAGCCTACGCATTGGGCGATTTAATTGAAGCCGCCAATCGTCGTGAAGTGGCGGTATTGACCGCAGGGATGTCTCCTCGGACTCGACAGGTCCTTCTTGATTTAAAGGAACTCTCCAGACTGAAGGACAATCACATTTGCGATTACTTTAATGAAGCCCTGGAGAAAGCGATACAGATTGTGGAAAAGAACGCATTACAATTAGAATCTCAACACAATAACCATCCAACCCAGATTACCCCTTTTGCTGAACTGA
>JBMYWX010000039.1:0-17489 GCA_049607825.1 Nitrospirales bacterium
AAAAGCTATGCGGGGCTCGTTTGACGTTAAACTATTTCCGTTTTGGAGGAGTTGACAGCGACCTTACGCCAGAAATCATTGCCAGCTTGAAGGAATTTTTACAAACATTTTCTGAGCATATTGAAGAATACGATACTCTATTAAAAAACAATCGCATCTGGTTAGCTCGCACAAAGGGTGTGGCGGTGATTTCAGGAGAAGATGCGATAAATTTTGGCCTGACTGGTCCGAGTCTTCGAGGATCTGGCGTGGATTATGACGTTCGTAAATTGGAGCCCTATGGAGTCTATGACAGAGTGGAGTGGGAAGTGCCGGTAGGAAAAGAGGGCGACACCTATGATCGGTACTGGATTCGTGTTGAAGAAATGCGTCAAAGTGCTCGAATTATTGAGCAATGTCTGGAGCAAATTCCTGAAGGCCCAATCATTGCCGAAGATTCGCAGGTAATTCCCCCACCAAAACCTGATGTGATGCGTGACATGCAAAGCCTCATTCACCATTTCATTATTTTTACGCAAGGATTTAAACCTCCAAAGGGCGAGACCTATTGTGCGACTGAGGTCCCAAAAGGTGAGCTGGGATTTTTCCTGATTAGTGATGGAAGTCCACGGCCCTATCGAATGAAAATCCGCTCCCCCTCTTTTGTCCACATGGGTGCATTTGATTATATGGCTCGGGGATACCTCATTTCGGATATTATTACGATTTTTGGAACCTATGACATCGTTATGGGTGAGTGCGACAGGTAGTAATCCAGTACGTTGACTGAAAATTCTATTATGATTTTTGATAAATATAAAGACGAAGTAGATGAACTGTTGTCCCGCTATCTCGTGAAGCGTTCTGCGCTTCTACCACTGCTCTATATTGCTCAACGAGAAGAGGGGTATGTGAGCGAGTCAGCCATGAAGGAAATCGCAAAGATTTTGGGGCTGACGCCTTCCCAAGTTTTTGAAACCGTGACGTTTTATTCCATGTATAATCTTAAGCCTATTGGGAAATTCCACGTGCAAGTCTGTCGATCATTGATGTGTGCGTTGGTGGGGTCTGATAGCATTGTCGAGTGGATTCAAAAAAAGTTAGATGTGTCCTCTGGCCAAACAACCAAAGATGGGAATTTTACTCTCAGCGTGGTCGAATGTTTAGGATCATGTGGCACCGGTCCCATGATGCAGATTAACGATGATTATTACGAGCGTCTGACTGAAGAAAAGGTTGGCCAGATTCTTGACGAATTGAAACAGAATGGTTCTTGTTCGATGAAGAGTGGGCCGTTTATGTTCCCTGAGAAAGTGAAGTCTTAATCCAATGCCTGAATACGAAAAGATTCTGTTTAAAAATATGGAACAGCCAGGATACACTGGTTCGCTGAAAGAGTATGAGCAGGCTGGTGGGTACCAAGCGTTTCGGAAAGTTTTAGGAGGGGTAGATCCAAGCGATATTATTGATACGGTGAAACAATCTGGTCTTCGTGGGCGAGGTGGCGCAGGATTTCCGACTGGGGTGAAGTGGAGTTTTATTCCTAAGGATCACCCTGGCCCTAAATTCTTGTGTTGCAATGCAGATGAGAGTGAGCCTGGAACATTTAAAGATCGTCAGTTAATGGAGCGAGACCCTCATCAAGTGTTAGAAGGGATGGCGATTACTTGCTACACCATTGGTGCAGAGACTGCGTATATTTATATTCGTGGTGAGTTTTGGCTTGGCGCCAAAATATTAGACCAAGCGATCGAAGATGCGAAACAAGCTGGTTACCTGGGACGCAATATCTTAGGAAGTGGAAAGACGATCAATGTATATGTCCATCGTGGAGCCGGTGCGTACATTTGCGGCGAAGAAACGGCGCTTCTGGAATCCCTAGAAGGCAAGCGTGGAAAGCCACGTTTTAAACCACCCTTTCCTGCTACGCATGGACTTTATCAGAAACCCACGGTTGTGAATAATGTTGAAACGTTAGCCAATATTCCTCATATCCTCAATCGTGGCGCTGAATGGTTCGCGTCAATAGGCTCTCCACCAAAGGGGACGGGCACTCGAATATTCTGTCTGAGTGGGCATGTCAAACGACCTGGAAACTATGAAGTGCCTATGGGTGTCACGTTCAGAGAGATGATCTATGAAGTTGGTGGTGGAATGCGAGGAGATAAGGCGCTTAAGGCCTTCATTCCTGGCGGTGCTTCCGCTCCATTTTTGAAGCCTGAGCATTTAGACGTCAAAATGGATTTCGAGTCACTGGCGATGGCTGGGTCCATGCTTGGCTCCGGAGGAATTACTGTCATGGAAGAAGGGACCAGCATGGTTTGGGCTGCCCTTCGGTTGATGGAGTTTTTCTATCACGAGTCCTGTGGGAAATGTACTCCCTGTCGAGAGGGTAGTTCATGGTTAGTACAAACGCTACAACGGATTTGGCGACGAGAGGGACGTATGTCGGACCTTGACCTATTGTTAGACCTTTGTAAAAGCATTGAAGGTCGAACCGTGTGTGCATTTGGTGAAGCTGAAGTATCTCCTATCGTGAGTACGATGCGGCATTGGCGATCAGAGTATGAAGAATTGATTCGAGAGGCGGAAGAAGCGAGGCCAGTGAAACAGGAAATCCCAGTGTTGAGTCAGGCCTAGGTGTTGAGATGAGCAAACAAGCAGCTATTGAGATGGTGACAGTTACGATTGATGATGTGACGACTTCTGTGCCTAAGGGTACGTTAGTGATTGAAGCTGCTCGTCAAGTTGGTGTCATGATTCCGCACTTTTGCTATCACCCGAAACTTGCACCAGATGCCAACTGTCGGATGTGTTTGGTTGAGGTTGAAAAAATGCCAAGGCTTCAAACCTCATGCAGCACACAAGTTGCAGATGGTATGGTTGTTCGTTCTTCAGTGTCTACTGTCGAACAGGCTCGGAAGTCGGTGCTGGACTTTATTCTTGCGAATCATCCTCTCGATTGTCCGGTGTGTGACCAGGGGGGGCGATGCGATTTGCAAGACTTTTCTCATGAGTATACGGCATCCGGTACAAAATTTGTTGAGCTGAAGCGGGTGTTTCAAAAAGAATATTTTAGCCCAGTTATTGAGACGCAAATGAACCGATGCGTGCAATGTCTGCGCTGTGTGCGATATTGCGACGAGGTTATGGATGTGCGGGCTCTAGCCCCTGCAGGTCGTGGCACACTGACAAAAATAAAATCATTTGGCGCACATGAGTTGGATTGTGAATTCTGTGGTGGGTGCGTGCAAATTTGTCCTGTTGGGGCTATTACCAGCCGATTGTCGATGTATGATTTCCGGCCCTGGATGCTGAAGCGCACTGAATCGACATGTGGATATTGTGGAGATGGTTGTCGTCTGACTTTTCAAGCTAAGGGAAATGATCTCATCGAAGTAAATTCTACTCTAGGGGCTGGGCGAAATAATGGAGATCTCTGTGCTCGTGGGTATTTCGGGTATCATGCCAATATTCATGAAGATCGTTTGAAATTTCCCCTTGTGCGTCGTGATGGGGTTTTGGTTGAAGTCACGTGGGAGGAGGCGTTGGAGGTGGTTGCCTCTCAATTGTCCCAGATAAAGTCTACGAATGGCTCTGACGCTATTGGCGGTTTGATTTCATCACGATGTACTAATGAAGATCTTTACTTGTTTCAAAAGTTCATGCGAGTGGTTATTGGGACGAATCAACTGGACAGTAGTGCTCGATATGGACATATTAATGGAGTGCAAGCACTTCGTCGAGTTCAAGGGACGCATTGCTGGACAGTCGCGTACGAAGATATTCTCGCGGCGGACGTTGTGTGCTTAGTTGGGACAAATGTCACTGAGACGAATCCGATCACTGGGCTTAAGGTTAAGGAAGCAGTGAAACGTCATGGGGCTGAGTTGATTACCCTGGAAGCCCTAGAGCCTTCCATTGGTACCATTAGTAATATCACGCTCTTGTCAACGCATCATTTGCCAGTGTCTCCTGATCAATTTGCATCTGGGGTCATTGGTCTTCTCAAAGCAGTGATGGAAGAAAACCTTATCGATTCGGGTCTGTTGGAAAAGTCCAACGACTATGTTCAGGGAATCAAGGGGCATCTTGATGTTATCTCATGGGATGATATTGAGTCTCGAACAGGTCTCACTTCAGTTTTGATCAAAGGTGCCGCAAAGACCTTTTTCAATGCTGAACGGGCTGTGATTCTTGTTGGGCAGGGTATTCTTCGAAGCCAGGGTGGTTACGGCATGATGGTGAATCTCTTAGATCTACTCCTCATGACCGGTAAGCTTAATCGACCTGGATGTGGACTTGCTCCCCTTGCAGAAGAAAATAACGATCAAGGCTCGATTGAAATGGGAGCCATAGCCGAGTTTCTTCCAGGTGCGTTAACTGTCCAATCTCAGGAAGCACGTCAGAGCGTAGAAACGTTGTGGGGACATCCCTTACCAACTGGTGAAGGATGCTCGTTTATCGACATGCTTGATAAGGCGAAAAACGGGGGTGTAAAGGCCATGATTGTTGTTGGAGAAAACCCTGTAAGCTCGCTCCCTCAGACTGCTGGCGTGGAAGAATCTCTTGGAAACCTCGATTTTCTGGTTTGTCAGGAATTGTTTTTGACCGAAACGGGAAAGTTAGCTGATGTAGTGTTGCCGGCATGTTCGTATGCTGAAAAAGATGGCACATTTACCAATACTGAAGGACACTCGCAAGCTGTTCGACAGGCCATTGAGCCACTCGGTGAGAGTCGTCCAGATTGGGAAATTTTTTCTGCACTTTCTGTCATGATGGACCATCCAATCGAGTATGAAAGTGTGAAATCGCTTGGGAAGGAAATGCGTGCTGTTATTCCAGGGACGCGGACACTTGGCCCTTCTCCCCTTCCTCCTAAGCCTTGTGCTGATACGATGAGGCACTACCTAAAAGAAGACTTTAAGCAAGACCTTTCAACGCGGTATCAGCTTCCACTGAAAAAAGATTCGCAAGAATTGGTGCTCCATGTGGGGCAGTCGATCTTTCATTCAGGGAAATTCTCGACACGTGCAAAAGGGTTGACGCGAATTCAAGGTCAAGGAATGCTGACTATGAATCCTGAAGATGCGGTCAGACTGGGAATTGTCTGTGGGGATAATGTTCGTGTCTCGAATTCGCAAGGGCAGATTACGACAACAGTCAAATTGCTTGATCGCTTACCCCTTGGTGTGGTCTTTTTTCCTGAGCATTTTGATCAAGACATTCGAACGTTGCTCATGGTATCGGTAGATCCCGATACTCATGTGCCGTACTTTAAATGTACGCACGTTGAGGTGGCTAAGATTGCATAGTGAATCTAGTTTTTCAAGGTATTGCTGATGTGTCGCAAACTTACTATCACTAAACTTGGAGTCGTCTCGTGTTAGATATTCCTATTAGACTTGCACTCACATTGAGCCAAATTGGAGTCGTGATGGTGACGGTTTTACTCACAGTAGCTGTCCTCACACTCTTGGAGAGGAAAGTGTTGAGCTGGATGCAAGATCGTATGGGACCGATGGAAGTTGGACCCTATGGCATTTTGCAACCAGTTGCTGATGGACTCAAGCTGTTCTTTAAGGAAGATATTGTTCCATCAGGAGCGAATAGAATCATGTTTATGATGGCTCCAGTGCTGTCACTGGTTCCTGCATTGATCGGATTTGCGGTGATTCCCTTCGGTCCAAATTGGACTGTTGAAATTTTCGATGTTGAATTTAAACCATTTATTATTAGTGATATTAATATTGGCATCCTCTACATTTTGGCATTTACGTCTATCGGTGCCTACGGCATTATCCTGGGAGGCTGGTCATCGAATAGTAAATACTCGTTATTGGGTGGGTTACGGGCTGCTGCACAACTTATCAGTTATGAGCTCAATGTTGGTCTCTCGATTGTTGGTGTGTTGTTGTTGACTGGCTCACTCAGCATGGTGGCTATCACGGAAGCTCAGGCCGGTGGATTTTGGAACTGGTACTTCTTTGCGTTCCCGTTTCCGCAAGCCATTGCATTCGGGGTATTCATTATTTCTGCCATTGCAGAAACGAATCGAGTTCCGTTTGACTTGCCGGAAGCAGAGAGCGAGTTAGTTGCAGGGTTTTTTACTGAATATAGTGGGATGCGATTTGCCTTCTTCTTCTTGGCAGAATATGCCAATATGATCCTGGTCTCGTGCGTCGCGACTGTGTTGTTTTTCGGTGGCTGGCACGCACCATTCGCATTTCTTCAAGCATCAGGCTCATTTGCATGGATTACTGGGATTTTTTGGTTCGCCGTCAAAGTTGCGACCTTTTTGTTTTTCTTCTTTTGGATTCGAGCCACGCTGCCTCGATTGCGTTATGACCAACTCATGAGGTTTGGCTGGAAGGTGTTGTTGCCAATTGCGATTGGCAATATAGTCCTGACCTCTATTTTGGCGTATATTTTTCCTGGGTCATAAGGGTTAAGCGAGTTTCATATGACATTTAAAGAATGGATGAAGTCACTGACGTTTTATGAAATTTTGTTAGGCATGAAAGTCACGATGTCGCACCTTCTGAGATATAGGCCCATCACGCTTCAGTACCCACATGAGAAGAAACCACTTCCTGAGAATTATCGTGGAATGTTGGCCCTTCTCAAATATGATGATGGAACTGAGAAATGTGTAGGCTGTGATCTATGTGAAGCCGCATGTCCTTCGCGAGTGATTCGCGTGGTGAGTGCGGAAGTACCCGGCGAGCCAACCAAGCGGTATTCAAAAGAATATTATATGGATATGACACGGTGTCTATTTTGCGGGCTCTGCGTGCAAGCTTGTCCAGTCGATGCGTTAGGCATGACGCGGGAGTTCGAATGGGCCGTGTATGATAAGCGGAATCTCCAATTGGATAAGCAACAGCTATTGGCGATCGGGGATCGGTCTTTCCCTGTTCGTGAGAAACGCCTCGAGTTTCAACATCCTAATGTTGCCCACTTCAATGTGGCCTTCCAAAATCTTCCACCAAAGGAGAGTTGAGCCATACCTTCCCGGCGTGCGAAATGCTCATTGTTGGGAAGATGATACCTTGCTGTTAGAGGAGGGAATCTATCCCATAGCTGAACCATGATAAGTCTCTTATACTGTATGTGATTATCTCCAGTTTGCGTGAAGGGATCGGCTACGCACGAGAGGGATTCGTTAGAACATGGAAACTCTTATATTTTTTTACTTCGCTAGTGTGATTGTTTTGACCGCTACCTTAGTCGTGGCCTTGCGCAATCCCATTTATAGCGCGCTGTCACTCTTGGTCATGTTCTTTCATGTGGCAGGGCTCTACGTCACACTCCACGCAGAATTTTTGGCGGCCGTTCAAATCATTGTGTATGCTGGGGCCATTCTTGTTCTCTACCTCTTTGTCGTGATGTTGCTTAATGTCAAACGAGAAGAGCGATTGCATCGGCAAGCGTCAATTGCCATGTTTTTGGGGGCAACGTTACTAACCGAAGCTATTATACTGGTGCTGCAGAGTAAGGGGCCAATTTTTTCCACCTCGGCATCTATCGATACTGTTGCCCCAGCAATTGGCAATACTGGATCCATTGGCCAGGTGTTATTTTCCACATATCTATTTCCATTTGAAGTGGCCTCATTGATTTTGCTTGTTGCAATGGTTGGTGCCGTGATTCTTTCCAAAAAAGGTATTTTAGATCAGAAGTCCTGATGACTGTTCCAATTAGCTATTATGTAGTGTTAAGTGGATTGATCTTTTTGATCGGCTTAGTGGGTGTGCTCACACGACGCAATATTATCGTTATTTTGTTGTCCATTGAGTTGATGTTGAATGCAACCAACATTAACTTTGTTGCTTTCTCTTCCTACCTCGGGAACTTGTCAGGGCAAGTCTTTGTCTTTTTTGCACTGACGGTTGCTGCCGCGGAGGTGGCCGTAGGGTTAGCCATCATTATTGCTCTATATCGGCATACCACGAGTATTAATGTGGATGATTTTCGGCTGTTGAAGTGGTAAGCCCATGCCCTACGTCTTAATTCCTCTCCTCCCACTTTTCGCGTTTATCAGCATTGGACTCTTTGGCCAATACTTCAAAGGTCGCAGCCATCTGATAGCTGTCCCAGCTGTTTTGTTGTCTTTTGTTTTGTCCCTTGTTGCCTTTTCAGAGGTTGCTAGTGGTACTACGCTTCATCTTCCGCTCTATACCTGGGCGACGTCTGGTGACCTTGCTATCCAATTAGGTCTCTATATTGATCGATTGACTGTTGCGATGTTGCTCTTGGTCACGATCGTGAGTTCATTGGTCCATATCTACACCATTGGCTATATGCAGGGTGATCCTGCCTATGATCGCTTCTTTAGCAATATCGCATTGTTTACCTTTTCGATGTTGATGCTTGTGATGTCAGATAACTTTCTCCAATTGTTCGTCTTTTGGGAGGCGGTGGGCCTGTGTTCCTATCTCTTGATCGGTCACTGGTATGAACGGCAGTCGGCCCGAGCAGCAGCCACCAAAGCTTTTGTCGTGAATCGTGTGGGCGATTTTGGATTTATGCTAGGAATTTTGTTGGTGTTTGCCATGTTTGGAAGTTTGGCGTACTTACCAGTTTTTGAGGCTGCACCCCAATTAGCGAATGCCACGATCAACCTTCTAGGTTCTGTCGGTGGAATCTGGGAAGTTTCAGCTATCACGATGATTTGTTTATTACTTTTTGTTGGGGCCATTGGGAAATCGGCACAGGTTCCCCTTCACGTCTGGCTCCCAGATGCAATGGAAGGGCCGACGCCAATATCCGCATTAATTCATGCCGCAACGATGGTGACAGCAGGGGTTTTCATGGTGGCACGATTGGCGCCGCTCTATAATTTGTCTCCTGTGGCGATGGATGTGGTTGCGGTGGTGGGTGGTTTGACTATGGTCATCGGGGCAACCATTGCATTGACGCAAACAGATATCAAACGAGTCGTCGCGTATTCAACAATGAGTCAGTTGGGCTATATGGTCATGGCATGTGGGTTAGGCGGATATGTGGAGGGTATTTATCATTTGCTCACACATGGCGCTTTTAAAGCCCTCCTCTTTTTAGGATGTGGCTCAGTGATCATTGCGCTTCATCATGAGCAAGATATGCAGCGTATGGGTGGATTGAAAGATAAATTACCGTTGACCTATTGGACATTTCTGATTGGTTCTCTTGCGTTGGCTGGATTTCCTTTTACATCGGGATGGTTTAGTAAAGATCAGTTATTAGCCGTTGCTTGGATGTCGGGAGACTTAGGGAAAGTCTTAACTATTTTAGGATTGCTCACGGCAATGATGACAGCATTTTATAGCTTTCGGCTTGTGTTTGTGACGTTTTGGGGTGAATCTCGTGTTGACCCTCATCATGCCTCGCATATCCATGAACCTTCTAAGGCAATGACCTATCCCCTCGTCGTTCTTGCTGCCTTGAGTTTAGTGCTCGGGTTTATTGGTATTCCCGAATTCCTTCAGCCAGCAATTCCAGGAGCTGGAGGAGATCTTCATCATGGTGCGGCTGCGACAGGCATTATGATTGTCGCGACAGTACTTGGCCTCATAGGTATTGCGGCGGCATATTATGTGTATGTGAAATCGCCTGGTTTGCCGGATCGGTTAGCCGGTCAATGGCAATCGCTCTACCAGTTTTCATTACGTAAATGGTATGTCGATGAAGCGTACGATAAGACCATAGTGAATCCGACGTTTCAAGCTGCAGATCAAATGTGGAAACGCGTTGATGTGGCGGTGATTGATGGTGCAGTGAATGGGATGGCTCGGGGAATAGCATGGGGAGGGTGGATGACTCGACTGCTCCAAAGTGGTGAGACCCAGAACTATGCGTTGGCCATGACAGTTGGAGCTGTGGCGATCTTAGGAGTGTATGTGTTCTTTTGAAGTTCTGGACATACGAAACTCATGCACACAAAAAATCAGAATCGCGCAGAAATAATTTGTTACTTCTACTTTAACTGAATAATTATTTTATGACTGATATGGCAATGCCATCTGGTGGATTTCCTTGGCTGACGTTAGTGATCTTTTTGCCTATTGTTGGCGTGGGGGCCATTCTTCTTGCCAAGGAAGGTGCCGCTCGGCAGGTTGCGCTTGTCTTCTCCGGTCTCGTGTTTTTGGCGTCGTTACCGCTTTGGTTGTTGTTTGACAATGCTACGGCTGGGATGCAATTTGTCGAACGACATCTCTGGATCAGTTCTCCACCGGTCAATTATGCTGTAGGCATTGATGGCATCAGTATGCCTCTTGTGCTACTCACGACCTTCTTAACCCCCCTCTGTATTCTTGTTTCGTGGACTGCCATTGAGACAAGAGTCAAAGAATTCATGATTAGCTTGTTAGTCATGGAAGCTGCAACGATAGGTGTATTTTGTGCTTTGGATTTTGTGTTGTTTTATGTCTTTTGGGAGACCATGCTCATTCCCATGTATTTGTTAATAGGGATTTGGGGTGGTCCCAATCGTGTCTACGCCGCCATTAAGTTTTTTCTCTATACCTTAGCAGGCAGTATTCTGTTATTGGTCGCCATCTTGGTGTTGTTTTTTCAAGGCGGGAACACCTTTGATATTCTTGCATTGAGTCAGGCCGAATATGCTCCAAGTCTTCAGGCTCTCCTATTTTGGGCTTTTTTTGCGGCGTTTGCTGTGAAGGTGCCCATGTTTCCTTTTCATACCTGGTTGCCTGATGCGCATGTGGAAGCTCCAACGGCAGGGAGTATCATTCTTGCCAGCGTCCTTTTAAAAATGGGGACATATGGATTCCTACGCTTTTCACTCCCAATGCTTCCTGATGCCACTGAGCTTTTTACGCCGGCGATGATGACTTTGTCCGTGATTGCGATTATTTATGGTGCATATATGGCGCTTGCTCAATCTGATCTCAAGAAACTCATTGCCTACTCTAGCGTGAGTCACATGGGGTTTGTGACTCTTGGCATTTTTGCGCTGAATGCACAGGGTATTGAAGGCGCGATTCTTCAGATGGTCAATCATGGCATTACGACAGGGGCACTTTTCATGTGTGTTGGGATTATCTATGAGCGAACTCATAGCCGGCAGATTGCTGATAATGCTGGCTTGGCTATGTCAATGCCCAAGTACGCCACATTTTTAGTTATTTTTGCTCTCTCGTCTGTTGGGCTACCTGGAATGAATAGTTTTGTAGGTGAATTTCTCGTGCTAGTTGGAACATTTATGTGGAGTAAACTGGCGGCAACGCTTGCTTCACTTGGAATAATTTTAGCTGCGGCCTATATTCTGTATATGCTTCAACGAGTCGTGTACGGTACTCCTTCTGAGAAGATGAGGCCAATGCTTATTGATCTTAATCTACGTGAATTTGGAATGATGGTTCCGTTAGTTGCTTTAGTATTTTGGATTGGCCTGTATCCCAAACCGTTATTAGATGTCATGCATGCGAGTGTCGATCATCTTGTTCAGAGACAGGCCCAAGTGATGACCGTTGACCCGGGAATTAGCCAACAAAGAGCCATTGACCTGTCGTTTGTCAGGAATTCTCGTATTAAATCATCTTCAATGACTTCAAGCCTTAATCCATGACTCCATCACTAATAGATCTAGGGGCTATTCTTCCAGAACTCCTGATTGTTGGAGCAGCTTGCCTCCTATTGGTTCTTGACCCAATCACGCCCTCGTCCAAAAAAGACTATTTAGCGTGGCTGTGCCTCGGGACGCTTGTTGGGTGCTTGTTTATCTCCATGGGTGATTTGAGTGATCGCACTTTGGCGTTTAGTGATCTGGTTATCATTGATCCGTATGCGGCCTTTTGGAAACTTCTTCTCTATGTGATCAGTGGTCTTACGATTCTATTTTCGATGACCTATTTAAAAGAAGAGAAGATTGAATTGGCCGAATACTATGCCTTCATTCTGCTCTCTCTTGCTGGGATGATGATTATGGTCTCAGGAGCGGACCTTCTGACTATATATTTGGGAATCGAACTCATGTCGATTCCTCTCTATATTATGGCTGGTTTTAAACGATTCGAGGCTAAATCTATTGAATCGTCGGCAAAATACTTTATTCTTGGTTCGTTCTCATCGGGGATTCTTTTATATGGTATTTCACTCCTCTATGGGGTTTCGGGAAGTACGAAGTTGACGGATATTGCACTGGCGATCAACACCCGAGGTTTCGATGACCCTCTGGTTCTTTTGGCCACAATGTTATTGATTGTTGGGTTTGGTTTTAAGGTGTCTGCTGTGCCCTTCCACATGTGGACTCCGGATGTCTATCAAGGAGCGCCTACATCAGTGACGGCCTTCATGTCTGTGGCATCGAAGGCTGCCAGTTTTGCCGCTTTTCTTAGAGTCTTGCTCGAAGGGTTTGGAGGCGTGAAACCTAGTTGGCAAGGGCTTATTTTGATGTTGTGTTTAGTCACCCTGGCTCTTGGGAATATTGTAGCCATTGTCCAAACGAACGTGAAGCGGATGTTGGCTTACTCTAGTATTGCTCATGCCGGTTATGCCTTAATTGGTATTGTTGTGGCTGGGTCCATAGCCAACGGTGAGCCCATCGCTGCCCGAGGTGTGTCAAGTCTCATGCTCTACTTAGCCATATATTCTTTTATGACCTTGGGTGCATTTACCATGGTGGGAATTTTGCGACGTGGGGGGTTGGAAGGAGAAGAGCTTGATGATTTCTCTGGTCTGTCAAAGCGTCACAAAGGTGCGGCTTTTCTCATGATGGTTTTCATGGTTTCCTTGGCTGGAATTCCTCCAACAGCAGGCTTTATGGGTAAATTTTATTTATTTATGGCTGCTGTCAACGCCGGGTTGGCATGGTTGGCCGTTATTGGGCTCATATTTGCTGCGATTTCTGCTTTTTACTATCTTCGAGTGGTGATGGTTATGTATATGCGGGAACCTGCCGAATCTCAAGAAAATGACACTCATTTGGCACTGACTCCTGCGACGTCCGTTGTACTGGCCTGTGCAATAGCCGGGGTCATCTTTCTTGGGATATTCCCCGGACCACTGGTTTCAGTGACAACTTCTGCTGTGATTCCTTTCCCATAATTTTCGCCATTCCTCCTATTTGTTGAGTATGGTGTTCTGATTAATGCTAGTCCTAGCTTTCATTTTCCATCATTTCTTGATCAACATTTCGAATTTGTAAGGCCCGACCGCTACTGTCTGTGTAAGCCTTAATCCAGTCCCCAATATGTGCAGGTCGGTCAATCATTGTATCTTGGTCAACAGGAAGGCGTATTTCGCGGCCTTCTGCATTTGTCACTAGATATGCCGCACCTTCAATCTTGCTGACTTGTCCTTTAACCGTAAGGGAGGAAGGCCAAGATGTGAAAATTGTTTGTTGTTTACTTTGTTCAGTTATCGATCCAAGAACAATTCCTTTTCCGAGGCTTTCTTGTTCGGAATGGACTGTCTGAGGTCCTGTCGAGCAACCAAATGAGAGCGCACTCATCATCAAGCAGTATGAGCTAACTTTGTCGAGCAATGTCATTTAGATAGTCCTCCGAAATCTCAGGCTACGAAAAGTAAAAGAAGAGGGAATAGGTAAGCACCTCTCACAAGATATATCCCCATTTCCAAAGTACGACGTCTAGATCAAATTAGATTAGCTCGTATAGTTTGGCTGAACGTAATATCTTTTCTCTATATTGTGTCAGATTATTCGTCTTACGGATAGAGCCTTAGAAAATCAGAGTGTCATGACCTGTATGGAAAATCCGTAAGTCTAAGGAGATGAAGGAAAGGTTAGGGGAACGTAATATTAAGCTAGAGACATAATAGAGCGTGGCATGATTGTTACATAGACATCCATATTTAGAGATGACTGTTTCGTCCAATACCGTTTATTCAGAGGTTTATACTTACGCATAAACTCCTTCAAGAGATGACTTGCCTTATCATGTTGAAGTTTCGTTGCAAGTTGTGCAGGAGTGTTCCCTTCATAATCTTGGATGAAAGGGTCGGCTCCGAGATCGAGTAAAATTTGAATGACCTGTATATGTCCAAGTTGAGCCGCAGCATGTAGAGGAGTCAGACCTATCGAGTTTTGGGATTTTACTTGGGCTCCATGGTGAATAAGGAGTTGGACCATTTCTCCGTGGCCTTCTTGTGCGGAGAGATGCAGGGGGGTCCATCCGTTACGGTATTGGGCTTGGACGTCTGCTTGGTAGATTAACAGTGTTTTGGCGGTGGTGAGGTAATTGTGTTGTGCGGCAAAGTGTAACGGAGTGAATTCATATTCTTGGTTATTGGGCTTTGCGCCTTGTTCAAGCAAGAGTCTTACAATCTCCTCATGGCCTTCTTGAGCAGCGAGGTGTAAGGGCGTCCATTGCTTTTGATATCGTTTCTCTATATCAGCTCCTTGCGTGATGAGTAGTCTGGTGAGAGCCAAATTTCCAGTTTGTGCAGCAAAGTGCAAAGGCACAGCACCTTGTGCGGTTTCTATGTTGATGTTGATTCCATTTTTGAGAAGAGTCTGAACCGTATCGAGATCTCCTGTTTTGACTGCAATGTGTAAGTTTTGTTGATCATCAAGAGAGAAGAACTGAAACAGCGTTATCGCGAGCACAGATGCAATGAAAATGATCCGGTAATTTACTGTTGGCATGGATGACGACTCTTGTAATTGTTCACAATTGATTGAACTTTTCTTCAAAACACGAGAATGAATTCTCTTGTATAACCATGTGGCGGCGAAGGAATTTTATGACTAGTGAATTGAACCAGAGAAGGGTGGATCTTGAACAATTCCTCAAAAGAGGGGTAAGGCTTTCATGCAAGGGAAGATAGAGCCTTAACCCTAATAAGGCGAATGATATGGAAACTACGGACTTTCTTGTGATTGGTGGAGGAATTGTTGGGCTTAATATTGCCAGAGAGTTGAAGCGTTACTATGCGGATGCTTCTGTTACTGTGCTTGAGAAAGAAGGAACATCAGGAGAGCATGCCAGCGGAAGAAATAGTGGAGTATTACATGCCGGGTTCTATTACACTCCTGACAGTTTGAAGTCGCAGTTTACGAAGGCAGGAAATCAACTAGTTACAAGGTATTGTGAATGGAAAGGATTACCCATTAATCATTGCGGGAAATTAGTTGTTGCCAAAGATCGGTTCGATCATCCGGCAATGGATGAACTACTTTCTCGTGGCCAGGCGAATAACATTGAGTTAGAAGAAATCACTGAAGGCCAGGCGAAGGAAATTGAACCTCGTGTGAAAACTTGCGAGCGTGCACTTTTTTCACCGAGAACCTCTACTGTAGACCCCATGAGGGTTCTAGAGGCCATGGTCCATGATGCTCGAGTTGAGGGCGTGAGGATGAAGTACGGGACAAGCTATCAGGGGAAGTCTAAGAATGCGATTGTGACGTCTGAAGGTCAGTATGAAGCAGGGTATGTGGTTAATGCTGCCGGACTCTATGCTGATGTGATTGCCAGAGATTTTGGTTTTTCTGATCGTTATCGGATTCTTCCGTTCAAAGGCCTGTATCTCTATTCGAATGAACCTGCAGGGGCATTTCGAACAAATATCTATCCTGTGCCAAATTTAGAGAATCCGTTTCTTGGTGTTCATGTCACTGTAACTGTTGATGGCCAAGCAAAAATTGGCCCGACTGCAATCCCGGCCTTCTGGAGAGAACAGTATGAAGGGATGGAAAATTTTCGTATATCTGAGCTAATGGATTTACTCATCCGGCAAACTGGACTATTGATTTCTTCAGGTTTTGACTTTAAGCGTCTCGCTTTGCAAGAAATGAGAAAATATTCTCAACCTCATTTAGTGCGGTTAGCATCAACTTTAGCGCAACGGATAGAAGCCAGGAATTATGCGACTTGGGGAAGGCCTGGGATACGGGCCCAGCTAATTGATGTACAGAAAAAGAAGTTAGAAATGGATTTTGTGACTGAAGGTGATTCACAATCTATGCACATTCTCAATGCTGTTTCTCCAGGGTTTACATGCGCCATGCCCTTTTCGACATATGTTCGTGAACAAATAACACACTTACTGTCATGAAGAATGGTCAAGGAATATGCCTGATCAATCATGACGTTTAGGGGCATTGCGTTATTTAGCTTGGACGATAGAGTTCGCAGCATTTCCCAAGCGTGAGCGATGAACACTGGAAAGCTCATACTAGCATGTTGAAATTCTTGAGTTGACGATGAATCAGGACTTTCCCAGAGAAGATCTTCCTAGACTTGGCATGTTTTTCTCATTAACAATATAGTAAATCTATGAAAGAGTAACTGAACAGAAATGATGAAGGTATTTCATGGGTTCAAGACAAATTTCGGTAAAATAGCAAATCGACTTGATTGAAAATTTAGAAATAAATACTCATGAAATTATGCAGTTAGAGCGAGGCTTACCATCTATCCCTAAGATGTTTTTGATGCGTTTGAGCTTGATAGCTCCCGATGGTCCTCTACCTCTTGAATTCAGATACTTTGGATAGGAATGTGGTACATGTTCATTGAAGTCTTGGCAATCGATTTGATAAGCTACCTACCCTTTCCCGTGTATACTCTTAGCGGAAACGTCCCCAAAACGAACAAACAAAGGTAGGCATTATGGCTCATGTCAATAAAGTGTTAATCAGTGTGTCTGATAAGACTGGCGTTGTGAAAATTGCTAAAGGGTTGGTGGCTCTTGGTGCGGAAATTCTCTCGACTGGGGGGACGGCTCAAGCCTTGAGAGATGAAGGTCTTGCTGTTACCGATGTCTCGGCCTATACGGGATCCCCGGAGATCCTTGGTGGTCGAGTCAAAACCCTCCATCCTAAAATTCATGGTGGTTTGTTAGGCCGAAGACGGTTAGACCTTCATGTCCAACAAATGAACGAGCAAGGGATTGAGCCTATCGATGTGGTGATTGTGAACTTGTATCCATTTGAGGCAACGATTGCAAAGCCAGGATGTGGTTTTGAGGAGGCGATTGAAAATATCGATATTGGTGGACCATCAATGTTGCGATCGGCAGCTAAAAATCACGAAGATGTACTCGTGATTGCTGACCCTGCAGACTATGATCAGGTACTCGATGCCCTCCAAGCCGGCACCGTTTCTTTAGATCTTCGCCGTGAACTTGCCAGAAAAGTGTTTAGTCACACGGCGCATTATGATGGGCTCATTGCTTCTTATCTAGAGCAACAGGCAAGTGAATCCCCCGATCGTAAATTCCCATCACAGCTTTCTCTCCAATACACGAAGGTTCAGAGCTTACGGTATGGAGAGAATCCGCATCAGCAAGGCGCATTTTACCGGGAAATCAACTCTCGGGAACCGTCGATTTCTGGAGCGACTCAACTACATGGAAAGGCCATGTCTTATAACAATTACTTGGATGCGAATTCAGCTTTAGAACTAGTTAAGGAGTTTGATGAGACGGGTGTTGTCATTGTCAAACATAATAATCCCTGTGGTGTGGCCTTGGGAGAAACTGGAGTGGAGGCCTATGGGAGGGCAAGAGCCACTGATCCGATCTCTGCGTTTGGTGGTGTCATTGCG